>NZ_PYNU01000012.1:0-112658 GCF_003026075.1 Photobacterium sp. GB-210 | reverse complement strand
GAATTGACTGTGCTGATACTTACGTATCAATTGGTCACTAGTATCATTGATAAATCTTTCGACTTAACTTTTCAACGAGTGCCCACACAGATTGCATGGTCAAATTGTTAAAGAACAATACTGATTTTGTCGCTTGCCAGTGGCTTGCTCCGTGTCAGTGAGGCCGCATTATAGAGATTCAGATCACATTGGCAAGCTTTTTTTTTCAATAAAAAACACCACAAAAATGCGATAGCTCAACATCTAATCACGAACATAATAATCGTATATTTTACACACTGAACGTCTGACATTTCATATCTATTTAAAGCCCATAACCCGTTTTCCTAATGCTTGTCCTTTAAGCTCTATATATTTATATGTCGTCTTCGACACAAGGATAACGATCAAAAGAACAGAAACAACAAGTACATTATTATAAAACGTCGAACCTAAATCGATAAACCGTGCACCCTCTATCATTGGAGCGATTGCTTTACCTAGCACTTTTTGTCCTACTAATGCGACCGATGTAACCATAAAGAGAATAGCGGCATGTGTTAAATAGATAGAATAGGACCATTTACCTAAGACTTGAAATATACTTCTATTTAACAGTTTTGAAATCGCACCAGACTCAAAAGCAAAAAACAATACAACAAGATAGAACAATAGCGTTGCGTATATATATCTGTAGCTTATTTCATTTGAAACCAAATAAACTACAGCACTTAAAAGCGCGACTTCAATAATAGAGCCTGCAATAAATGGAATCGATATGTGCTTTACTTTGGTAAATACAACATACGTGAATGCACCACCAAAAAAACATGATAATCCATTAAATACATATGGTTGAAGTAGTGTTGAATTGTTCCCCATTAAGCCTAAAATCATAACGGCTATCGTCAACCAGCTCCATACCTTGTAACGACCAAATAGATATAGCGTCAGGAAGAGTAAAACATAGAGATAAAACTCAATGCTTATACTCCACGATGGATAGTTGAACGATAAAGGATCGGTTAATGATGTCCATGATTGCACCATTAATAGGTTAGGGAGTATTTCAGACAGAGATCCATGGCCTGTAAAGGGCAAAGTATTAAAACTAAAACCAACGGTTTTATACGCAATATATTTCACCACCTCTAACCCAATGAATACCATCAGCATGCAAACATACAATGGATATAGTCGAAAAAAACGCGATGCTATATAAGATTTAAAGTGTAGGTTGTCCCTAAAACCATAACTATGGGCGAGCACAAAGCCACTTAGGGCAAAGAAAAACTCTACAAATAATTCGCTGCCTCTAAAAAAAGGTAACTCAGTCACACTCCCAACTGCACGAAAGTGAAATAACACAACAGATAATGCACATAACCCGCGAAAGGCATCAAGGGCTTCAAAACGTCTTGCCATATAACAACTCAACTTCAATCAATTAATGTCTAACGACTAATTTGGACTCGATGAAGTGCCAGCTAATCATTGCAAATAAGAAAACAAGTACAGTTGCAATTGCTGTACCTTGATAAATATTCTTGAAAAAACCATACATGATTAATGTTTGTAAGATTGGAAAATGCCAAATATAGATACCGTATGATATATCACCAATACGCTTGCTAACCGCTATTGGCTTTAACTTAAAAACAATAACGTACACTATAAAACTCACCGCGAACGCATAAATCACAAACCAGCTTTGTAAAAAGAATACTATCGGGATCAAGATCAGTAGATGCCAAAGCCTTAAAAACTTAGGCTCCGCAAAATTCCAATATGCCCCTAGCATGAAGAACACTAACATAGATGGTAATTGTCGATTAATGCTTGCTGGTAAACCATGATACTCAATGAAATACTGCACTGTATAAAAACAGCAAATCGATACTAAACCTAGTAGTATTGTCAGCTTTTTATTATCTAACTTTTTATTCAGTACACCATAGATAATAGGTACACAAATATAGAACATGACTTCAATTTTAATGGTCCATAATGCTGCATTAACAAAAGGTTGAAAATTATTTTCAAATAAACCGGGTAACGTCGGATGCAAGAAGTTAGCGAACACATAATTAGACGCTAAGTATTTACCGGCACCATTATTTATGTCGTCAATAAAACTACCGGAGTAATGAAAATATCCAAAAATAAACGCCGTTGTAATAACAATAAAATACAGTGGGTAAATACGTAAGAAACGTGACTTTACATAAGTTGATAAAGACTTTCTTTTTAAGTAGCTTTTTACTATCAAATAGCCACTAATAACGAAGAAGCAATGCACTGCTAAGCCGCCTGGTACATACATGAGGTATTCATTTTGAGTTTCTATCCCTATATGGAAATAGAAAACAAGTACAGCGAGGAAAATTCGTAATACATCAAAATTATTTTTAACCACGAGATCAAAACTCAAAAATGAACCAGAAATAATTATTACACAGTTTTTTTATAATCAAAGTATCCTTCTCATTTCAGATAAGACCTTCACATAAATTATTATAAATAAAAATGAGAGACTATATATTCATTTAGAACAATCATATCTATCTTTTTGTTATATATGAGTAAATGAGATGACATATTTGATTATAAACTAAATACTTGAATAGCTACGTTATTCGATTGATTCGACGCAATGCTGCAATCAAGTCAGATAACGTCTGTTTAGTGTAACAATAAATATGATATGAATGTCAAGGAGGTGTTGGTGAGCTTACTATCTAAAAACAACAAAGCCCCAATCTTTCGATTGAGGCTTTGTTTGAAATTTGGTGCCCGAGGACGGACTTGAACCGTCACTCCCGAAGGAAACGGATTTTGAATCCGTCGTGTATACCAATTTCACCACTCGGGCTTATAGCGGCTATTATACGTATCCAATGCAGTGAGGCAAGCCTTTATCGTTAAGATATTCAACCAATCTCTTTGACCGCTATTTTTTCATCCTATTTACCTCTTTGTTGGTGATAATAACACCAACCCCCTTACACATTCTGTAGCAATATCAAGCGTTCTCTGACTTATTGTTTACTGTTACACTCAGCACATATGGATACAGTCAGATAAATCGGATGTTTTATGTCAAAATCAGCAATAATAAAAAAAACCACTTCCCCACAATATCCAACCTTATTTCGGCGTTTAGCCGCTTGGTTTTATGATGCTATAATTGTCGCTGCGATTCTTATGCTAGCAGGCGGTATAGCAATGGCAGGAATAGCGCTTTTACTTCATTTTAATATTCTCGATTTAGCTCACTATGAAGATGTAAGTGCTTATTTAACACATCATCCACAAGCTAATTTACTTTACTCTAGTTACTTAGGCGCCGTAATTATTGGATTCTACACTTACTTTTGGACTCATGGTGGCCAAACGTTAGGTATGCGAGCATGGAAATTAAAAGTACAAAATAAAGATGGACGCCCAATTACTATCACTCAAGCATTGATCCGCGCTGCAACGGCAGCCTTAGGGTTAGGGAATTTGCTCGCATACAACACTAAACGTCGAGCATTACAAGACGTAATGGCTGAATGTGAAATGATAGTGACAAAAGATATTCGCTAATAAAAAAGGAGCCTTTAGGCTCCTTTTTCCATTTTATAGTTTGCGTCTTAGCAAATATATCGTGATAAACAAGAACGCTAAACTTGGACCTAATGCCCCTAAAATAGGCGGTAATCGGTACACTAAAATCATCGGTCCAAACACTTGGTCTGAAATATAAAATGCAAAACCAAAAATGACACCTGAAAGGACACGAGCCCCCATAGTAACAGAGCGAAGAGGGCCAAATACAAAAGATAATGCTAATAGCATCATAACAGCAATGGATATAGGCTGAAGCGCTTTACGCCAGAATGCTAACTCATAACGAGAAGCATCTTGCTTGGTCTCTTTGAGATAATTCACATAATGATATAAGCCAGACAACGATAATTCTTCAGGTTTCACCGTCACAACCGCTAATTTATCTGGTGTTAATGTTGTTTCCCAATGCTTACTTGCTATATGGCTATTGGTTAACTGACTACTACCTGTCATGTCTGTTATGGTTACATCATGCATTGTCCAACCCGTCGCTTTATCGTAAGACGCGCGTTTTGCAGATGTTACATCTTCCAACTGGCCTTTGTTGTCAAACTGCCAAATATTAACAACATCCACTTTATTGAGATCATGAACACGTCCCATATAAATGAAGCTATTATCATTTTTAGCCCATACGCCACTTTGTGCAGAAATCATACTACCGCCATAAACCCATATCGAACGATACTCACGTGCCATTTTCTGCGCTTGCGGTGCTCCCCACTGTCCCAGTAATACAACTACTATCATCATAGGGACTGCCGTTTTTAAGGTCGATAAACCAATATCAAGTTTAGAAAAGCCTGCCGCTTGCATTACCACCAGCTCAGAGCTTGATGCCAGCATTCCTAAACCAATCAATGCGCCTAATAATACCGCCATAGGAAAGAACATAATGATGTCTTGCGGCATTGATAATAAAACAAAATACAGCGCCTTGAGGAGATCGTAGCTTCCTTGTCCCACTTTTCTTAGTTGATCAACGTATTTAATAATCGCAGATAAGCCCACTAAGGTTGATAGTGTCAGTGAGAAAGTTGCAATGATCGTTCGACCTATATACCAGTCGAGAATTTTAAACATTAACTGCGTCTCCGTAATTTATCTTTAAGGCGTCGCACAGGCATAGAATCCCAGCTATTTAAAGCAAGAGCAACTAACAAGGTTGTAATATTAATTGGCCACATGCCAATAGCTGATGGGATAATACCATCCTCAATCGCTGATTTTGCGGATGAGATCGCTAAGAAATAAGCCAGATAAATCAACACAGCAGGTGCTAATTTTGCAAATCGTCCTTGACGTGGATTAACAGCCGATAGCGGAACAACAATCATTACTAACAATGGAATACAAAGTACTAAAGAGAAACGCCACTGTAATTCAGCTTTTGCAGCTAAGCTTTGATCTTTTATTAAGGTCATTGTGGGCTGGGCTTCCCAATCACGATTACCAGCTTTAACTTCACGTTGCCCTATTAGCGCTTGGTAGTCATGAAAATGAGTAATGGAGTAATTTAGCTGAGTAGGAATGCCTTCATATCGAGCACCGTTATTTAATTCTAACATTTGACGACCATCAGATAACTCTTTGACGGTACCATTGTCTGCAACAATCACACTAGGCTGCAAGGTTCCAGAGGCTTTTAATTGCGCGACAAAAACCTTATGAAGTTTTGAGCCTTTATCGGTGATATTGTCAATAAATATAACCCCACTTCCATTCGGTGCCGGCTGAAACGTCCCCTTTACCAACATATTTAACGTTGGCCCAGCCTTTGTCTCTTCTTTAAGCTGCTCTATATGCTCTTGCGACCAAGGTGCAACCCAAAATGAATTCACAGCGGCAATTGCCCCCGTAATAATGGCCAAAGCTAATGCTGATTGGAGTAATAATTTGTTCCCCATCCCCGTCGCATTCATCACCGTGATTTCACTTTCAGCATATAATCTACCGAACGTGAGTAAGATCCCGATGTATAAACTTAGAGGGAGCATTAATAGTGCCATCGAAGGGATAGATAATCCCATGAAGGTTAGAATGAGATCACTCGGGATCGAGCCATCGGTTGCATCGGCTAAAATGCTAATAAACTTTTGGCTAATAAAGACAAGGAAAAGTACAAAAAGTACCGCTAATTGGCTCTTTAATGTCTCTCTTGTCAAATACCTAACAATAATCACGCGTTATATTCCCATAGAAAACTTGTTTTTTTGATGGAATCACTATAGTTTTTCGTTAAATCAGTTATTTTGTTATCTTTCAGCTAAATGAAAGACTGCACTCTAAGCGTATACCGAAATCACGGCAGAGCAAACAGTGTGGTATTATCCAACATTTAGCGTTAATTGTCTTTAATTAGGATGTTAGGAGTACGCATGGAGTTCAGTGTAAAAAGCGGCAGCCCCGAAAAACAGCGTAGTGCTTGTATTGTTGTTGGCGTCTTTGAACCACGTCGCCTCTCTCCAATCGCGGAACAGCTAGATAAAATCAGTGATGGTTATATCAGCTCCTTACTGCGTCGTGGCGACCTCGAAGGTAAACCTGGGCAAATGCTTTTACTACACCACGTACCAAACGTGTTATCAGAACGTGTTTTACTGGTCGGTTGTGGTAAAGAACGGGAATTAGATGAGCGCCAATACAAGCAAATCATCAAAAAAACGATCAGTACTTTAAATGAAACTGGCTCTATGGAAGCTGTGTGCTTCTTAACAGAGCTTCATGTAAAAGGTCGTGATACATACTGGAAAGTACGTCAAGCTGTCGAAACAACTAAAGATAGCTTGTATACCTTCAACCAGTTTAAGAGTAATAAACCAGAGACTCGTCGTCCACTACGTAAACTAGTCTTTAATGTACCGACTCGTCGCGAGCTCTCTTTAGGTGAACGCGCTATCAGCCATGGTCTAGCGATAGCATCTGGTGTTCGCGCAAGTAAAGATTTGGGCAATATGCCACCAAACGTGGCAAATCCGGCATACCTTGCTTCACAAGCACGCCGTCTAGCCGATGACTTTGAGACCGTAAGCACTAAAATCATTGGTGAGCAAGAGATGCAATCTTTAGGGATGACATCATACCTTGCTGTGGGTCGTGGCTCTAAAAATGAAGCCATGATGTCGGTTATTGAGTACAAAGGTAACCCCGATGTAGACGCTAAGCCTATCGTGCTTGTCGGTAAAGGGTTAACTTTTGATTCAGGTGGTATTTCGATTAAACCTGGTGCTCAAATGGACGAAATGAAGTACGACATGTGTGGTGCTGCTTCTGTGTTCGGTACCATGAAAGCATTAGCTAAGCTTAATTTACCCATCAATGTGGTTGGTGTGTTAGCGGGCTGTGAAAATATGCCTGGCGGCAATGCTTATCGTCCTGGTGATATTTTAACCACCATGTCAGGTCAAACAGTTGAAGTATTAAATACCGATGCTGAAGGTCGTTTAGTGCTTTGTGATGCATTAACTTACGTTGAGCGTTTTGAACCTGAATGTGTGATTGACGTTGCGACACTAACAGGTGCTTGTGTTGTTGCTTTAGGTAATCACATTAGTGGTTTAATGAGTAACCATAATCCACTGTCGCATGAAATTATAAATGCGTCAGAGCAATCCGGTGATCGCGCTTGGCGTCTACCGATGAGTGATGAATACCAAGAGCAAATTGCGAGCCCATTTGCTGATATGGCAAACTTAGGCACGCCTGGCGCTGGTACTATAACGGCTGGTTGTTTCTTATCTCGCTTTACTAAAAAGTACAACTGGGCGCACCTTGATATTGCAGGTACCGCTTGGAAAGGTGGTGCAGCAAAAGGCTCTACCGGTCGACCAGTCCCTCTCCTTGTCCAGTTCTTATTAAACAGAGCAGGCCAAGAGATCGTCGAGTAAAAGACATCGAAAAGGGCCGCAAGGCCCTTTTCTTTAGGAACAAAAAACCATGACTCATGCTACGTTTTATATAATCGATGACAAGCAAGAGAGCGCTGATAGTCACTTTCAGTGCCATTTTGCCTGTCATTTAGCAGCAATGAGTTACCGGCAAGGTAACAGCGTTTACCTACTCGCAGCAAATAAACAGCAAGCAGAACAAATAGATGAATATCTATGGCAGCAAGATCCTGACAGTTTTGTGCCCCACAACCTTGTCGGAGAAGGGCCTAATGGCGGCTCTCCCGTTGAGATAGGATGGTCAACATTACGTCATACTGGACGCCGTGCTACGCTAATTAATTTAGCGGAAAACGCACCAAATTTTGCGGTTAGCTTTGCACAAGTGGTAGACTTCGTTCCTTGCGATGAAAAGCTCAAGCAGTTAGCGCGCGAGCGTTACAAGGCATATCGTCTTGCTGGCATTCAAATTACGACTGCCACTGCTACTGAGACGCCCTAATTCCACATAGAATCCTTCTAAGAGCGCTATGGAAAAGACATACAACCCACAATCAATTGAACAAGCGCTATATCAGCGCTGGGAAGAGGCTGGTTACTTCAAGCCTCATGGTGATACATCTAAAGATGCTTACAGCATTATGATCCCACCACCAAACGTCACAGGTAGCCTACACATGGGCCACGCGTTCCAGGATACCATTATGGATACCCTGATCCGTTGTGAGCGTATGAAAGGCAAAAACACCTTATGGCAGGTTGGTACTGACCACGCAGGTATTGCTACCCAAATGGTTGTGGAACGTAAGATTGCTGCTGAAGAAGGCAAAACAAAGCACGATTACGGTCGTGATGCTTTCATCGATAAGATCTGGGAATGGAAAGGCGAATCTGGTGGCACGATCACTAAGCAGCTTCGTCGCCTTGGCGCATCAGTAGACTGGGATCGTGAGCGCTTCACGATGGATGATGGTCTATCAAATGCCGTTCAAGAAGTTTTCGTTCGTCTATACCAAGAAGATCTTCTTTACCGCGGTAAGCGTCTAGTTAACTGGGATCCTAAACTACACACTGCGATCTCAGATCTAGAAGTTGAAAACAAAGATAAAAAAGGCCACATGTGGCACTTCCGTTACCCATTAGCTGATGGCGTACAAACAGCGGAAGGTAAAGACTACATCGTTGTTGCAACTACACGTCCTGAAACTATGCTGGGCGATACTGGTGTTGCCGTTAACCCTGAAGATCCACGTTACAAAGATCTGATCGGTAAAGAAATCATTCTTCCAATCGTTGGCCGTCGCATCCCTATCGTAGGTGATGAACACGCTGATATGGAAAAAGGCACCGGTTGTGTAAAAATCACTCCTGCACATGATTTCAATGACTACGAAGTAGGTAAACGTCATAGCCTGCCTATGATCAACATCCTAACGTTCAATGCTGATATTCGTGATACTGCTGAAGTCTTCACAACCAATGGCGAGCCAAGTGATGCATACAGCACAGCGCTGCCAGAGAAATACCATGGCATGGAACGTTTTGCTGCACGTAAAGCGATTGTTGCTGAATTTGATGAACTAGGTCTACTAGAAGAAATCAAAGATCACGACCTAACGATCCCTTACGGTGACCGTGGCGGCGTGGTTATTGAACCAATGCTAACTGACCAATGGTACGTTCGTGCAGCTCCGCTAGCAAAACCTGCTGTTGAAGCGGTTGAAAACGGTGATATTCAATTCGTACCTAAGCAGTACGAAAACATGTACTTCGCTTGGATGCGTGACATTCAAGACTGGTGTATTTCACGTCAGCTATGGTGGGGTCACCGTATTCCTGCTTGGTACGACAACGACGGTAATGTTTACGTTGGTCGTAACGAAGCTGAAGTACGTGAAAAACATAGCCTAGCACCGGTTGTCGTATTACGCCAAGACGATGATGTACTTGATACATGGTTCTCTTCCGCGCTATGGACATTCGGTACGCAAGGCTGGCCAGAAAACACCGCTGATCTTCAAACCTTCCACCCATCTGATGTGTTGGTAACAGGTTTTGATATTATCTTCTTCTGGGTTGCGCGTATGATCATGATGACCATGCACTTCTGTAAAGATGAAGACGGCAAACCACAAGTTCCGTTCAAAACTGTTTATGTAACGGGTCTGATCCGTGACGAAAACGGCGATAAGATGTCAAAATCTAAGGGTAACGTTATCGACCCTATCGACATGATCGACGGTATTGATCTTGAGTCTCTTGTTGAGAAGCGTTGTGGCAATATGATGCAACCTCAGCTGGCAGCGAAGATCGAAAAAGCAACACGTAAAACCTTTGAAAACGGCATCGAACCTTACGGTACGGATGCATTACGTTTTACTCTTGCTGCCATGGCTTCAACAGGTCGTGACATCAACTGGGACATGAAACGTCTTGAGGGTTACCGTAACTTCTGTAACAAGCTATGGAACGCCAGCCGTTACGTACTGATGAACACAGAAGATCAAGATTGCGGCATGAGCTTAACAGCAGATGAAATCGCAAATCTAGAGTACTCACTCGCGGATCGCTGGATTCAATCTCAATTCCAGTTAGCAGCGAAAGAATTCAATGCACACATTGAAAACTTCCGTTTGGATATGGCGGCAGGTGTACTTTATGAGTTCATCTGGAACCAATTCTGTGACTGGTACCTAGAGCTAACTAAACCTGTTCTATGGAAAGGTACAGAAGCACAGCAACGTGCAACGCGTCATACTCTAATCACAGTGCTAGAGAAGACATTACGTCTTGCGCATCCTGTTCTGCCGTACATCACTGAGTCCATCTGGCAAAGTGTGAAGCCATTAGTGGCTGGCGTCGAAGGCGAAACCATCATGACTCAGGCATTGCCTCAGTTTGATGAAAGCCAATACGACGAAAATGTAGTGGCTGATCTTGAGTGGGTAAAAGCCTTCATCACCAGTATCCGTAACTTACGTGCAGAATACGACATTGCACCAAGCAAGCCGTTGTCTGTCATGTTGAAAGTGGCTGATGCAGCAGATGCTGCTCGCATTGAAGCGAACCTAGCGGTTCTTCAATCTTTAGCGAAATTAGAAGATGTGAAGATTTTGGCTGATGGCGAAGCAACCCCAGCTTGTGCAACAGCACTGGTTGGTAAATCTGAATTGATGATCCCTATGGCGGGCTTAATCGATAAAGATGCTGAGCTGGCTCGTTTAGACAAAGAAATCGCGAAGATGGAAGGCGAAATCAAACGTACTTCTGGCAAGCTAAGTAACGAAGGCTTCGTTGCTAAAGCGCCTGAAATCGTGATCACTAAAGAGCGTGAAAAGCTAGCCGGTTATGAAGAAACATTAGTGAAGCTTATTGAGCAAAAAGCAACGATTGCTGCGCTATAATCTCACCAATCATTCTTGATTAATAAAAACCGACAGTCACATACTGTCGGTTTTTTTATATCTCAAATCTGGCATCTCTTTTCAAACAATAGCTTTTACCTATTAGTAATATAAAAAATAACAAATTTAGTTCTTAATAATATTCAATGATAATGACCTCATCGAATTGAGGATCACCTTATGAAAAAGACAGTCAGTTTTGCCGCCATCCATTTTACTATTGCTTTTACAGTGGCTTACCTTCTTACAGGCGATATCATTATTGGTAGTTTAATTGCAATGATTGAGCCGATGGTTAATACCGTTGCCTTTTATTTCCATGAAAAAGTGTGGCAAAGCAAAACACTCAAACAATCACACTTTAATACGCCAAGTCGCAAAACAGTAAGCTTTGCAATTGTGCACTTCAGTGTCGCATTTAGTGTTGTTTACCTTCTTACAGGTGACATACTGATTGGTAGCTTAATGGCAATGATCGAACCTGCAATTAATACCATGGCTTACTATTTCCATGAGCGTGTATGGCAACGTAAAGATCACAACCAAGCAGAGACACATCAGCCAACTTGGCTAGATGCAATGGCTTGTCAACACTGATAAACACCAAGATAGATTAAACAGATTGACATTGTTGCAGGCTGCAACTATTTTAATTGCGTAATGCAATTAAATTCAAGGATGGATCATGCTGCCCCAACAACTTCGCCAACTTTCTCGTCAATTAGTCCGTCAACTCGGCATGCTAAATAGTCAGTGTGGCCAACTCGCCCTTACCCCTGTACAAGCCCACACTTTGATTGAGCTCGAGCAAGGACCTTGTACGGTTAATCAAATGGCAGAGCGTTTACGGGTCGATAAATCCAATGCCAGCCGTAATTTAGCCATGTTACTCAATCAAGGATTGATCCATTCAATTGCTAACCCTAGCGATAAACGTAGCCAACTCTCCCAGTTAACACCCAAGGGTATTCAAACACTCACCGCTCTTCACCATCAGCTTGATCAAGATACCCAAACGATTTTAGATCAGCTGGATCAAGATGAAATAGAGCAGTTAGAAACAAGTTTACGCCGTTATCATAAAGCTTTGACAATCACAGAGCATCAACAGGGGTACGTGCTAAGAGAAATCACGCCTTTGGATAATGCCGCCGTTGCTGCGCTCATTCGTCGTGTTTCAGCAGAATATGGATTAACCCCAGATAGAGGCTTTAGCGTTGCGGATCCTCATCTTGATGATCTCTGCCAGCATTACCAATTACCGACAAGCCGTTATTGGGTAATAGAAAAAAA
The DNA here is from genome assembly GCF_003026075.1 of Photobacterium sp. GB-210. NCBI lineage: Bacteria > Pseudomonadati > Pseudomonadota > Gammaproteobacteria > Vibrionales > Vibrionaceae > Photobacterium > Photobacterium sp. GB-210. Next base: position 100,483 of record NZ_PYNU01000012.1, on the reverse strand, counting down.
CAATCGTATTTTAGGCTGTGGCGGTATAGCGCCATTAACAGGAGATGCGCAGTGGAGTGAACTGCAAAAAGTCTTCTTCTTACCAGAGCTCAGAGGTAAGGGACTCGCACGGGTATTAACCGTTAAAGCATTAAAGTTTGCCCGAGAAAATGGCTTTAAAGGGTGCTATTTAGAAACCACAGAGGTATTAAAAGAAGCGGTGAAACTCTATCAATCTTTAGGTTTTGTCGATATTCCAGCTGCGCTTGGTAATACAGGGCACAACGCTTGTGAAATTCACATGCTTAAAACCTTCTAACATATTAATTGATAATAAAAAGCCTGCTCAGAGACTCTCTCAGCAGGCTTTTTTAAACGATATACTGTATTAATAGCTTTGCTTTAAATGGTAAACACGTAAGCCTTGCACAACTTCATCGTAACTGGCTGAGCCAATGTATTTCACTTGGCGTTGGTGCTCAGGGACGAGCGTGAAGCTTGAATCTTCAAAGCGACCTTCCCCTTCAAATTCCAAATGAACATAGAAAGCAGGTTTGCTGCTACTCAGCATTACTGATATTTCACCGTTCATTTCAGCAACTTCAAAACGTAAATCAGGATCTTCTAATTCACATTCTTTAGGTTTAGCAGGGAACCATGTGTTTTCAATTAGTTTATCGCCGTTACGTAAATGCACATGGAAGAAGCCTTCAGTCTCGTGACCATCAAGATCCTCGTTTAACCATTCCCACACCACTTTCGTGCAATCAGGATCAAGGAACTCTAAAATAGGTTCACGATATAAAATCTCACCTTCCCAACTCTGCCATACCACTTCACCTTTTAACTCAGCACTATTGCGACCATCATTAATCAAGTGAAGTTTTACCCCTTGCTCATCGCGAATAAAGGTCGCCATCTGTGGCGCAAAGAAACGTCGAGTATGATAGTGCAACTGTTTCCAACGACCACTATATTCTAGCGAAGACCATGAGCTTACTGGCCAGCAATCATTCAATTGCCAGAATAAAATGCCACGGTTTGTCGGCTTATGTGCACGCCAATATTCTGCTGCCGTTTTAATCGCCATCGCTTGTTGTACTTGCGATAGGTACAACATATTGACGAAACCATTAGGGAAACGGAAATAACGGGTAAACATTTCAGTGATAATCGAGTTACCACGGCTATTTTTCTGATGACATTCAAAACTTGGTGACGTGATATTCCAATCTTGCTCAGGAGCAAACGTCTTCACTGTCGGCAGTGACGGCCATGATTGGAAACCAAACTCTGAGCAAAAACGTGGCGTAACGGTTTGGTAGGCTTCAAAATCTTTACCTGAATGCCATACATCCCAAAAATGCATGTCGCCACGTTTATCATCGTGCCACGCATCGCCAAAATCTAACTCACCATTACACGGCGAACTCGCCCAAAAACGACGAGAAGGATCTTCTTTTTCAACTACTTCTGCTAATGCTCGGTTTAAACGATCATAGTTAACAAGATATTTTTCTCGGTTTTGACGGGATTCAGGATACCAACTAATCGCACCTATCACTTCATTGTCACCACACCATAAGGCTAGGCTTGCATGATCTTTTAGACGGCGGACTTGGTATTCAACTTCCTGTTTTACTTCTGCTACAAAATCAGGTGTTGAAGGGTACAGCGCACAAGCAAACATCAAATCTTGCCATACCATGATCCCTAACTCATCACATAACTCATAGAAGATATCTTTTTCATACATGCCTCCGCCCCAAACACGTAGCATGTTCATATTGGCAGCTAACGCATCTTCAAGCAAAGAACGATAGCGTTGATCCGTCATGCGTGAAGGCATCGCATCCATCGGAATCCAATTGGCACCTAATGCCGAGATCTCAACATCATTAACTTTAAAGACCATACTTTGGCCAAGTTCATCATCTTCAGTGATCAACTCAAGCTTGCGCAGACCAATCTTCTTATTGATATAACTGCCGTCAGCTTCAATTTTAAGATCATATAAACGTGGTTTACCATACCCAGCGGGCCACCAACGACGAGGCTCTGCAATACGGAACAAGACAGATGTTTTCGTTGCGTCACGATCAAGCGTCAAGTGGAAGGTTTGATCGTTAAACGTGACAGCTGCGTTTGCTAATCCTTTCTCTGATACCACTTCATAATTGAGCGTGACAGATAATTCGCACTCTTGATCTAGCCACTTTTGTTTCGTACTCACATGACTGATTCGAACATGCTCAATTGGCTGTAATTCAATATCGCCATATACCCCTAATACAGATAAACAAATACCCCAGTCCCAACCCGCATGACATTGGGTTTTACGCAAGGTATTCATGTGAGGAATTTGGTTATTCCCTTCAGCCCATGGCACTGGAAATGGCAATTTATCAGCACGCTTTTTAGCTGCAAGATCAGCACGGTGTAATACGATTTCAATTCTGTTGCAGCCTACTTGCAGACAACTTAATACATCTACTTTGTGACGCATAAACATATTATTGAAATCAGCCACAGTGTGGCCGTTTAAACGAATTTCAGCCACGGTATCAAGGTGATCCATCACTAAATCCATCGCATTACAGGCTAACTGCGCTTCGGTTAAGTCGAACTGTCGACTTACGATCCAATCACACTCCCCAACCCATTGGACTTTCTTTTCATTGGTAGCCCAGTAAGGATCAGGGATCTCACCTGCAGCAAAAAGCGCAGAATGAACATCACCTGGTAAATCAATATGCAGATCTTGTAAAGCCGCTCGCTGAACACAGGTTAATTGCCATTGACCATTAAGCGAAATTGTCATCATAACTCCAGCACTGAGTACACTCAGTAAGCTTGATAATAAAAAAGGTATATCTACGCAGTTTTTCAATAACGCACTGTGATCATTATTAAACTTTGATCATTAAGCAGAATAAAAAGTGCGAGTCCCCACAGCTAAAAGGCGAAAAAGCCAGCAAATATGCCGGCTTTTTTATTATTCGTCTATTTTAACGATTATTCTTCGTCGTCGTACTCTTCATCGTCGTCTTCACCAGACTCGAAGTAAGTGCCCCAACCGTCGTAATCGATATTGTGTTTTTCAGCAAGTTTGATCAACTTCTCAGCTTGTTCGTCAATCAACTCAGCGTTCAGTGCTGATTCCATTACAGCATCGAAACAAACAACTTTACCGCCGCCATCTTCTGGCGCTAGTTCAAGTTCTTCTGCTTCTAAAACTTCAAAACCAAGTTTAAAGGCTTCTACAGCAGCACCTTCTAACTCTTCAAACGTATCCGCTGAAAAGTGGTGCTCAATCGTATAAAGAGCATCTGGCTCACTGCCATCTTCAAGTAACGCGGCAATAATTTCGCGTGTTTCTTCTTTTTGCTCTTCGATCAGTTCTGCATAAGGCATGGGTTCACTCCGACTGTGGAATCAATTTGCTGGCAAATATCGCATGGTTTGCCATCAATTACCACCTGTTAGTGAGAAGCACCGATAATTAGTATTGCCTTGAGTTTTAGCGTTCATATTCAACATTCTTATTACTGTCGGAAAAACCAAGGAAACCAAATAATCTTGCATAATAAGCGCACAGCTATTCACAATGAAGTAATAATAAGATAAACATAAAGCAACAATAACGAATATCTAGTAACCTAGTCACAACAAAGGGGTATTCGGTTAGAAACATTATAAAATGCAAGAGGGAACTATCATGGCTTTTAATCTTCGTAACCGTAACTTCCTTAAATTATTAGATTTTACTCCACGAGAAATTCAACATCTTCTCGATTTATCTGCTGAATTAAAAAAAGCCAAATACAATGGTTACGAGCAGCCACGCTTAAGCGGAAAAAATATTGCGCTTATCTTTGAAAAAGCATCGACCCGTACTCGTTGTGCATTTGAAGTGGCAGCTTTTGATCAAGGTGCAAAAGTGACATATCTTGGCCCATCAGGCTCACAAATCGGCCACAAAGAATCAATGAAAGACACCGCGCGCGTATTGGGTCGTATGTATGATGGCATTGAATACCGCGGCTTTGGTCAAGCCATTGTTGAAGAGTTGGGGCAATACGCTGGCGTACCTGTTTGGAATGGGTTAACCGATGAATTCCATCCGACTCAAATCTTAGCTGATTTTCTAACGATGCAAGAACATGGTCGTGGCAAGCAACTCAATGAAATCACCTTTGCTTATTTAGGTGATGCACGTAATAACATGGGAAATTCATTGCTCGTTGGGGCGGCGAAAATGGGGATGGATATTCGTCTCGTTGCGCCCAAAGCGTTCTGGCCTGAAGACGAGTTAGTGGCACAGTGTCGTGAAATTGCATTAGAAACAGGCGCGAAAATCACTCTCACAGAAAATGTGCAAGAAGGCGTTCAAGGATGTGACTTTTTATATACCGATGTATGGGTTTCAATGGGCGAAGCAAAAGAAGCATGGGCTGAGCGTATTCAGTTAATGCTCCCTTATCAAGTCAATATGGACTTACTAAAAGCAACAGGGAATCCACATGTGAAATTTATGCATTGCTTACCCGCTTTTCATGGTGAAGACACCACAATTGGTAAGGAGCTTGCGCAAGAATATCCTGAACTGGCCCAAGGCGTTGAAGTCACCGATGAGGTCATTGAATCCAAACATTCAATTGTTTTTGATGAAGCAGAGAATCGTATGCACACTATTAAAGCGGTCATGGTGGCAACACTAGGGCATTAATAAATGCCTGTTGATAGTTTTCGCAAACGCTTGCGTCACTTAAAAATGACGGTATAATTCTTGCCAATTTGTCGAACACGAGCTAAGAGATGAACCTGACAATAACTCCACTACAGAATTATCGTCACCGCTTTTTAACGCAGGTTCGTGTTTCTATTTTTATAAAAAAAGCCTCCTTTTATTAAGGAGGCTTTTTTTTGTCTGTAAATCGGCAAGGATCACGGTGAATGCCGTATTGAGCGTTATTTATTTTATTTTGAGGGAAAGAAACCATGGCTAATTCGCTGTTTAAAAAGCATATTATTTCCATCCCAGAGCTTAGTCGCGCAGAGCTTGAATTAATTATCCAAACCGCAGGACAATTGAAAGCTGATCCTAATCCTGAACTGCTAAAAAACAAAGTGATTGCAAGTTGCTTCTTTGAACCATCAACCCGTACCCGACTCTCATTTGAAACGGCTATTCAACGTTTAGGCGGGACTGTGGTGGGGTTTGATAGCGCTGGCAATACGTCTCTAGCAAATAAAGGCGAAACCCTGTCTGATTCCGTTCAAGTGATTACTTCATACGTTGACGCTTTCGTTATGCGTCACCCTCAAGAAGGCGCTGCTCGTCTGGCATCTGAATTTTCTAACGGTATTCCTGTGATCAATGGTGGGGATGGGGCAAACCAACACCCAACGCAGACCCTGTTAGATCTGTTCACCATTTACGAAACCCAAGGCACGTTAGATAACATTAATATCGCCTTTGTTGGTGACTTGAAATACGGTCGTACGGTGCACTCGTTAACCCAAGCATTATCTAAATTTGATAACGTGAAGTTCTTCTTTATCGCCCCGGAAGTACTCGCAATGCCAGACTATATTTGTGAAGAATTAGATGATGCAGGTATCGCTTACAGCTTGCACAGCGATATGGAAGATGTGATCCCTGAGCTTGATATCCTTTACATGACGCGAGTACAAAAAGAGCGTTTTGATGAATCAGAATACGCCCACATGAAAGCGGCTTATATCTTAACGGCGAAGATGCTAGAAGGGGCAAGAGACAACTTAAAAGTGCTGCATCCACTACCACGTGTCGATGAAATTACGATAGATGTTGATAAAACTAAACATGCTTACTTCTTCCAGCAAGCAGAAAATGGTGTTTACGCACGTCAGGCGCTATTAGCCCTAGTTCTTAACGAAACCTTATAAGCAGGAGCGATGATCATGTCTAAAGAAACCCAACTAAAAGTTGAAGCAATCAAAAACGGCACTGTTATCGACCATATTCCTGCGCATGTGGGTATCAAGGTACTTAAGCTCTTTAGTATGGATAACTCGAACCAACGAGTGACAATTGGTTTGAATCTGCCTTCGTCAGCACTTGGTGCCAAAGATCTGATCAAGATCGAAAACGTCTTTATCAATGAAGATCAAGCTAACCAACTCGCACTCTATGCCCCGAAAGCAACCGTTAACCAAATTGAAAATTATGAAGTAGTAAAGAAACTTAACTTATCATTACCTGACTTTATTAGTGCGGTATTTAAGTGCCCAAATACTAACTGTATTTCACACGGTGAGCCGGTAAATAGTGGCTTTAAGGTACTGACTAAAAAAGCAGATATTCAACTTAAATGTAAATACTGCGAAAAAGTTTTCTCTCGCGAAATCGTGACAGAGTGCAATGCATAACTTTGTTATAAACAGCCCGTTAGCTTCATAGCGGGCTTTATTCATTAAATCTCAGCCACAAAATAACACAAAATACCAGCTAGGTATTATTTAGTGATAACCATCAAGTTTCTTCTGATTATTCCTTGTTATCATATCTGCATTAAATATCACGAAAAATGATTATTATTGCGATATAGAACAAATAAAATGCATAAAAAAGCAACAAGGAGCTGTCCATGAATGGACATGAATCACCACACGGGATCATCAGTCATTATTGCGAAAAAAACATGACAGCCGTTTGTAAACAATTATTACAAATGCACCATTTTTCTACTCAAGATCATATTCGCGACGCGCTAATTAAAGAGGGGTTTGATGATATCAGCCAATCTACCGTTTCACGTCTTCTCACTAAACTCAAAATAGTAAAAGCACCAAATGTCTATGGTAAACGGGTGTATTGTGTTACTGAAACCACCAATCCCACATATACTGATTCTGAGATCGCTTCACAAATTGAATTTGTTACTCATAATAAATTAGTGATTGTAGTAAAAACCCATCCGGGCTCTGCACAACTCATCGCTAGAATTATTGACCTTAATCCCCATCAAGAAATTTTAGGCACCATAGCTGGCAATGACACTATTATGGTTGCACCTCGCAATATTGATCGGATCCGTGATTGTGAACAAGCCGTTTGTCTAAGTCTTGGGATGATATAAAAACGTTCTAATCAGCTTGAATCTTCCTGACTTAGCCCCCATAACACCATCAATCAGATAGCGTGACGTGTCACTTACGCTATAACAATCAAAAAAATATAAGTAAGGGTAAACAATGACTAAGGTTCTTCATACAGAGCAAGCTCCTGCAGCAATCGGTCCATACGTACAAGGTGTTGATCTTGGTAATATGGTGCTAACTTCCGGTCAAATCCCTGTAAACCCTGCAACAGGTGAAGTACCGGAAGCAATTGCAGCGCAAGCTCGCCAATCTTTAGACAATGTAAAGGCGGTAGTGGAATCTTCAGGTCTTCAGGTTTCTGACATTGTTAAGATGACTGTTTTTGTTAAAGATCTAAATGACTTCGCTGCCGTTAACGAAGTGTATGGTAACTTCTTTGATGAGCATAACGCACCTTACCCAGCACGCTCTTGTGTTGAAGTTGCACGTTTACCAAAAGATGTAAAAATTGAAATCGAAGCGATTGCTGTTCGTAAATAATCGTTGCTAATAAACGTTTCATTGCATCTTAATTTGCCATAAAAAAAGCTGCTAACGGGATCTCGTTGGCAGCTTTTTTATTCTTAAAACAACACTAATTACTTAGTGGCAAAAGCAAACACTTGACTAAACCATGCCGTAAATAACTCAGGCTGAGTCTTTAGCGTTTGTTTAATCGTCTCTTCAGACCACCAGCGATAATCCATCACTTCATCAGCGTTAGGAACAACCTCTATCTCGCCAGCATCAGCCACCAGCACATGATCGAGCTCATGCTCAAATAATTGGTTATCAAGCTCTGCGTAATAACAGAAGTGACCAATATCAGATAATGAAGTCACTTGCGTGATCCCCATTTCTTCAGCTAATCGTCGTATCCCTGCTTGCTCTATCGACTCATATTGGCGAGGGTGTGAACAACACGTGTTAGTCCACAACCCACCACTATGATATTTGTGCAACGCGCGTTGATGAAGTAAGTATTCACGACCAGACGTGGTATTTCGATATAACAAAACCGAAAAAGCCAAATGCAAAGCACCTTGTTTATGTGCTGCCATTTTCTCTTGTAAGCCTTGAAATTCACCTTGGCTATCAACCAAGACTACATATTCTTCAGTCATCACTCTTTACTACTGTTATAAATTACCCCCTGATATTCAGGGATTAAAATAAAACAAGGACATGTGATAAACATGTCCTTGTTTATTAATACTTACGAAACAAATAAATTAGCGTTTACTACGTTCACTCGCTTCTGCATTAAGCTCTGCTAATTTTTCTTCCATGACATCATGACAACGGCTAGAGAGACTGCGAACATCTTCTTTTGTTAAGCCATCAGTTGAAATCGGCTTCATCACTTCAACAATCACTACACCGTTATTCCAACGATTTAAGCTAACATGATCCGTTGAGCTACAAACAATCGGTACAACGGGAACATTCGCACCAATTGCAGCATGAAAAGCACCGGTTTTAAACGGTAATAAACCACGACCACGAGAGCGAGTGCCTTCAGGGAACATCCACACTGAAACTTTGTTTTGCTTAATTTTATCGACAACTTGACCTATGGTACCCACTGCTTTGCTGCGGTTTGCACGATCAATTAAGATGTTACCCGTGATCCAGTATAGCTGACCAAATAACGGTAACCATACTAAACTTTTTTTACCCACTGTAACGGTACGAGGCATGATTGCACCAGAAACCGTAAAAAGATCATAATTATTCTGGTGGTTCGCAATATAAATAGCAGAGCCTACTTTTTCAGCACCCTCTGCGTATCGGAACTCTAATTTGATCCCTAGTACACGTGACATTTTGCTAAACAAACGTCCAAAGGTATAAACGTGTTTAGGGTTACGTGGGCTTAATAAACAATATCCGCAACCAAAAATAAACGTCACGATAGCAAAAATTGCGATAGCAAATATCCGCAAAACAAAAATCATTCTAGCTCTCCTCAGCGTACAAGCGTTCGCTAGTATACTCACAGCAAGAGAAAATACACGTTTTATGTGTATTCTTTACTCACTTGTTATTCGCTTATCAATAGAAACGATACGCACAGCTTAGATCAAAAAAGCCCTCAACTTGAGGGCTTTGAATAGCGCATCAGAAATAACTATTCCGATGGAACGTCAGAAGATTGCTCGTTTGGTGAATCAATCTCCATCCGTGTTACTCGCTGTAAGCCTCGAGGTAACATCGCTCCTCGACGTCCACGCTCACCACGGAAATTATCGAGATCCGACGGTTTCAATCCTAGTTTACGTTTGCCCGCATAAAGAGTGACATGGGTATCTGCACTAATTACCGTTAAGTAGGATAAGAATTCTTCACGCGCTTTTGAACGTGCAGATGGAATGTTGATGATCTTGTTACCCTTACCTTTCCCCAGTTGCGGTAAATCTTTAATTGGGAACAGTAACATTCGACCTTCATTGGTAATGGCTAATATCTGATCATTCTCAATATCAGCAACAGGCTGTGGCGGCAGCACAGCAGCATTTTCAGGTACCGTTAATAAGGCTTTACCACTCTTATTTTTCGATACCATATCTGTGCTCTTACAGATAAATCCGTAACCTGCATCCGATGCCATTAACCAAATTTGATCGTCTTCTGCCATTAACACTTGGCGCATATTTGTGCCTGGAGTTAAATTTAAACGCCCCGTGATAGGTTCACCTTGGCTACGCGCAGATGGCAAGCTATGTGATTCTAACGCATAGCTACGTCCATCAGAGCCTAAGAAAATCGCAGGCTGATTACTCTTACCGCGAGCATGCGCAAGGTAACTGTCACCCGACTTATAGTTTAGCGTGCTCGGATCTACCTCATGCCCTTTAGCATGACGGATCCAGCCTTTCTCTGATAGTACAACGGTGATCGCCTCACTTGGGATCAAGTCACGTTCAGTTAATGCTTTCGCTTCTTCTCGTTCAACTAATGGCGAGCGGCGATCATCACCGTACTTCTCAGCATCAGCGAGAATTTCTTTCTTAATTAAAGTATTTAAGCGACGCTCAGAGCCAAGTAACTTTTCTAGTTGCTCACGCTCTTTGGCTAATTCGTCTTGCTCTGCACGGATCTTAATTTCTTCAAGCTTGGCTAACTGACGCAGTTTAATTTCTAAAATTGCGTCTGCTTGAATCGCTGATAAACCAAAACGTGACATGAATTCTGCTTTTGGATCTTCCTCATTACGGATGATCTCAATCACTTCATCAATGTTAAGGTAAGCGGCCAGTAAACCTTCTAAGATATGTAGGCGTGCATTCACTTTATCTAAACGGTACTGTAAACGACGACGTACTGTTGTACGGCGATATTCCAGCCATTCAGCAATAATCTCCACTAAACCTTTAACTTGTGGACGACCATCTAGACCCAACATGTTCAAGTTCGCACGGAAGCTCTTTTCAAGATCCGTTGAAGCAAACAAGTGATTCATCAACTGCTCGCAATCAATACGGTTAGAGCGTGGCACAATCACAATGCGAGTTGGGTTTTCGTGATCGGATTCGTCACGTAAATCCTCAACCATTGGCAATTTCTTCGCACGCATTTGGCTAGCGATTTGCTCAAGCAGTTTTGCACCTGACGTTTGGTGTGGCAATGCGGTAATAACAATATCACCGTTTTCTTTGTGCCAAACCGCGCGCATTCTAATACTGCCTCGGCCACTCTTATAGACTTTCTTTAAGTCAGCTTTAGAGGTAATGATTTCCGCTTCAGTTGGGTAATCAGGGCCTTGAACAAACTCCATTAGCGCATCAAGATCTGCCTTTGGATTTTCAATCATGTGTACTGCTGCATTGGCAACTTCACGCGCATTGTGCGGTGGAATATCAGTTGCCATACCAACAGCAATACCCGTTACGCCATTAAGCAAAATATGCGGCAGACGTGCAGGTAACATCTTAGGCTCTTGCATTGTACCGTCAAAGTTTGGTACCCAATCTGCGGTGCCTTGGCCTAATTCAGACAGCAACACTTCAGAAAATCGAGACAAACGTGATTCGGTATAACGCATCGCCGCGAATGATTTCGGATCATCCGGAGCACCCCAGTTACCTTGACCGTCAACCAGTGGGTAGCGGTAAGAGAAAGGCTGTGCCATTAATACCATGGCTTCATAACAGGCAGAATCACCATGAGGGTGATATTTACCTAATACATCACCCACCGTACGGGCTGACTTTTTATATTTTGCCGTTGCACTTAAACCCAGCTCAGACATCGCATAAATAATACGGCGCTGTACGGGTTTAAGGCCATCACCGATAAACGGTAAGGCACGATCCATGATTACATACATGGAGTAATTTAAATAAGCGTCTTCAGTAAACTTCCTAAGAGGAAGCTGTTCAACGCCATCCATTGAGACATCAGTCATCGTTAGATAATCCGTCTTTAATTTTGCTTATCTGCCAGTTATTACTAGCAGATGAAATAGAGTAAAAAGCTGATCACACTTCAGCCATATCGCCTTTGCTTTGCAACCAGTGACGACGATCTTCAGCACGCTTCTTACCAAGTAGCATATCCATCATTTCGTTGGTTTCACTGTCGTCATCAATCGTTAACTGCACTAAACGGCGAGTATTCGGATCCATGGTCGTTTCACGCAATTGCAATGGGTTCATCTCACCCAGACCTTTGAATCGCTGAACATTAACCTTGCCACGCTTACCTTTTAGGCGATCAAGAATACTGTTTTTCTCAGCTTCATCGAGGGCGTAGTACACTTCTTTACCCAAATCGATACGGTACAAAGGAGGCATTGCAATAAACACATGTCCGGCACGTACTAAGGTTTCAAAGTGCTTCATAAATAACGCACACAACAAGGTAGCAATGTGAAGACCATCGGAGTCCGCATCCGCAAGGACGCAGATCTTACCGTAACGTAGCCCACTTAAATCATCACTATCTGGATCAATACCAAGTGCGACCGAAATATCATGGACTTCTTGAGAGGCAAGGACTTGATCGGCTGACACCTCCCACGTATTTAAAATTTTACCGCGAAGTGGCATGATCGCTTGGAACATACGATCACGAGCTTGTTTCGCCGAGCCGCCCGCCGAGTCACCCTCGACAAGGAATAATTCAGTGCGATTAAGATCTTGTTGTGAACAGTCTGCTAACTTACCAGGCAGTGCTGGGCCTGATGCAATTTTCTTACGTACCACTTTTTTGCTTGCACGCATACGACGGTGCGCATTTGCAATACAGACTTCTGCTAATTGCTCTGCCAGTTGTGGACGCTCATTAAGCCATAAGCTAAAGGCATCTTTTACCACACCAGAAACAAACGCCGCACATTGACGTGACGATAAACGTTCTTTGGTTTGACCGGCAAATTGTGGATCTTGGATTTTTACCGACAAGACATACGCACAACGATCCCAAATATCATCAGCCGTTAATTTCACGCCTCGTGGCAATAAATTACGGAACTCACAGAATTCACGCATCGCATCTAACAAGCCCTGACGCAGACCATTAACGTGAGTCCCCCCTTGCGCTGTTGGGATCAAGTTAACATAACTTTCAGTGATCAATTCGCCACCTTCAGGTAGCCATAACAGCGCCCAATCAGCGGCTTCTGTTTGCGAACTGAACACACCAGTAAATGGTTCTTCTGGCAGTAATGTATACCCTTTTACACCTTCAGCAAGGTAGTCTTTTAAGCCATCTTCATAGCACCAACGAATCGTTTCATCAGTAATTTTATTGGTGAATACAATTTCTAAACCAGGGCATAACACTGCTTTAGCTTTTAGATTGCTCTTCAGGCGGGAAACTGAGAACTTGGCACTGTCGAAATATTTTGGATCTGGCCAAAAGTGAACACGTGTGCCTTTTGCGCGACGGCCACAAGTGCCTATCACCTCAAGCTCTGAGACCTTATCGCCATTTTCAAAGGCAATTTGATACACTTGACCATCACGTTTTACCGTGACTTCAACACGCTTAGAAAGGGCGTTTACAACCGAGATACCTACCCCGTGTAAACCACCTGAAAATTGGTAGTTTTTACCAGAAAACTTACCACCGGCGTGAAGCTTACATAAAATAAGTTCAACCCCTGATACACCTTCTTCAGGGTGAATATCAACAGGCATACCACGACCATCATCAACCACCTCTAATGATTGATCGGCATGAAGGATCACTTCAACTTTACGGGCATGTCCAGCCAATGCTTCATCGACACTGTTATCGATAACTTCTTGACCTAAGTGGTTAGGTCGAGCCGTGTCGGTATACATACCGGGACGGCGGCGTACTGGCTCAAGGCCATTAAGAACCTCAATGGCTCCAGCGTTATAGCTTTGATCTGTCATATCACGGAAATTTACGGGAAAGTTTTGAAAATAATAGTCAGTAACCCAGCGCTATATGTCAAGTTCTGGGACACATGAAGGCTCATGACTGTGAGTAATGATGTTATTTACAAGAACATCAGATAGAACATGTCATAGAAATATAAGTAATATCAGAAAACATATCGCGACACAGAGTCACTCGCGAATGCTAAACATGGCAGCATTCTACCAGTTATAATTCTAAGAATTGGATAATTGATGCAGGAAATCGTTCAAAATTGACAAAACTATGATCCCCATTAGGTTCAACGGTCAATTTTGATTCAGCATATTTCATTATGGATTGGCGATAATCTAATACTTCATCACCTTCTTGCAATAGCACCCAAAAACGTTGTGGAGCATGTAATGTCGCCACATCTAGTTGCTGCAATTGCGCCATATGCTGGGGAACAAGTACATAATTTTCGCCACTATATGGATTCTGCTGGGGTCCTAAATAATCAACTAACAACTCATAAGGTTTTACTGCTGGGTTAATTAATACCGCAGGTAAAGCAAACCGTTCACTTAACCAAGTACATAAATACCCACCTAATGAACTCCCTACTAAACCTATCTTGTACTCGTCTTTGCAGCGAAGGATCAACTGTTCAAGATAAACCTGCGCTTCTTCAGGGTAGCTCGGTAGTTGCGGCATCACAACCTTAATATCAGGTCGATGGTTTGCACAATACTGCGCCATTTGCTGCGCTTTTAATGATTGTGGCGAGCTATTAAAACCGTGCAAATAAATCAATAGTGATGCCATTAATACCCTGCTGAATCAAAAGTTGGTTGGAATACATCACCTTCAAGACGTTCAACGTGAGTAATAATATCCCCTGTCGCGGTTAATTCTAAATAACGCCAACCTGGGGTTACTTGATCTAATGCAAAATCATCAGAATCGGGTAGAAATTGAATACACGTCGAAGGTGTCGCTAGCACTCTGACATCACGATGAATACGATCCAACTCTTGATGAATATGACCGCATAAAATAGCTTTTACTTGAGGATGTTTATCAATGACCTGCCACAGCGCATCACTATTGTGTAACTGATGCTGATCAAGCCATGCGCTCCCCGCGGGTAACGGATGGTGATGAAGTAATACCAACGCATGTCGCTCAGGGTGTAGCGATAAAGCATGATCAAGTAGTGCTAATTGATGATGAGATAATTCGCCATGTGGAACACCAGCCACTTGGCTATCAAGTAGGACAACTTGCCAATGATCACCGACCAATATTTGTTCACTATCTTTAATTTGTTCAGAAGGTAATATTGATGCCATGGTTGGTTGGTAATCGTGATTGCCCGGTAACCAAAAACACGGTTGTTCCCAACGAGCAATGCCTTCAGCAAAACGTTGGTAGGAATCAGGAGTGTGATCTTGGGAAATATCTCCCGTTGCAACAATTGCATCAAATTTACGCGTAGAAGCATCTACCGCATTAAGGACGGCATGAAAGCTCTGTTGAGTTGCCACACCAAGCAGAGCGCCTGATTCATTGGCAAACAAATGAGTGTCTGTAATTTGAAGAAGAACCACACTATCAGGGTTCGTCTGTGGCAGCGAATAGGTCTGCAAAACGTCAAAAACCTTGTCTTTTAATCAATCAAAAACAGTTAACAAACAGATTGGTTACTGATCCCACGGCGTAAACAATGGTTTAACCAATCGCCTAAAAAACGATTTACTTGATGTTTCTCATCTTTCTGATGCATACGCAAGTTAGGATAATCATATATTGGCTTTAAACGAGAAATCTGTTGAGCGGAACACACTTCTGCGACTCTAGCATCATGATAAAGCCTTACTGTTAACGCTGGCGATAAATAATCGACAACATCTTGATCACTCTTTAACCCTAGAGAAATCATCGTAGTATAGCGTGTGGATTCTATTATTTTTAAGCGATATATATCATCACACACTCGATAAAACCTTTCATCACCCACTTCGTCACTACGAGGTAATAACGGGAGCAACTTAGCATAATTGGTTTCATACAAGCGCATTAGGCTTGATAAATCGACAGAGTATCGAGAGTTCAATGACAAAATCCTTTAAATAGTTACAACCTTTTATTGGCCTATTGCTGTAACTGTAAATAATGAAGCTGTAACCATTGTAAGGCAATAATCGAGGCTGCATTTTCAATTTTACCAGATTCTACCCACTGATAGGCCTGTGTTCTTGACACAACATGCACCCGAATATCTTCACTTTCTTCAGCTAAACCATGAATACCACTCGCTGTTGTGCTATCAACAGTGCCAACGAATATATCCAGCATTTCAGAACAACCACCTGAGCTTGATAAATAACGCGTCACTTTTTGAAGTTCAGTGACGGTTAGCCCCGCCTCTTCAACAGCTTCTCGTTTAACGACCTCTTCTGCAGATTCACCTTGGTGATCAATCATGCCCGCGACAATTTCTAACTGCCAAGGCTCACAGCCAGCCGCCATCGCACCGACACGAAATTGTTCAATTAAAACAACCTCATCAGTGACTGGATCATAAGGTAATAAGGCGGCGGCATGCCCACGTTCAAACATTTCTCGATTGACCGTATCGCTCCATCCGCCTGCAAAAAGTTTATGACGAAAACGGTATTTCACCATTTTAAAAAAGCCATTGTAGACAATATCTTTCGCCTCAACTTTTACATCATCCACACCAAACTGCAGTGGACTTTTCTCATTTTGGCTCATCATTATTCCCTTGTATAAATAAAGTGCGCTAGCTCGCAATAATTAACAGATAATCATAACAAACAGAGAAGGTTAGCTATCTTTTCATTCAATCAGATTATCAGCAACGTTTAACTTCAACAAAATTAATAAATATTACATTTTTTTTTAAACCAAATTGATAAGAGTTTAAATTTCCACCACCATAAATAAAAAATAAACCATCATATTTAGGTAAATTTTTGCAATGATCAGTTTCAAGCAAGGCATGTTGAGGTAAACTACAATTTGTAATTATATTTTTAGCTCCCATTTTGTCAGCAAGACCAGGAAAGGCATCCATGAAAAAATTGCTTCCAATCGTTATCAGCCTTGCATTTGGCTCACTAAGTCAATCAGCTCTTGCTGATGATCTCGCTCAAATTTATCAGCAAGCAAAACAAAATGATCCACAACTTCTAAAAGCTGCAGCAGATAAAGATGCAGCATTTGAAGCAATTAACTCATCTCGAAGTACGTTACTACCGCAGATTAACTTAAGCGCGGGCTACAATACTTACCATTTAGATGCCAAAGACAAAAATACAGATGGATTTGTTGGCGGTCTTCAGCTTGACCAAGAGATTTATAATCGCTCAAGCTGGATTGGTTTAGATGTATCAGAAAAAAAAGCCCGTCAAAGTGATGCTGCATACTCAGCTGAGCAACAAGGCTTAATTCTTCGTGTCGCACAGGCTTACTTTAATGTTTTAGAAGCCAAAGACGATCTGAGTTTTGGTGAGGCCGAAAAGAAAGCTGTAGGCCGACAACTAGAACAGATGAAACAGCGCTTTGAAGTGGGTCTATCTGCCATTACGGATGTCCATGACGCCCAAGCACAATACGATAAAGTTGCAGCTGATGTGATTCTAAAAGAAAATGCAGTCGCAAATAGCTACGAAGAACTGCGTGAAATTACAGGCCGTGAGTACACCTCTCTGGATGCCTTGAACACCAAGACTTTCTCCGTAACGCCATTACAACAATCACCTGATACGTTTGTAAAAACAGCTGAGACTGACAACCTATCATTATTGGCGTCAAGAATTGGTCAAGATATCGCAAGAGACAATATTTCACTTGCAGAATCAGGCCATCTACCAACCTTATCGTTCACTTCAGGTTATCAATATAATAAGTCAGGACCGGGCACTCCAGATCCAGATCAAGGTTCTTTGACTGCAGGAATTCAGTTAAACCTTCCAGTCTACTCTGGTGGTAATATCAGCTCTCAAGTAAAACAAGCGCAATACGCATATGTTGCCTCTAGTGAAGAGCTTGAAGGCCAATACCGCACAGTTGTGAAAGATGTACGTAACTATTACAACAACATTCATGCCGCTGCTGGTTCAATAAAAGCATACAAACAGCTCGTTATTTCAGCTAAATCAGCTTTAGAAGCAACAGAAGCGGGCTTTGATGTGGGTACGCGTACTATTGTTGATGTTCTTGACTCAACAAAGAGCCTCTATTCAGCAAATAGCCTATTAGCTAATGCTCGTTATAATTATATTCTTGCACAACTACAGCTAAAACAAGCGGTAGGTACCCTGAGTGAGCAAGATATTGTTGATATAAATAAAGGCTTAATTAAACAATAAGTTTTAATCATCAAAAATAAAAAAGCGCCCAAAGGCGCTTTTTTATTATCTGCGATTTTTGTCGCTATAATTTATTAGCCACGACCACCACGGATCGCTTCAATAATTTTGGATGTAGAGCAGCCGTCTTCAAAGTTAAGTACCAGTACTTGACCACCAGCTGCCACAACTTCTTTACCACCCGCAATTTCTTCAGGTTTATAATCGCCACCTTTCACCAAAAGGCTCGGAAGCACTTCACTGATCAAACGTTGTGGTGTTTCCTCGGTAAACGGTACCACCCAATCAACTGCACCAAGACCTGCCAATACCGCCATACGACGATCTTCTGGGTTGACTGGACGACCAGGGCCTTTTAAACCTTTAACTGAGCTATCAGAGTTCACCGCAACAATTAAACGATCGCCTAATTTTGCCGCTTCAGTTAAATAAGCAACATGACCAGCATGTAAAATATCAAAACAACCATTTGTCATAACTACCGTCTCACCACGCGCACGTGCTGACTTTACGGCTTGAATTAATTGAGGCTCAGAAATAACACCAAAACCACTGTCTTGACTACCATGAATGGCATCTGTTAATTCAATAGTAGATAAGGTTGATGTACCCAACTTCGCGACAACGACACCAGCCGCAGCATTGGCTAATTTACACGCATCTGATAACGATTTACCTGCAGATAATGAAGCGGCAAGCACTGAGATCACCGTGTCACCAGCACCTGTTACGTCATACACTTCTTGCGCTTGCGTTGGCATATGTAAAGGCTCACTGCCTTTTTCAAGTAACGTCATGCCATGCTCAGAGCGAGTGACTAACAAGGCTTCAAAATCAAACTTTTCAATAAGGGCTAACCCTTTCTCAACTAAGTCTTCGTCTGACGTGACTTTACCAACAACCGCTTCAAACTCAGATAAGTTTGGTGTAAGCAGTGTGGCGCCACGGTAACGTTCAAAATCCGAACCTTTTGGATCAATTAACACAGGCACATTTGCTTCGCGCGCTAATTGGATCATACCTTGAACGTGCTCTAATACACCTTTCGCATAATCAGATAAAATGACGGCTTTCACATCCGTTAAGGATTGCTTCATGCGCGCAATGATCGGTGCGGGATCAACGTTATGAAAACCTTCTTCAAAGTCTAAACGGATCAACTGTTGCCCACGACTCATTACACGAAGTTTGGTAATTGTCGGATAGTTAGGCAGTGAAACAAAATCACAATAAACGTTCAGTGAAGATAACTTTTCAGTCAGCGCTTTCGCTTGCTCGTCAATGCCCGTTAAACCAATCAATTTTGCATGCCCGCCTAATGCTGCAATATTCATTGCAACGTTAGCGGCACCGCCCGGGCGCTCTTCAATCTGATCAACCTTAACAACAGGTACTGGCGCTTCTGGTGAAATTCGCCCTGTAGGACCTGTCCAATAACGGTCTAGCATGACATCACCAACAATCAAGACACCTGCTTGGTTATAATCAGGAAGGGTCAGTTTCATTTTTTTCTCCGGGAATATGAAAACGCTCAAATACTAGCATAAACTAAAATCAAGATGCATCAGGACAATGTTATTCCGTTAATTATCATCACTATTGATTGGCTCTAAAATTTGCAGCCAGATCGCTTCAACATTTTCTCGTAGCTCAACAAATTGTTTATCAGATACATACGCATCTGATCCTAATAAATTAAGCTTATGGGTTTCATTACGCATTTCACAGTAAGCATGCTGGAGTAATTTTGCATCCTCAGCAGAAATGATGCCTTCTTGCGTCATTGATGAAAATATACGGATATTATCAGACCAACGAGTTACGTCAGGTTGCTCAGCAGCATTCGCTAACACAAGAAATTGGGCGAGAAATTCAATATCGGTGATCCCACCTTTATCTTGTTTTAAACCAAACATTCCCGCTTTTTTCTTACCTAAATGATCACGCATTTTATGGCGCATCTCGACAACGGCTTTGGCTAATTCATTTCGTTTGCGAGGAATTGATAATATCTGCTGGCGAACATCGGCAAAGGCATGCTGCAATTGTTGGTCACCATAAATCATGCGAGCACGAACAAGCGCCTGATGCTCCCATGTCCACGCCTCTTGCTGCTGATAATCAGCAAACGCGGTGACGGTACTGACCAATAACCCTGATGCACCAGATGGACGTAACCGCATATCAACCTCATATAACACGCCTGATGCGGTTCGAGTTGAAAATAGGTGAATGATCCGTTGCGCTAGACGTAAATAAAATTGACGGCCATCTATTTCTTTAAGGCCGTTGGTGTAAACATTATCAGGGCAATCATGCATAAAAACCAAATCAAGATCAGAGCCATAACCAAGCTCCCAACCACCAACTTTACCATAGCCCACAACACCAAACCCTTTCCCCTGTCGTTCAACTAAGTGGCTCGGCTCACCATATTTCTGAGCGATTTGTAACCATGCTTGGTTCACTACAGCTGCAACAATCGCTTCAGCTAAATAAGTTAAGTGATCACTAACCTTCATCACAGGTAAAATACCAGCAATGTCAGCCGCTGCAATTTTCAACAACTGAACTTGTTTAAACTGTCGAATCGCCTCCATTTGCTGCTCCATATCTTCTTCTGGAATACGAGCAAGATATTCACGCAATTCGTCTTTATAACTGGTGAGCTCTGTCGGCTTATAAAGGTGCTGTGGATCGAGTAATTCATCTAATAAAAGTGGATATAACGCCAGCTGATCGGCAACCATTGGGCTTGCTGCACAAAGTCGAATCAATTGCTGTAAAGCGGCTGGGTGTTCAACCAATAGCTCAAGATAAGTGGTACGTGTTGCGATCCGAATGATCAGTTTGGTTAAACGCGGTAACAGTTGAGTCGCATCATCTCGCATCACAACCTGTGATAATACTTCGGGCATTAGGCGAGCTAACACTTCGCGCCCACGGGGGCCCAATGTACGTTTAGATAGCTCAGCTTTAAAACCAATTAAGTGCTCTGCTAACTCAATGGATGCTGGCTCATTTAATTCAGCAAGGATCGCGAGTAAGACTTCATAATTGAGCACCATTGCCCACATTTCATGATATTGAGCATCAACACTTGCTTGATCATCTTGCTCCTCCACACCGATGATATCTTCAAAAATCAAGTGAATTGCAGACATATGAGATTCGACATCTTGCAGTAAAGCAGCCCAATCAGCATATCCCATTGCACACGCTAAACGTGCTTGATCAAGTGCTTTATCTGGTAACGTTTGGGTTTGTTTATCATCGATTGCTTGGAGTAAATTCTCTAAACGGCGCAAGAAACAATAGCCATCTTGTAACACAGCCACATCTTGTGATGGCAATAAACCTAATTCATTCATCGCTGATAAGGTGGGCAGTAATCCTCGTCCTCGCAGACTCGGTTCACGTCCACCACGGATCAACTGAAATGACTGCGCGATAAATTCAACCTCTCGGATCCCACCAGCGCCTAATTTAATATTATTGCTAAGTCCTCGACGTCTTACTTCACTGCTGATCATCGCTTTCATGCGACGCAAAGCTTGTACAGCACTGAAGTCGATATAACGACGAAAAACAAAGGGCCGTAGCATTTGACGTAATTCTTGATACTGGCTAAAGCTTTCTTTGCCCATCACGCGCGCTTTGATCATCGCATAACGTTCCCAATCACGTCCTTGCTCTTGGTAATAATCTTCAAGGGCAGCATAGCTCATCACTAATGGGCCACTGTCGCCAAAAGGACGTAAACGCATATCAACGCGATAACAAAAGCCATCATAAGTTTGTTGATCTAACGCTTTAATCAACTTCTGTCCTAGACGGGTAAAGAACTGCGCATTGGCAAGACTTCGACGCCCACCTTGCGTTTCACCATTTTCTGGATAGGTAAAAATAAGATCGATATCAGAAGAAAAGTTTAGCTCTCCACCACCCAGTTTACCCATTCCTAATACCAACATAGGTTGAGCTTCACCGCTTGCGTTCATTGGTGTGCCCCAATCAGCACAACATTGACGATATAACCAATGGTAGGCTTCCATGATCAACGCTTCAGCAAGCTGCGATAAAGACTCTAAACTCTGCTTTAACGGGACAACATTAGTAAAGTCATGCCAAGCAATAAGGCACATTTGTCGACGACGAAATTGCCTTAACACATGCATTAATTGGTTTTCATCTTTCACATCATTTAACTGCTCAGATAAGCACTGGCGGTAATCAATCGATTCAAGATGCTGACGATGATGCAGTAGCCAAGTTAGCCATTCAGGATCTTGCACTAATGACGAAAAAATAAAATCACTTAAGCCTAAAACTGAACGCAGCTCTTCTCTATCTTGCCCTTGCCATTGCGCTAACGCTTCAGGGTGATGTTCGGCAAGTTTATGAATAGCAAGATCAGCGGCATCAGCCAGAGAAGTAAAACGAGAAATATTAGGAAAAAAAGCGCTCTTTTCTACAGTCATGTGCTTTCCTTGAACAAGTAATCTGACAGAATTGTTTCTACATTAGCATAGAAAAACGCCCATCAAATGATGGGCGTTATAATTTTATACATTACTGATTATCTCATTACACGAGGCGATGAGTTACACCTGAAATGCCTTAATTTTTGTTTCTAAATCATTAGCATGTTGGTGCATGGTATCTGACGTTTCAGCAAGCTCAGTCACCACTGTCACCGACGCTTCTACCAGCTCTCGTACATTGGTTAAATTCTGGTTCATCTCATCAGCAACCGTTGTTTGCTGCTCTGCTGCGGTGGCAATATGGAAATTCATATCATTAATTAGCTTTACTTGTGCAACAATTTTTTCTAATTCATCCCCAGCATTGGTCACCAAGTCAACCCCTTCAGCCGCCTCTTCAACACTTTGCTCCATCAAACCCACGGCTTGCTGGGCACTTTGTTGTAATTGACTGATCATCTCTTGAATTTCAACCGTTGCAGTTTGTGTCCGTTGCGCCAAATTACGTACTTCATCGGCAACAACAGCAAAACCGCGTCCAGCATCGCCTGCGCGTGCAGCTTCAATCGCAGCATTCAATGCCAGTAGATTGGTTTGCTCTGAAATACTTTGGATTGTCACAATAACTGTGCTGATCTTCTCAACGCGTGCTTCGACCTGATTAACCGCATCAGCAGATTGACGAATATCGCCAGAAAGCTGATTAATTGTGCTCATTGTTTTGCCTACAAACTCTTGTCCTTGCGCTGCTTGCTCTGATGTTCCCACTGTGGCATCAGAAGCTTGCCTTGCATGTTCAGCGACGGTTTGTACCGTAGAGGTCATTTCTGACATCGCAGAAGCTAATTGATCAATCTCTGCAAACTCTTCTTGTGCCGACGCTTTCGTCTCTACCATACTAATTGACATAATATCGGACAGGCTCGAAAGCTCACTCGCCACTGTACGTTGAGCTTGCAATACTTCCTGTAACTGAAAACGTGCGGTTTCTAGCTCACGTGCTAAATCACCAAATTCATCACGGCAATCCATCTCAATCGGCTCAATTAAATTACGTTGTGCCAAATTTTTAATACTTAGTTTTAAGTAATTAATTTGACGTAGCATTATCCTTGAACCACCCAGTAGTAGCACCATAAAGGCAAGGATCATAACCCCTGTTTGCCATGCAATTTGCCATAAGTATTGATGGTAATAGTTATTAGCAACTTGGCTTGACTGAGAGCCCACGACCACTAAATCACGCTGGGGGAGTAATTCTGCATATTCATAACGCCCTTGATCTAACGTTAGTGGAGAAGAGATCGTTAATTGAGAGAGTAAAGCTGACAAGGGTTGATTTTCTGACGTTGTTGCACTGAGTTGATCCAGTTGCGTTACAGATGGATGCCCAACAACCTTGCCACTTTTACGATCAATGATATAAACATACGCGTCTTGAGCAGAAACTTGGTTAAAAAAGGATTTTGCTATATCGACACCTGATTTATCATTACCTTTCAATAAATTAGAATATGAAACCGCTTGTTCTTTAGCACGATCTTTTTGGATTTGTGAGACTGCAGAATAAAATGTTTGGGCATCCCATAACTGCTTTCCAAGTAGCAGTACCGTACTAAATACCATTAATAGGATCAATTTGGGCACAAGACGGATATTTGTTAGTCCTTTTTCCCATGATGAAAAGTGCATCGTTGCCATTTGGATCCTCCTTATTGCCCTTCAATTTTCAAGTCAAATAAATGAAGATGAAGCACAATAACTATCAATGAATTTTGCTATCGTCTTTCTTAATAGCAATATATCGACAATAACCACAAAGACCTTAGTGATGAAAGTAATTGATGACGTAAAGTATGAGCTACATCCCATGAGTTTGATGGCATTGGTTCTCTCTATCACCTCGCTTATCATTGTGACCAGCACACTTTTTCTCAATAAACACAGTCCAACGTTTCGTATTTTTATTGCCATAGACACTTTTATCTGCCTGATTTTCTGGTGCCAACTGCTGATAGATTTATTTAGAAGTGAAAGTAAAGCTGCCTACCTAAAGCACCACTGGCCTGATTTTATCGCCAGTATTCCCGCTATCGAACCGTTACGTTTTATGCGTATTTTACAAGTTCTGCGCGTTATTCGCTTATTACGTTCGAGTAAACACATTTACTTTCAGCTACAAAACAATCGCCGAGAAACCACTTTGGCTTCGATCTTCTTATTATTGACGGTCCTTATCACTATTGGCGCAAGTTCTATCTTATTTGTAGAAGGCAATGTCCCTGAAGCGAACATTCATACTGCAGGGGATGCACTATGGTGGGTATTTGTCACTATCTCAACCGTGGGTTATGGCGATTATTATCCGGTTACAACATTAGGTCGAATCATTGCTGTCGGGATCATCATCTGTGGTGTGGGTTTATTTGGTATGGTGGCTGGTTTGGTAAGCTCAATCATTTCAGATCCACAACATGAAAAAGACTTACTCGAAAAAGCACATCGAAAAGAATGGCGAGAAATGCTAGCCAATCAACAAGTCTTACTGGCTAAATTAGATCGCTTGGAAACAAAACTTGATCAACTATCACAAGAGAAAAGCACCAATACACCAAGCCAGCATTAAGAAAACAAAAATATATCGCTATAAAAAAGCCTTGCTTGAGCAAGGCTTTTATTTTCTCTCTAGCACTTAAGGCCAATATGGCGCGAGTTCAATACTCATCTTACGTGTTTGATCCATTGCATGGATCAATGATTCATTTTGACGCTGCAACCATTTCTCAATTTGTACAAAGTCATCACCTTCAAATAACGGCAATAACTGACGTATTGGCTCTAAGGCATAAAGGTCGTCAATGCCTTGCAATAAATCAAACCATGGCATACGGAAAGATTGACGTAATTCAGGATCGTAAAGCGCAGCAAAAGATAAACCACACATTAAATTTCGTTGCAAACGTGGTTTCTGATCAATGTAATCAGAACGGGTTAATTGGCGCTCAGCAGGAAAAGCATCCATTAGCTCACGCCATGAACGAGATAAGATATTATCGGCAAAAGGTTTAATCGCACCAGCAAGTTTTGCGCGTGATTTATCATCTAAAAACGGCTGCCAACCACGGCTTAATATCCAACGACTTAAATCAAGCAATAAACCGCAATAACGTGCAGAGTTCATCAAACGCAACATATCTTCGCTATCGGGTAGCTGTTCATAGCGCGTATCTAACTGCTGTTGTAGTGATTTTCGGACATTTAACTTACGCAACACATAAGATTTATCGTCCGTTAGCGCTTGAATACTATTGGCATCCTCTAACCACGCTAACTCACCTTCTAACCATTGTAATTCTTGGCGTAACAAAGCACTGGCACGACGCGGGATAATACCGCCGAACGTTGCAAAGGTTTGGCGCAATAAGCTTAATGATTGGGAGATTTGAACTAACGCTTGCTGATCTTGCGATTCAGTATAAATTTGTTCGTGGTATAACCAATGCTCTAATGCGTGCTCTAACGTTTTAATAAACGTCGATTCAACCGTATCTTGCTCAGTCGTTGCCACCAGCGTTAAAGGCTTTGGTGTATCACCTTGATAATCTGCTGCTAAGCGGTAGCCACGAGCCGCTTTACTCAAATTACCTAATCGCATACCACCATCCGCACAAAGTGCACGGGCAAGCGTAAATAAAGCATCGGTTTGACCCGATTTAAGCTCTAACTCAACTTCACAAATTGGCGATGATTTACCATTAGTATGGACATCACCATGATCATAGGCCAATTCAATCTGGCTTCCATCCGGCATGGCGACTAACCATTGCTGACGGGTGAAATCGGTTGAGAATAAAGGTTTAATTTGCTGTTGAGCGAGATCAACATCAAAACCTTCTGGCCACGCATCCGCTGGATGTAAAGCCAAAATGGGCGCATCACCATCAATTTCTACATTATATTCAGGACGCTGGTGTAAACCCGCAACGACCCGACCTGCAGTTTTTAATGTTTGTACATAAACATCGTCAAAACGACGTATCCGAAGGCCAATATCATGCTGACGCAATAATTGGTCTGGCGTATCAAAGTAAATATTGCCTAATTCTCGACTGCTCTGCTGCAGAATTTTCGCTTCAGTTATTTTGTTCAATAATTGACTAGAAAATTCTGGTGAGACGATAAACTTCAGTTCTATCTCGGTTTCCATAGTTATACCTATAAACAGTGGCAATCCAAGGATATTTGCTTCTGCGCTTAAGGGCAAGTCAGAAATATCGATAAAACCTTGATCAAAATTAGTTCCACTATACTCATATATACGTTAACATGCGCGCTTCAATGACCATCGCTCAAGATTTAGCCTTTTTCGGGCGCTCTCTAGGTTGATCGGCTATGCCAGTAAATACAATTATGGGGCTCTTTGCAAAATCCCCAATCAAACCACTGCAACGTCACGTTATTCGAGTAACTGAATGTTGTAACTTGCTTATCCCATTCTTTGAAGCATGTAATGCTGGAGACTGGGAAAAGGCGGCTGCTTTACGCGAACAGATCTCGCAACTTGAAAAAGATGCGGATGTGCTTAAGCGTGAGATCCGTCTGAAGCTTCCTCGTGGTCTTTTCATGCCAGTAGATCGTACTGATATGTTAGGACTGTTAACCCAGCAGGATAAACTCGCTAACCTCTCTAAAGATATCGCAGGTCGTGTCTTAGGTCGTAAGCTACAAATCCCTGCGATCATGTACCCAGACTTTGTCGCTTACGTTCAACGATGTTTAGACGCTGCTGATCAAGCACGCCGTGTAATTAACGAATTGGATGAGCTTCTTGAGACTGGTTTCAAAGGCAGAGAAGTGACGCTTGTTGCCGAAATGATTAATCAGCTAGATGTTATCGAAGATGATACTGATTCTATGCAGATTGTTCTACGTCAACAATTAATGTCCATCGAAGACCAACACAGCCCGGTGGATGTCATGTTCCTGTATAAGATTCTCGAGTGGGTAGGCGCGATTGCTGATCAAGCACAGCGTGTAGGCTCGCGTTTAGAGATTATGCTTTCGCGTTCTTAATAACGAGAATTAACAAAACAAGGTTTTACAATGGAAATCCTGGCTAACTACGGCACTCTAATTATTGGAGTGGCAGCTATTTTTGGTCTTTTAATGGCGATTGGTATTGGTGCAAATGATGTTGCCAATGCCATGGGTACTTCAGTAGGTTCAAAAGCACTGACTGTGAAGCAAGCAATCATCATTGCGATGATTTTTGAGTTCGCAGGTGCTTATCTTGCTGGTGGTGAAGTAACAGATACAATCCGTAAAGGTGTTATCGATACCTCACTCTATGCAGCCCAACCTGAAGTACTGGTATACGGCATGATGTCAGCGTTACTTGCTGCTGGTACATGGCTACTGCTCGCTTCTTATATGGGCTGGCCAGTATCAACAACTCACTCAATTATCGGTGCAATTATCGGTTTTGCGTGTGTGTCTGTTGGTACTAATGCAGTGGATTGGCATTCAATCCAAGGTATTGTTGGTAGCTGGTTAATTACCCCTCTTATTGCAGGTATTTTTGCTTACCTAATATTTATCAGCGCCCAAAAATTAATTTTTGACACTGATACTCCACTGAAAAATGCAAAGCGCTTTGTTCCTGTCTACATGTTTATTACTGCGATGGTCATTGCACTAGTAACAATTAAGAAAGGTCTAAAGCACGTTGGTTTGCATTTAACAACCAGTGAAGCTTGGGTTGCATCACTTGTTGTATCACTACTTGTGATGGTAGCAGGTTACTTATACATTCAGCGTAAATACACCGACGACGGCTCTTCTGTTGATAGTAATGGCTATGCCGGTGTTGAAAGTGTATTTAGCGTACTAATGGTAGTAACCGCTTGTGCAATGGCATTTGCTCACGGCTCTAATGACGTAGCTAATGCGATTGGTCCTTTGTCTGCTGTAGTTTCTACGGTTGAGCATGCTGGCCAAATTGCAAATAAAAGTGAAATTGCATGGTGGATCCTTCCACTAGGTGGTATCGGTATTGTTATCGGCCTCGCAACTCTAGGTCATAAAGTAATGGCTACCGTAGGCACAGGTATCACAGAACTAACCCCAAGCCGTGGTTTTGCTGCGCAGCTTGCAACAGCATCGACTGTTGTACTGGCATCAGGTACAGGTTTACCTATCTCAACGACACAAACACTTGTTGGTGCCGTTTTAGGTGTGGGTTTTGCTCGTGGTATTGCAGCATTGAATCTTGGTGTTGTTCGTAACATCGTTGCATCATGGGTAGTTACTCTGCCAGCGGGTGCACTACTTGCTGTCATTTTCTTCTACATTATGCAAGCCATATTTAGTTAAATAGTGGCACAGGTTCAAAAGAGGGAGGCTTAGCCTCCCTCTTTTCTTGCACCTTCCTGCCAAAATTCTTACTATCAACGACCTTAACAAAATCAAGACTCCCCAAGGATCAGATTGTGAAGCACCTCATTAGTCTTTGTTTACTTATTTGTGCGGCAATTGCGCCTATTGCAAATGCGGCACAAGTTCGTTATATCTCCGACAACCTATTTACCTATATGCATTCAGGCCCCGGCACACAATACCGTATAATTGGTAGCGTTGATGCAGGTACTAAAGTTACCCTACTAAGCTCTAATAAAGCGGCAGGCTTTACCCAAATAACCGATGACCGTGGTCGTAGTGGTTGGGTCGATTCAAAATTTGTTTCAACCGAAATTGGCCTAAAAGAGCGTGTTCCTGCGCTACAAACTGAATTAACAGAAGTTAAGGCTAAACTTGCTGAAGCACTTACTTCAAGCGATAGTCAAAACGCTGGGCTTAAAAACACACTAGCTCAACGTAATACACAGATTAATGATTTAGAAACACGCAATAATAAACTGCAAAGCGAGTTGTCTTCATCTCAAGATCAAATCCGTGAACTTCGCGCAAAAATTGATACTCAAAAAGACGACCTATTAATGAAGTGGTTCACTTATGGTGGTCTTGTTGCAGGTGCAGGCTTATTATTTGGTCTTGTGCTACCTCACCTTATC
Source organism: Photobacterium sp. GB-210 (assembly GCF_003026075.1). Classification (NCBI taxonomy): domain Bacteria; kingdom Pseudomonadati; phylum Pseudomonadota; class Gammaproteobacteria; order Vibrionales; family Vibrionaceae; genus Photobacterium; species Photobacterium sp. GB-210. The sequence goes on along the minus strand of NZ_PYNU01000012.1, from coordinate 71,095 downwards.
CCACGCCGTCGTAAACGTAATAACGGTTGGGCATAATGACCAAAGAGGCAGAGGTCTCGACATCTGGATCAAAAAAGGCAGCTAAGCTGCCTTTTTTATTATCTCTTGTTAGCGTGCATTTACCACTCTGATAATGCTGGCATACTGATTTCGTAACCATCAAATTTTAATACCACATCACGTGACTCGATACGGGCTAATTTGACGCCTGGCGCAATACTGTCCCCTTCATGAAATTCCTTACCATTGACCTTAACCCAACGTTTAGCAGGGGCTGACGAATAGATATGCTGCTCAAAGTTCATTTTAGGTAATTGGTTTTGAATCGATGCTGGTAGCAAGCCAATAGGGATCACTTTACTTTGTGATTGTTTAGGCGCTTTAACTGAAGGTTGAGCATCAACTTTATCCCCACTGCGATCCAGTTCATTGTCTTGATAACTTTCGCCATCTGTTGCCACAATCGCGGATTTAAGCTGAGCGGCTAACTTAGGTGATAATCCAGAAAGATCTAAATTATCTAGTTGATAGGGATCTTGATCTTCAGATTGTTTTGCAACAGGTTTAGATACCGCAGCATAACTGTCTGCAGAAGCATTCGCTAAATAAGATTGAGTCGGCGTTGCGACTTCATAATCTTGATAAGCAGGCGCGGCTGAATACAGGCTATCACCAACAGGAAGAGGCTCTGTCACCAATTGAGGATAATCCAGAAAAACAACGTCTTTGGTTGGTGATAATACAGTAGCCTGACGGCTCTCTGCTGGCGCTTGCAATACTCGCTGATCATATGTTGATGTCGAGGGTTGCGATTGAGGTACTTGCTTTAACGGTGCACTCAGCGCTGTTGTTTGAACCTGCTCATATTTGGCTTGCTGATAAAACTTATATCCAACAATTGAAGCGGCAGGAAGTAATGCAATAACAAGTGGCCATGCCCATGATGTTGGCATTTTCTGAGCTTTAACACTTCGCATTGGATGCACAACTTTAACGGTTCCTTGACCCGCTTCTCGTTCAGACTGATCCGTATTTTTATTATCTGATTGTTTTAAACTATCTAGCAATTGAGACATTAGCTGTGCTCCGGCTGTAACGTTGGTCCAGGTAGGTTCATCGCAGAATCCAGCACCATAAGTGTCATTGGCCCTGCTATCCCATCAGCCGCTAAATCTTGTGAACGTTGGAAACGACGCAATTTATCTAATATTGATTGATCAAAATAGCCTTTTCTTGGCGACTCTTCACCAAGAAAATCATTCAATTGTTGGTCAAGCCACGCAACGCGTGGACCATTCTGTCCAAAACGAATACTGGTTTTATCACCTAATGGTGGACGCCACAATAAACTAAATTGTCCATCCCAACGTGATTCAAACCATTTTGGTGTCACCGAAATTCGCTCTTTCCCTAAGAGTAATTCAATACGATCATCGGTGATCGCGTATAACACCGCGTAAAAAGGCTTCTGCGCGCCATCTTTTAAAGTTACGATCACGGGACGGTTAATTAAGCCTAATTTTGCTAATGTCGCTTTACCACTAAAACACGCCAAGCTGATCCGCGAACTGGTAGCACATGTTGCTTGATTTAATGCGGTATCAAAGCCCCATAAACGATATAACGTTTGCATCGAAGTTCGCTCTTTACGACTCGCATCAATCAGTTTCGCTAACCTTTCTTGGGTATTTTCTGGGTGATTTAAGGCTGTTGTTATTTTCTGATTATTTAACTCACTCGATGTCTCAACGGCAGACAAATTTACCGCAGCGTATGACGAATGGTTCGGTGCTATCGGTGATGCAACTGGCGCGACAGGTAATGGCCAATAATGCCATACCCCCATCACTAATGTTGAACATAATGACATAGCAACTCCCCATGGGAGCCATGATGCCGCCGTTTTAGCCCCTTTTAAGCGCGCTTTTGACTGAACAGGGACTTGCCAACTTAAAATATCTTCACACGCTTGAACCGCCATTGTTTTAGTCACTTGATGCGTGCCGGCTTGACAAGCCAATTGCATCGACTTATCACACACAAGATTAATTAAGCGCGGAATACCTTGAGTTGCTTTCGCAATATATTTGATGCTACTTGCGTCAAATACAGGGTATAAACAATCGACAGCAGTTAAACGGTAGTGAATATACTCACTCACTTCAGTTTCGGTTAAGGGCAACAGGTGATAACGAGAAGTTATACGTTGAGCAAGCTGACGTAAACGCTCTTGTTGCAATAATTGCTGTAATTCAGGCTGACCAATTAACACGACCTTAAGCAATTTTCTGCTGTCCGTTTCTAAATTGGTCAATAAGCGTAATTGTTCTAATACATCAGGCATAAGGTGCTGTGCTTCATCCACCAGCAGCAATGTTTGTCGACCTTCAGCATGATTCGCAATTAAGTGGCGATAAATGATATCTGTTAACTGTTTAAAGCTCGCGTCAGATTGATAATGTAAACCTAACTCATCACAAATCGCAGCTAATAAATCATGAGCAGATAACGCTGGATTTAAAATAACAGCAACTTGTGTTTGGTGTGACAACCGGGAAATCATCGCACGTAGTACGGTGGTTTTACCAGTACCCACCTCTCCCGTTAATAAACCAAAACCACCACCATCGGTTAATCCTGACAACATATGTGTCAATGCTTCTCGATGTCGTTCACTGAGATATAAAAAACGTGCGCTAGGGACGATAGAAAAAGGCGCTTCAGTGATCCCGAAAAAGTCTTGATACATAGAAATACTCTAGTGCTTAAAATAAGTGATAACCGTTTAACGAGGTTAAATGCTCTTTTGTTCTAAAATACCCGTCAACATTGCGGTATTTATTATCATGGGTATTGATTGGGTTATTGTATACTGCCAAGCAGTAGCGCATAGACCAAGTTCACACTGAATACAGTATTATGGTCAGTTTTTAACTAAAATCGGTAGAGATTCATCTCATTAGTTTCAGATATAAGGAGCTTTCATTGCAAACCTATCTTGTTGGTGGTGCCGTTCGTGACACCTTATTAAACCTTACGGTAACAGATAAAGACTGGGTGGTGGTTGGCACAACACCTGAAGCAATGCTAGCTGCAGGATTTGAACAAATAGGCAGTGACTTTCCTGTTTTTCTTCACCCAAAGACGAAACAGGAACATGCTCTAGCTCGAACTGAGCGAAAATCCGGGCATGGTTATACTGGCTTTACTTGTTATTCTGCACCTGATGTAACGCTTGAACAAGATTTACAGCGCCGTGATCTTACCATCAATGCGATGGCCCAATCACCAACGGGTGAGTTAATTGATCCTTACCATGGACAACAAGATCTTCACGATAAAATTTTACGTCACGTCTCCCCTGCATTTAGTGAAGATCCTTTGCGTGTCTTACGTGTCGCGCGTTTTGCCGCACGTTTTGCCCATTTAGGTTTTACTGTCGCGCCTGAAACTATCGCGTTAATGCAAGAGATGGTGATCAGTGGTGAATTAGAAAGCCTCACACCTGAGCGGGTATGGAAAGAGTGGGAAAAATCACTCTCTAGTGATGACCCACAAGTATTTCTTACGGTACTGCGCCAATGTGGTGCTTTATCGGTTGTCATGCCTGAAATTGATGCGCTGTTTGGGGTACCACAACCTGAAAAGTGGCATCCTGAAATTGATTGCGGTATCCATACTTTATTAGTGGCTAAAAAAGCCGCTGAGTTAACGACCGATAAAACCATTCGTTTTGCCGCACAGGTACATGATTTGGGGAAAGCCTTATCCCCAAAGGAGGATCTACCTCATCACAAGACACACTGTCGAGATGGTATTAAACCTATCAAAGCACTGTGCCAACGTTTACGTATACCGAATGACTATCGCGATCTGGCATTATTGGTCTGTGAACAGCACACCAAAATCCATTATGCCGAAGAAATGCGTGCTGATACCTTTATTAAAATCTTTGATCAAATTGACGCATGGCGAAAACCCGACCGTGTTGCTCAACTAGCAACGTGCTGCCGTGCTGATGCTCGTGGACGCACCCACTTTGAGCAAACACCGTACCAACAAGCTGATATTTTCCAAACTGTATTTGCTATAGCACAACAAGTGGATGTAAAAGCAATTGTTGCAGCAGGGTTTAAAGGCGCAGAGATCAGAGAGCAATTAGCGGCAAAACGTATAGAGGCAGTTGCTCTACATTTAACAGCGACACGCCAAAGTAGCTAAGTATTAGCTTTAAAACAAAAGACACAAAAAAGCCGACTTAATGTCGGCTTTTTTGATCGTAAATAGCGCGTTAAAATTACTTGGACATCAAGAATAAGAACAAACCAATACCCAAAATTAAGCGGTAGATAACAAACGGTGTCATTCCCAAACGCGTTACTAATTTCAAGAACACATGAATACACGCATAAGCACTGATAAACGAAACAGCAATACCAATGCTTAGATTACCGAAATCAATTGGATCTGTGCCCGTCACCAATTTTAAACCAAGGTAACTACCAGCAAGCAGAATAATCGGGATCGACATTAAAAATGAAAAACGCGCTGCAGCCTCACGCGTAAAGCCAAGATACAGTGCAGCTGTCATCGTCGCGCCAGAGCGAGAAGTTCCAGGGATAATAGCCGCCGCCTGCGCTAGACCAATAAACAACGCACTCTTCCAATTCGCTTGATACTCGTTATCGGTTTGCTTGGCGCGTTTATCAACCCACCATAGCAACAAACCAAAGATAATCGTGGTGCACGCAATCACCCATGCTGAACGCAAGTACATTTCGATAAAGTCTTTCATCACCAAACCGAATATACAGGCGGGAATTGTTGCTATCACAATCATCCATGCTAATTTCGATTCAGCGCTATGTTCACGTTTAAAAATGGAGTTAATCCAAGCGGTTAATAATGAAACCACTTCTTTGCGAAAATAAAGAATAACTGCCATCAACGTACCGACGTGTACAGCGACATCAAACGCTAAGCCTTGATCAGGCCAACCTAAGATCTCAGACGGTAATATTAAATGGGCGGAGCTAGAGACGGGTAAAAACTCTGTCAGTCCTTGAATAAGGGCTAACATAAATGCTTCAAAATGACTCATTAATTGTCCTTAATTAAACACAGCATAAAAAGTGAGTAATAACTAACTTTCTACTAAACGACTCATTCAACAGGCCATAATATTTGCTGTTGAGAAAAATTTTGCCAAAGTTGCGCTAATGTTTGAGTCTCTTGTGGTATCACTAAATCAGGATTTAACTCACTGAGCGGCCACAGAACAAAAGCAAAACGGTAAATATCAGAACGTGGTAACGACGGTAAAGCATCACTCACAGCATCGCCATACAACAACAAATCAAGGTCAATTGTACGACTTTGATTTTTAACCGCATGTGCCGGACGCCCTAATTGGCGTTCAATCTCTTTAAGTTGAAATTGTAATGCAGATAACGACAACGATGTCTGTATTTCGATCACTGCATTAAAAAAATTATCGCCATCAAAACCCACAGGCTCAGCTTCAAAAATGCGAGACATTCGCCATTTGCTTGCCAGTGTCTTTACCGCATCTAAGCCAGCTTTTAAATGATATTCACGTTCAATATTACTACCAATACTGATATACGCGGTGATCACTTACTACCTCGCTCTATTTGCACTCCAACGCCACGCGCATTCACCACAGCACCAGGTTTAGTCACCCGTACTTTGATCCAAGGCACATTAAAGTCTGTCATGATTAAATTTGCCACATCTTCAGCTACACGCTCAACTAACAGAAATCGTCCCTGTTCAATCAAGTTAGTGACAGCGGTACTTACCGTTGAATAATCCAACGCATAAGTAACATCGTCACTGTTAGCTGCAGGTCGATTATCATGCGCCATTTCCAAATCAAGCACTAATTTTTGCTTAATTTCTTGCTCCCAGTCATATACCCCAATAGTGGCAATAACTTCTAGTTTTTCGATAAATACCGTATCCATGCTCAATCGCTAATTTTGTTAGAGGTCGGATACCCAATGTCAGCAAAAGCGCGTATTATCAGGTAATATTCGTTAACATGAGTGTTGTTAGTAACAATGCAACATAATCACTGTTAACTTGGCTGGAACTATACCACAGCCATGAACGAGTCAAAATTACTGTTCCGTAATATTGACGCAGATAAGATCCAGTTAACATTTCAATTCCTGTTGGACTGGCACTTACCTTAGATATCCGGAAAAATGCATGACACCACTAGCGCTACTGATGATCATTGCCGCCTACTTACTTGGGTCTATTTCTAGCGCCGTATTAATTTCACGGTTGTATCGACTTCCCGATCCTCGAAAAAGTGGTTCCGGTAATCCTGGCGCCACTAATGTGCTTCGTTTAGGTGGAAAAAGTGCAGCAGCGTTAGTCTTAGTGTCAGATATTCTAAAAGGTATGTTACCTGTGTGGCTAAGCTACTTTTTAGGTATTAATCCTTTTTTACTCGGTATCATCGGTATTGCGGCTTGTCTAGGCCACATCTACCCGCTGTTTTTTCATTTCCAAGGTGGGAAAGGGGTTGCAACAGCCCTTGGGGCATTAGCGCCTATTGGATGGGATTTAAGCGGCATGCTCATTACAACATGGGTACTCACACTGGTTGTAACTGGCTACTCTTCACTCGCTTCACTTATCACAGCCCTTGCTGCACCGATGCTCACTTGGCTGGTAAAACCTGAATACACCATGCCCGTCTCCATGCTCTCTTGCTTAATCATTTTGCGACACCACGAAAATATTCGTCGCCTACTCGATGGACAAGAAACTAAGATTTGGGATAAGTTTTCCAAGAAAAACAAAGACGCTTAAACAAAAAAAGCGAAGCTCTTTGCTTCGCTTTTCTATTGCTATGCCAGCTTTTATTAGTCAGCAATCGGTTTAAGTTGATCAATCGGCCAGCGTGGGAAGGCTTTAACACCTAAATCCATCGTCTCTTTGTTTTTCAAACGCTGCATGCCTGCATAAGCGATCATTGCACCGTTATCTGTACAAAATTCTGTACGAGGATAGAACACTTCACCTTTTAGATTCTTCATCATGCTTTCAAGTTCTTGACGTAAGTACTTATTAGCACTAACGCCGCCAGCAATCACTAAGCGCTTTAAACCTGTTTGTTTTAGTGCACGTTTACATTTAATGGCTAAGGTATCGACTACCGCCTCTTGGAATGCAAACGCGATATCAGCTCTGGTTTGTTCATCGTCGTCGTTAGCACGAATGGTATTCGCCGCGAATGTTTTTAAACCAGAAAAGCTAAAATCAAGACCGGGACGATCTGTCATTGGACGAGGGAATTTAAAACGTCCTTTAGTCCCTTTTTCTGCCATTTTAGACAGTAATGGACCGCCAGGGTAATCAAGACCCATCATCTTCGCTGTTTTATCAAAAGCCTCACCAGCCGCGTCATCAATCGACTCGCCTAGGATTTGGTATTCACCAATACCTTTAACTTCAACCATCATGGTATGACCGCCAGAAACCAGCAAGGCAACGAATGGGAATTCAGGTGCATTATCTTCTAACATTGGCGCGAGAAGGTGTCCTTCCATATGGTGCACCGCAACGGCAGGTAAATCCCACGCGTACGCTAGGCTGCGTCCAATGGTTGCACCCACTAATAATGCACCAACAAGACCAGGGCCTGCGGTATAAGCAACACCATCAAGATCGTCATGAGTCAGTCCGGCAGAAGCAAGCGCAGCCTTAATCAATGGAATCGTTTTCTTAACGTGATCACGCGATGCCAACTCAGGCACAACACCACCGTAATCCGCATGTAGCTTTACTTGACTGTAAAGTTCATGTGCCAAGAGACCTTTTTCATCATCGAAAATCGCAATACCTGTTTCATCACAGGAAGTCTCGATGCCCAGTATACGCATAACAACCTCTATACTATTAGGGGGTTTAAATGAAAAATCGGTATAGTTTCAATAACAACCGATAACTCAAATAGGGTTAGGAAGTACTAATTAAGGGGCATGTTACCGTTGTTGACATAAATTAACCAGTTCATAGACGTAGAATGCTTTACAAATGCCCCCAGATCAGATTAGAATTTCGCACCATTTTTAATCAGCTGACACTTTGAACGTCAGCTTTAAATAGAATCACTCTGAGGTGAGTATTACATGCCAGTAATCAAAGTACGTGAAAACGAACCGTTTGACGTAGCACTACGTCGTTTTAAGCGCTCTTGCGAAAAAGCAGGTATCCTTTCTGAAGTTCGTCGTCGTGAGCACTTCGAAAAGCCAACAACTGTACGTAAGCGCGCTAAAGCAGCGGCAGTTAAGCGTCACCTGAAGAAATTGGCTCGCGAAAACGCGCGTCGCGTTCGTCTGTACTAATCTTTAGATTTTAATACAGAAGGATCGCGTAATGACTCTAATTGAACGTCTTAAAGACGAACAAAAAGCGGCGATGAAGGCGAAGGATAAACCTCGTCTTGGCGCTATCCGTTTAGTTCTTGCAGCAATTAAACAACGTGAAGTTGACGAAAAGATCACTCTTAACGACGACGACGTGTTGGTTGTATTAACAAAAATGGTTAAGCAACGTCGTGACTCTGTAGCTCAATATGAAGCTGCAGGCCGTCAAGACTTAGCTGATGTCGAGCATGCTGAAATCAGTGTTCTAGCCGAGTTTATGCCTCAACCACTAACTGAAGAGGAAATCTCTGCGTTAATGGATGAAGCTATTGCTGCGACTGGCGCTGCCACTATGCAAGACATGGGCAAAGTGATGGGCGTACTGAAACCGCAAATTCAGGGTCGTGCCGATATGGGGATTGTTAGCAAGTTAGTGAAAACTAAACTAGGTTAATCACTCTCCTATTCAGCGACAAGCCGTGCTATCCTTTTGGGATGCACGGCTTGTTCGTATCTGATTGAGCGAGAACTCCACACACTCCAACAACAATCTTCTTTCATTTCACTATCAGGTTATTTGCTTTCTTATGGCAGGAAAAATACCACGTTCATTCATTGATGATCTTATTTCTCGACATGACATTGTCGATGTCATTGATGCGCGGGTAAAACTCAAAAAACAAGGCAAAAACTTTGGTGCTTGTTGTCCTTTCCATAATGAAAAAACACCCTCTTTTTCTGTCAGCCAAGAAAAGCAGTTTTACCACTGTTTCGGTTGTGGTGTGCACGGTAACGTCCTTGATTTTGTCATGGAATTTGATCGCCTTGATTTTGTTGATGCGATTGAAGAATTAGCTTCACAGCTAGGTTTGGAAGTGCCACGTGAAAACGATGGCAATAACACCCAACGTGGTCCAAAAGCCGCTGACAAACGTAATTATTATGAATTGATGGGCCAAGTTTCACAGTTTTACCAATCTCAACTTCGTACCAAAGAAGGTGAAATTGCTATCGATTACCTCAAAGGTCGTGGCTTATCCGGTGAAATCGTAAAGAAATTCTCGATTGGGTTTATTCCTGATCAATGGGACATGGTACGTAGTCGTTTTGGCAGAGATAATGAATCGCAAAAAGCACTTGTCAACACAGGTATGCTGATCGAAAACGATAATGGTCGTCGTTATGATCGCTTCCGTGGCCGAGTGATGTTTCCGATCCATGATCGACGTGGACGAGTCATTGGTTTTGGCGGTCGTGTGTTAGGCGATGGCACCCCAAAATACCTCAATTCACCAGAAACCGATATTTTCCATAAAGGTCGTGAGTTATACGGCTTATATGAAGTGTTACAAACTCATCGTGAACCAAATAAAATCATGGTGGTTGAAGGCTATATGGATGTCGTCGCGTTAGCGCAATTTGGTGTTGATTACGCCGTAGCGTCACTCGGTACATCAACCACAGGCGATCATATTCAAAGTCTGTTTCGTCAAACTAGCACGGTTGTGTGTTGTTATGATGGCGACAGAGCAGGACGAGACGCTGCATGGCGAGCAATGGAGCAAGCGCTGCCGTATTTAACAGATGGTCGCCAACTTAAATTTATGTTCTTGCCTGACGGCGAAGATCCTGATTCATGTATTCGTGCTGAAGGCAAAGACGCCTTTGAACAACGTGTTGATGAAGCGATGCCATTATCAGAGTTTCTCTTCAACAGTTTAATGCGACAAGTCGATACCACCAGCCGCGAAGGGAAAGCGAAACTTAGCACCCTCGCCGTTCCCCTGATCGATAAGGTCCCTGGTGGCACGCTCAGGCTATACTTACGTGAACTGCTTGGCAAAAATTTAGGGTTGCCTGACGAAGCCCAGCTTCAGCAACTAATATCAATGCATGGCAAAACATCAAAACCTGTGGGCCAAGTACAAATCAAGCGAACACCAATGCGAGAAGTGATCGCATTATTGATTCAGCACCCTCATTTTGTCACTCACCTTGAGTTTGACATGGGTGCATTTGAAAATATTGAATTATCAGGCTTAAATTTATTGCTATCGATAGTTGATAAATGCCGAAGTAATCCCAATATTAGCACTGGACAGCTTTTAGAACACTGGCGCGGTACCAAGAATGAAGCCACAATGGCTCGTCTTGCTGCGTGGGTATTACCGTTGTCGAAAGATGAAGACAACAGCTTAGATGTATTTTTAGACGCAATGGACAAAATTATTGATCAGTGCGTCAAACAACAAATTGAACAGTTGCAGACTAAATCGAGAACTGTCGGCTTATCAGTCGAAGAAAAGCAGGAATTACAGTTACTATTACTGAATCGTCCTGTTTAATAAGTAGTCAACAATTAAGAAATTTGTTATAATTAACGGTTTGCAACTCTGCATACTAAATTATCACTCAGACCCGAAGTTGGATACCGTCTATGGAGCAAAATCCGCAGTCACAGCTAAAGTTACTTGTTGCGAAAGGCAAGGAACAAGGCTATCTGACCTACGCCGAAGTAAATGACCACCTACCAGAAGATATTGTTGATTCTGATCAGGTAGAAGACATTATTCAAATGATTAATGACATGGGTATTAAGGTAGTTGAAACTGCCCCTGATGCCGATGAACTCATGATGACTGAAGATAATGCCGACGAAGACGCCATTGAAGCAGCGGCGCAAGCATTATCAAGCGTAGAAAGCGAGATCGGCCGCACGACAGACCCTGTACGTATGTACATGCGTGAGATGGGTACGGTTGAACTACTTACTCGTGAAGGCGAAATTGATATCGCAAAACGCATTGAAGATGGTATTAACCAAGTTCAATGCTCTGTCGCTGAATACCCGTCTGCAATTGCTCACTTACTTGAGCAATTCGATAAAGTTGAAGCTGATGAGCTTCGCCTAACTGATATTATTTCAGGCTTTGTTGATCCTAACGAAGAAGCAACAGCTGCACCAACTGCAACGCACATTGGTTCAGAGCTAAGCGAAAGTGATCTTGAAGACGAAGATAAAGATCTTGAAGATGACGAAGACGCTGAAGATAGCGATGAAGAAGAAGATGACGGCAGCATCGATCCAGAACTTGCTCGTGAAAAATTCTTAGAGCTACGCCAAGCCTACGATAAAATGGCGTTAGCAATTGAAACAAACGGTCGTCAAAATGCGACGACTGAAGTTGCAGTTGAAGAGTTATCTGAAGTATTCAAGCAGTTCCGTCTGATCCCTAAGCAGTTTGACCGTTTGGTTAGCTCACTACGTGATTCTATGGATAAAGTACGCACCAACGAGCGTCTTATCATGCGTATGTGTGTTGATAACAGCAAAATGCCGAAGAAAACTTTCGTTTCCTTATTTGCAGGTAACGAGTCAAGCCAAGATTGGATTGATGAAGCGCTAAATTCTGGCAAACCTTATGCTGAGCGCTTAAAAGCATACGAAGAAGATCTTCGTCGTTCTTCTCTTAAACTACGCATGCTAGAAGAAGAAACGGGTCTTTCTATCGAGCGTATTAAAGACATCAGCCGTCGTATGTCTATCGGTGAAGCAAAAGCGCGCCGTGCGAAAAAAGAGATGGTTGAAGCAAACTTACGTCTGGTTATTTCTATCGCGAAGAAGTACACCAACCGTGGTCTGCAGTTCTTGGATCTAATCCAAGAAGGTAACATTGGTTTGATGAAAGCCGTTGATAAATTTGAATACCGTCGTGGTTACAAATTCTCAACTTATGCGACATGGTGGATCCGTCAGGCAATCACACGTTCAATCGCAGATCAGGCACGTACCATTCGTATCCCTGTTCACATGATTGAAACCATCAACAAACTGAACCGTATCTCTCGTCAGATGCTTCAGGAGATGGGGCGTGAGCCATTACCAGAAGAATTGGCTGAACGCATGCAAATGCCGGAAGACAAGATCCGTAAGGTATTGAAGATTGCTAAAGAGCCAATCTCAATGGAAACCCCAATTGGTGATGATGAAGATTCACATCTTGGTGACTTCATTGAAGATACCACGCTTCAATTACCAATGGATGCAGCAACAGCAACCAATCTACGTGCAGCGACAAACGATGTACTTGCAGGCTTAACACCACGTGAAGCTAAAGTACTACGTATGCGTTTCGGTATTGATATGAATACTGACCACACGTTAGAAGAAGTGGGTAAACAGTTTGATGTAACGCGTGAGCGTATTCGTCAGATTGAAGCAAAAGCGTTACGTAAGTTACGCCACCCAAGCCGTTCTGATGTGCTACGCAGTTTCCTCGACGAGTAAACTTAAGCATTAAAAAAAGCGAGCCTAGCGCTCGCTTTTTTGTATCTAAAACAATGCATACAATCAAATAACAAAGTCACTTATTTGATTTATCCTGCAAATATTTCGAATAGAAGACTAACTGTTGAAAAAGCAAACAAAATCCTAGCCTTAATCGCTAGACAAGGGCAAATCCATCCCCTATAATTTGCCCCATATTGGCCCCTTAGCTCAGTGGTTAGAGCAGGCGACTCATAATCGCTTGGTCCCCAGTTCAAGTCTGGGAGGGGCCACCAAACATAGAAAGGCAGAAAAGGTTAATCCTTCTCTGCCTTTTGTTTTATCTACAGTCTTTCAGATTCAGATCACAAAAGCCATTATTGTGATTTCATCAATTACTTTGATAATTATTCACCACAACAGAATATGTTACAGTCTAAAGACAATATTAAATAACCCTTCAAGTCTTGATAAATAACAATACTTTATTTTTATTTTTCAGCATAATCATCATCGTTACGTCACATAACAATGAGACGATTTTGACTCTTAACTCTAAGTGCAAATCATAAGAGTTCTGCTATAATGTTGCGCTCGTTAAACTCATATCCAATAAACTGTTTGATATTATTAATTAACGCAAGTATCAAGATCTAACCAACGATAAGTAACAATAAAAATTTGTACTGTCACTTTATCAAAGCGCCAACGTTTTTATAAAGTAATGTTTATCGAGTTTTTTATTACAACCATCGTAGTAACTATTCTCTCATTTAGGATGTAGTGACACAGCAATCAGATGAGAACATTGGTTCTATGATGATAATTTCCCCTTGGGTAAAAGTTCGTCTGGAGAGACCCTCAATGAAAAAGACCAAGATCGTATGTACGATTGGACCTAAAACTGAATCTGTAGAAATGCTTACTAAACTAGCTAACGCTGGTATGAACGTAATGCGTCTTAACTTCTCACACGGTGACTTCGAAGAGCACGGCCAACGTATTCGTAACCTACGCGAAGTAATGGCTAATACAGGCAAAGAGCTAGCAATCCTGTTAGATACTAAAGGCCCTGAAATCCGTACAATCAAACTAGAAGGCGGTCAAGACTTCTCTCTAGTAGCTGGTCAAGATTTTACATTTACAACTGACACTTCAGTTGTAGGTAACCAAAACTGCGTTGCAGTAACTTACCCAGGTTTTGCTAAAGACCTAACAAAAGGTAACACTATCCTAGTAGACGACGGTCTAATCGAAATGGAAGTGTTAGAAACAACTGATACTGAAGTTAAGTGTAAAGTACTTAACAACGGTGACTTAGGCGAAAACAAAGGTGTTAACCTACCTGGCGTTTCTGTAAAACTGCCTGCGCTTGCTGAAAAAGACAAAGCTGACCTTAAGTTCGGTTGTGAGCAAGGTGTTGATTTCGTTGCTGCATCTTTCATCCGTAAAGCTGAAGACGTACAAGAAATCCGTGCGCTTCTAACCGCTAACGGTGGCGAAAACATCCAAATCATTTCTAAGATCGAAAACCAAGAAGGTGTTGATAACTTCGACGCTATCCTTGATGCATCTGACGGTATCATGGTTGCTCGTGGTGACCTAGGTGTTGAGATCCCAGTAGAAGAAGTAATCTTCGCTCAGAAGATGATGATCGAGAAGTGTAACCGCGCACGTAAAGTGGTTATCACTGCAACTCAAATGCTTGATTCTATGATCAAGAACCCACGTCCAACTCGCGCAGAAGCGGGCGATGTTGCTAACGCAATCATGGATGGTACAGATGCAGTAATGCTTTCTGGTGAGTCAGCGAAGGGTAAATACCCAATTGAAGCTGTCACTATCATGGCGCAAATCTGTGCACGTACTGATTACGTTGTTAAGCCAGAGCTAGGTTCTCGTCTAGATAGCCCTCGTCTACGTATCACAGAAGCGGTATGTAAAGGTGCAGTAGATACAGCTGAGAAACTAAACGCTCCGCTAATTATCGTTGCTACTGAAGCTGGTAAGTCAGCTCGCTCTGTACGTAAGTACTTCCCAACAGCACGCATTCTTGCTGTAACAACAAATACTAAGACAGCAGCTCAGCTATGTCTTTCTAAAGGTGTTACACCTGTTGTTGTTGATTCAATTGAAAGCACTGATGCATTCTACCTACGCGGTAAAGAGCTAGCGCTTGAAACAGGTCTTGGTGCTAAAGGCGACATCGTTGTTATGGTTTCTGGTGCTCTAGTCGCTTCAGGTACTACAAACACAGCATCTGTACACGTACTTTAATTCGTACCTACAGATGTACAAAAAGGAGCTCTTGTGGCTCCTTTTTTATTTTATTCTCTTAACACCTTAAACATCCTCCCCCTTAAGGTGCCCCTTTTAATCTTAACAATAAATACGTGATAGCCCTTACTTTAGGGAATGCGACATCATTATGTTAGCCATCACTTATATGATACCCCTTCTATAAATGATCAAATAGCACCTAAAATGTTTAAGCAATAAACAAACCAATGTATACTTTAGTCTCAAATTGCTAATAAATTCATATATAACAAGACGATAAATTCTCAATAATAATAATAACGAGAATTTAAGAAGCTGAAGAGGATTGACGTGTCTAGCCCGACTTTAACGAATCAGGTTATGGAGATCATCCGACAAGATATCTTGCTCGGTAAACTGACTCCAGGCCAAAAGCTCGTTGTTGCTGATCTTAAAGAGCGATACAACGTAGGCGCATCTCCAATTAGAGAAGCCTTAGTACAATTATCATGGAAAAAGTACGTTAAATTTGCACCACAAAAAGGATGTTGGGTCGCCCCCGTTTCAATTGAAGAACTACAAGATCTTTTTAGTGCTAATAATGTTATCTCTCGAGAGCTACTAACACGTGCGATCACACAAGGTGATGAAGCTTGGGAACTCAATATCTTAACGACCTATCACAAACTCAGTCGCTTAGATCCAGCACTTGATGACACTGATTTATCAGAATGGGAGCAACGACATAGTGATTTTCATACCGCTATTTTAACCAGTTCCAACTCTCCTGTAATGCTTGATATCTATAATGATATCTATGATCAAATAAAACGTTATCGTCATATTTGGGTGAGTAAAACACGACAAGCTGAAGATCGTTACAACGATCAAGGGGAACACGAAGCCTTAATGAAAGCAGTCCTTGATCGTGATATAGAGCTCGCACAGAAAATCATGCAGACCCACTTTGAAAGAGCGGTTGATGATATAAAAAACCACCTCTAACCTTTTCAATACTAAATAAAAAGCTCGTTAATACAATTAACGAGCTTTTTTGATTACCAGCCAAAGATCTCTTTATGGTGGGTGTTTAACAGTAATACAACTAACAAAAAGTAAATTGCACTCACTTTACAGCCTAAAATAACGAGAATAGCTGTGGTTAATCGGACCAAAAATTGCCGCAGCATCGCTTACCTCATATGGTATAAGCGCTTCCCTGCCTTCTGCTCCTTACTAAAGGTTAGTCGATATCTATGTATTAAAAAAACTAAAGCCGATTGCTTATTACGACAATCGGCTTTGTTAATAAGTGCGCTATACAATTACGCCTTTAATGCACGCTCTCCTCGAGCCATGCCTACTACGCCACTTCGAGCGACTTCAATAATTTCTGTCGCTTCACCTACTGCCGCTAGAAATGCATCAAGTTTTTCACCTGTACCGATTAATTGAATCGTATAAATTTGGCTTGTCACATCAATAATCTGTCCACGGAAAATATCTGCAGTACGTTTAACTTCTGCTCGCGCAAAACCACTTGCTTTGACTTTGGTAAGCATTAATTCACGCTCAACATGCTCTGATTCAGTAATGTTACTGACTTTTAAAATATCAATCAGCTTATGAAGGTGTTTTTCAATTTGCTCATAAGCCGATTCATTTTTCACATTGGTCGTGATGTTCAAACGAGACAACGTTGGATCGTCAGTCGGCGCAACAGTAAGTGACTCGATATTGTAACCACGTTGAGAAAATAGCCCCACCACACGAGATAATGCGCCCGGTTGGTTTTCAAGTAATACTGAAATAATTCTACGCATTATGTTCTCTCCGTCTTGCTTAACCACATCTCATTCATTGCACCACCACGGATAAGCATTGGGTAAACATGCTCTGTTTCATCAACACTGATATCAATAAAGACTAATTTATCTTTTAGTGCTAACGCTTTCTCTAGTTCACTTTCTAATTTATTAGGATCTGAAATTCGCACACCGACATGGCCATAAGCTTCAGCGATAGCCGCAAAATCAGGCACAGAGTCCATGTATGAATGAGAGTGGCGACCTTGATAGATCATATCTTGCCACTGTTTTACCATGCCTAGGAATCGGTTATTTAAGTTAATAATCTTAACTGGGATATCATATTGCAGCGCCGTAGATAGCTCTTGAATATTCATCTGAATACTGCCATCACCAGTTACACACACCACTTCTTCATCAGGCAAAGCAAACTTCACTCCCATCGCAGCAGGCAAGCCAAAACCCATCGTGCCTAAACCACCAGAGTTAATCCAACGACGTGGCTTATCAAACGGGTAATAAAGCGCGGCAAACATTTGATGCTGACCAACATCAGAAGAGACATAAGCTTCGCCATTCGTTAAGCGGTGAAGCACTTCAATGACTTGTTGTGGTTTAATACGATCGCCATCAGTGTCATAACTTAAACATTCACGTTCACGCCACGATTCAATTGATTGCCACCATTGCACGATCTCTTGTTGATCATTTTTAACTTCATGCTCTTTCAATAATTTAAGCATGCTATTTAATACGGTATCCGCCGATCCCACGATAGGAATATCTGCTGATACGGTTTTAGATATTGATGAAGGATCAATATCTATGTGCATGATCGTTGCGTCAGGGCAGTACTTTTCTAAGTTGTTGGTCGTACGATCATCAAAACGCACCCCAATACCAAATATAAGATCTGCGTTATGCATTGCCATATTCGCTTCATAAGTGCCATGCATACCCAACATACCTAAACACTGTTTATGTGTACCAGGGAATGCCCCTAACCCCATCAGGGTATTTACAACAGGAATGTTTAATGACTCAGCAAGCTCAATCAATTGCTCGCTACACGATGACATGATGGCACCGCCACCGACATACAATACTGGCTTTTTCGCAGATAATAGCGCTTTAACACCACGTTTAATTTGTCCTTTATGACCTTGGGTCGTCGGATTATATGAACGTAAGGAAATCGATTCTGGATATTGATATGGATATGCTTCAGCAGGGTTTAACATATCTTTAGGGATATCAACCACAACAGGACCAGGACGGCCTGTAGATGCTATATAGAAGGCTTTTTTGATGATTTCAGGGATGTCTTCAGGTTTGGTTACAAGAAAGCTATGTTTAACGACTGGGCGTGAGATCCCAACCATGTCACATTCTTGGAATGCATCGTTACCAATTAAGCTACTCATTACCTGCCCTGATAACACGACCATAGGAATTGAATCCATATAAGCCGTTGCAATACCAGTAATAGCATTCGTTGCGCCAGGACCAGAGGTCACCAGTACAACACCTACATCACCCGTGGCACGCGCATAGCCGTCTGCCATATGAACTGCAGCTTGTTCATGACGAACAAGAACATGTTCAATATCGCTTTTCTCATGAAGGGCATCGTAGATATCAAGAACAGAGCCACCAGGGTAGCCGAATATATGCTTAACGCCTTGATCGATCATAGAACGTACGATCATATCAGCGCCGGACAACATCTCCATATTTTGTCTCCAGGTCGATGAAACATAGTTAGGGCTTATTTTTAGCCTAATAAACGCCATGAATAATTCATGCTATGTATACTGCGCAATGCCATAACAACACACAGTTACCTGCAACAACTTTAACGCTTTTGCAGCATTTGAATCTAGAGGAAAAGTCGACTTTGATTTTAAAATCTTAAAAATTGCTGTTTTATGACTTTTTACAGGTCAATAAAACCATCTAGGCACATTAATAACCACTGCATAGTTTTATTGCCAAATATGTTACTGGATAAAATAAAAAAGGAGCCATAACGGCTCCTTAATTTATTAAAAATAAAACATTACTTGTCTTTATGAGAGGCCTTTTTATGGCTTTCCTCATACATATGTTCAATTTCTTTGTGATAACGATCTTGAATCACTTTTCGACGAAGTTTTTGAGTCGGCGTTAACTCGCCTTTGTCCATCGAAAATGATTTAGGTAACAATGTAAATTTTTTCACTTGTTCAAAACGTGCTAAATCTTTTTGTAGCTCCACAACACGCTTTTCAATCAACTCGACAATTTGGCTATGTTTGATCAGCTCTAAACGGTCTTTGTATTTGATATTTAATTCGCGTGCATGTTCTTCAAGCGTTTCAAAACACGGAACAATCAAGGCTGATACAAACTTACGAGTATCAGCAATCACAGCTATCTGCTCAATAAAGTGATCTTTACCTATCGCACCTTCAATCACTTGCGGTGCAATATATTTACCACCAGACGTCTTCATTAACTCTTTAATACGATCTGTGATAAACAAGTTACCTTGATCATCAAGATAACCCGCATCACCGGTTTTCAAGAAGCCATCTTCAGTGAAATTTTTCGCGGTTTCTTCTGGCATATTGTAATAGCCACGCATAATCATTGGACCACGAACTAAAATTTCATTCTGCTCGCCAATTTTAACTTCAGCACCAGGCATTGGCATACCAATAGAATCAGGGTTATAACAGCTGTCATCCCAACAAGAAACCGTCGCTGTGGTTTCTGTCATGCCGTAACCTAACTTAACGTTAATTCCAATCGCATGAAAAAAGCGTCCAATGCCCGCATCTAATTTCGCACCACCACATGGCATAAATTTAATATTACCACCGAGTACTGCCTGTAGTTTAGATAGCACCACTTTCTCGGCTAACGCATAAGACTTCTTCAATAACCAAGATGGCTCACGACATTCTTGACGGGCAGCAGACATCTTAGCGCCCATGTTCACCGCCCAGGTAAATATCATTTTGCGGTGTAAGGGTGCGCGAGAGACTTTATCGTGAATACCTGAATAGATTTTTTCAAATACACGAGGAACCGCTGACATATAGTGCGGTTTCACCGTGATTAATGCTTCTTTTAATTTATTCGTATCTGATAGGTAGCAATTTACAACACCACGATGTAGTGCGTAAAACGTCCATGCGCGTTCAAAGACATGCGATAACGGTAAGAAGCATAATGACGTATCACCTTCATCTAATGCTAAACGTTGATCATGTGCTTCAATCTGAGAAGCAATATTTGCATAGTCTAACATGACCCCTTTCGGCGTACCGGTTGTACCCGAGGTATAAATCAGTGTGATCAGATCATCCATTTGTTTTTCAGCTAAACGAGTATCAAGTTCTAGCTGATACTCACCACTTGCTTGCTTAACAAACTCATTATAATGACACGCCAATGGATGTTCTGGGATCGTAACATCGTCAGACAATGCAACAATGCGTTCAAGCTGAGGACATTGCGCTGCAATTTCAACAGCCGCATCCATTTGAGCTTGCTCGCCAACAAAAAGTACTTTTACACTTGCGTCTTGAAGAATATAAGCCGCTTGCTGCGCTGTACTTGTTGGATAAATAGGAACGGTAATACAACGATTGTATAACGCGGCAAAATCAGCAACAGTCCAACGAGGCATATTGTTTGCGAATATGCCAACTTTATCTTGTACTTGTAAGCCTTGGCACAATAATGCTAAAGCCAGTTGCTGAATTTGCTCACCAAAACAATTCCAACTAATATCTTGCCACTCACCATCGACTTGATGACGTAATGCAGGCTTATCACCTAAGCGAGAAACTTGACTGCGAATGCGGTGAACAATATGAAAATCGTGTTGTGCCATAAGTACTCTATTTTTTTAGCTTACACTTGTAAGCTTATTCGAGATATGCAGTCTACAATTCAGCCTATAAAAAGCCAACCATAATGCACATAAAATTATATTTCCCAACGCTTACCCGCTACTCTACGCCTTGTGAATAAAGGCTATCAAACGACTTTTTAATCAAAAAGCAAAAGTGTAAGAATCTATAAATAACATGGTTGAAGAACGAAAAAATCAACCTTATTTCACGTTGCGGCATTATTCATATTGCGAAACAGCAGACAACTCTTACCACTATAATATCGATAGCTTTTAACCAAAAAAGGTCAGCAATTGTGCTGACCTTCACGTTTATATCATGGGGTTTATTACGTTAAATCGCCACAAATTGTCATTAGCTGATCTCGCATCCAGATATTGCCTTTATCCTTTTGTGTAGATTCATGCCAACTTAGGTAACCGCTAATTTTGTTATTCGCAAAGGGAAGCTCTAACACTTTTAAGTGTAGGTTATCAGCCACAGATTCTGCTAACCAACGAGGCGCTACCGCTATTAATTCAGATTGACCGACCACATACATGATATTGCTTAAACTCGCACCTTGATAAGCTTCATTGTAACTGTGCGCTTGATTGTAAATATGATCGGCAAAACCTTTAATTTCAGGGTTCGTTTTTAATACGGCGTGCATTTCATGATTAAATTCAGCTTCAGAAATACTGTCATGTAAACGGGGGTGATTTCCAGATGCGATAACAACAAGTTCATCACTGAATAATTCTGTGCTACAAAAACCTTGTTCATCAAAGCGTACATAATCAATCACAAAATCAATTTCTTGATAACGCAATTTCTGTGCTAATCCGGCTTCAAATTCTGCTTCAAGTTGAAGACGTAAATGAGGAGCTTGGGAGTGCATTTCTTTTAAAATCTGAGGTGCAAAACGTATGTCTGAGGGGCTGCAAATTGCCAACTTAAAAGTACGGCTAGATGTCATTGGATTAAAGATAGAACATGGCAACTCATTCTTCACTAATTGCAGTGCTTGGCGAAGTGGACCAAACAATTGTTTTGCGCGTTGCGTGGGTTGAATACCGCGACCATGACGAATAAATAGCTCATCATTAAACATTACTTTAAGGCGCGCAACTGCATTACTTACCGCAGGTTGTGACATACCTAGATTATGTGCAGCGCGAGTAATGTTCTGCTCTTGCATTACGGCGTCAAAAACAGTTAATAAATTAAGATCAACACTACGTAATGTTGATTCCATTGAGTAACTTTCTGTTGGGAAAACTGACGCTGTTTTACGTGTCATATTATGCCTCTAAATTTATGAGTTCATCGGCACGTCCTATGCCTTCAGTAACTTAGAAGCTTAATTATTGCTTCTAATCTAAACCCGCTTGATTTGGGATGAGACCAGTATTATCCAAACAAATTGATGAGACTAATAATAGAATATAAGTGATTATGAAGATTGTATGAATTAATCCACATTCAGAAATATAAACATTAAAAAATCATAACCTTAAATCAAACATAAAATAAATAAAAAAAGATATGAATAAAATTTTAGACCTTTTTTTAAGGTGAAAAGCGATAACAAATTCAAGAATAATCAGTAATTTTTTCTATTAATTCATTTCACCAATGATTTAATAAGCGAAGGTGTTGTCGTAATATATTGGCTTTCAGGGTAATGCTCAGACATTGCTTCAGCAACTGATTCTGGAAACTCGACTTGCTGCCATAACTCTTCTTTTAGCGTATCAAGATCATGCCACTCCTTATTAAGTAACCACTTACTAACTTCACTTGCGACATCTGGGATTTTAACCCGCCCAACACTCTCGCTATCAAGCCAAACTCGCATCGTCGTCACATCTAATGATGGAGTAACATGCGCTAATCCCATCATCGCTAACGTCGCAACATTACTACTTTGTTCAAATTGCCCTTGGAGTGGTTTTAACAATAATTTTTTCCCTAGAGAAATGGCCTCTGAAGGCAGTTCAAAACCACCGTTTGCCACAACACCTTTACAGCAATGTAAATGGTGATGAAAACCCTCTCGACTTAATGGTTTCAACTGCACGTTTTGCCATTGTGATTTACTCTCAATATCGGGGTGATAACAAACAAAATTCACTTGCTGGAAATGAGAGAGTAAATCGGTAATTTGAGAAAGTGACTCAAAGGGTAAATACACCAAAATAAATGGTTTTTGCTGACAACTTGGTGTATCAAAACAAGGAATAATTGGCGGTAATATTGGGCAGTTAAAATGGTGCCAATGCAGACCAATTTGATATTGAGTCGGAGCAAAATAACGTGTAAGTAATCGATCAAATACGCTTTCATTCGCTTTTGGCACATCATGCAGGAAAGCAGCTTGATGACTTAACGAGAGACTGGGCACTTTCTGCTGTTTTGCAGCCCATGCCGTAATGGGCTCAAAATCATTCAACACAAAATCATAACGAGATAAATCTAACGTTTTCACCTCTTGTCGAAATTGCCGTAAATTAAGCTGATGCCATGTTTTTAACCGTTGGATACAGCCTTGTTCGGTAACGAAAGTCAACCCTTTTCCCAATTGATAATCACCAAAGCAGGCCATATCAAAAAACTTATCTCTTTCTCGCCCTGAAAAATAATAATCAACCTCACAATCTAATCCATCAAAAGCACGTGCCATTTCACGAGCTCGAGAAATATGGCCATTACCCGTACCTTGGATCCCATAAAGTATTTTCATTGTATGTTCCTTACAAGATATAACCGGCTAATTCGAAACAAGCAAAACCTAATAATGCGCCAGCAATGATATCGCTAAGATAATGTACCCCCAGCAATACACGGGAGAAGCCAATGCAGCTTGCCCATAGCCACACCATTTCACTATACGAAGGATAAAAGCTTGAAATTAAGGCGGCCATCATAAAAGCCGCCGCAGTATGACCTGATGGCAAGCTATAGCGATCTGAGGGTTTAATAAAGGAGGGTAAACTAACCGGACGACTGCGTTTAAAGCTGTTTTTGAGCAACCAATACAATGGGAGTTCAATCAAAAACATCAACAAACCATAAAAAATGAAAGCCCCCCCCTGTTGTTGATCACCCCACCATATGAGCAAGCCAATCATGGCATATAAGTGACCATCACCGGTTCGTGAAACAATACGGCTAATTTTAGCCAATGGAATATTAAATCGATGACAGAGACATAGCGTTGAAAACGCATAATCAAAACGCTGAATAGGGGTAAGTAATGTCATCATTGTTCTCCTTTTTATAACTATCACTAGGATAAAAAGGACTTGTGACAACAAGGTGAAACTTCAAAGGAGAGTCAGTGACAATCTAGAAGAAAAGAGAATTACGTAAATTGTTAATAATTTGACAACTATTTATCATTAAATGTTATTGCCCTATCATCTCTGTTTTTTTCCCTTATTTATGGAAAAACATATCGCAATAATTAAAAATCAATTAGTTACCGCCATAATTGTAAAATAAACGTAATTATTGGTTGACCTTTGACCTGTCTATTTGGTATTCATTTGTTAATCAACTTTATATAAGTGTGTATAAAATGAAAAAACGTTTCTCTTTACTCCTTAGCCTCCTCCTTATCGTGACTTAAATCGCGCGGGTTGCTTTTGAGTGGGAAACGCCACTAAAGATTTTAAAACCCGCGCAACTTGCGCGGGTTTTTTCATATATCGACTAGCGCAAGTGAATGCGAACTAACCTGTAACGGTAATAGATTAAAAGGAAGTAGCAATGAAAGATCAGGTCATTATTTTCGATACTACGCTACGTGACGGTGAACAAGCGTTATCGGCAAGCCTTACCGTAAAAGAAAAACTACAGATCGCATACGCATTAGAGCGTTTAGGTGTTGATGTGATTGAAGCAGGCTTTCCTGTTTCATCCCCTGGCGATTTTGAGTCAGTACAAACTATCGCGAAACACATCAAAAACAGTCGTATTTGTGCTTTATCACGAGCAGTAGCAAAAGATATTGATGTAGCGGCAGAGTCATTGAAAGTCGCAGAAGCTTTCCGCATTCACACCTTTATCTCAACCTCAACCGTTCACGTCCAAGACAAGCTACGTCGTAGCTATGATGATGTCATTGATATGGGTGTCGCAGCTGTAAAGCGCGCGCGTAATTATACTGATGATGTTGAGTTTTCATGTGAAGATGCGGGCCGTACACCAATTGATAATCTGTGCCGCATGGTAGAAGCCGCTATCGATGCGGGCGCTAACACCATTAACATCCCTGATACCGTGGGCTACACCCTGCCAAGCGAATTTGGCGGCATTATCACTCAACTATTTAACCGCGTTCCAAATATCGATAAGGCAGTGATTTCTGTTCACTGTCACGATGATTTAGGCATGTCTGTTGCCAACTCAATGGCGGCCGTTCAAGCGGGTGCTCGTCAGGTAGAAGGAACCATTAATGGTCTAGGTGAGCGTGCAGGTAACTGCTCACTAGAAGAAATTGCGATGATCATCAAAACGCGTCAGGAGTTACTGGGCGTTACAACCAATATCAAACACGATGAAATTCACCGTACCAGTAAAATGGTTAGTCAGTTGTGTAATATGCCAATTCAAGCCAATAAAGCGATTGTTGGTGCTAATGCCTTTAGTCACTCATCGGGTATCCACCAAGATGGGATGCTAAAAAATAAAAACACCTATGAAATCATGACGCCTGAATCGATTGGCCTTAAAAACCAAGCACTAAACCTAACCAGTCGCTCTGGTCGTGCGGCAGTTAAAAGTCACATGGATGCATTGGGCTACACCGAGAAAGAGTATAGCCTAGATAAACTGTATGCTGATTTCTTAAAACTGGCTGATCGAAAAGGCCAAGTGTTTGATTATGACTTAGAAGCACTGATGCATTTTTCTAACCTTCGTGATGAAGATGACTACTTCAAGCTGAACTACCTAAGTGTTCAGTCGGGTAGTGTGATGGCCACCACCAGTATCAAACTATTGTGTGGTGACGAAGAAAAATGTGAAGCGGCGGTCGGTAATGGTCCTGTCGATGCGTTATACCAGTGTATTTACCGCCTAACAGGTTATGACATTGTACTGGATAAATTTGATTTAACTGCAAAAGGCGAAGGCGAAGACGGCTTAGGACAAGCTGATATCATCGCTAATTATAAAGGCAGAAAATACCACGGAACGGGCTTAGCAACCGATATTGTAGAAGCGTCTGGTCAAGCGTTACTGCACGTTATCAATAGCATTCACCGTGCAGATCAAATTGAAGAAATAAAGCAGCGCTCAGCAACTCACTAGTTGATAACGCTTACAGCGACTCACGAATTTATACTTTTAAACAATTATGGAGAGCAAGATACCATGGCTGGTTCTTACAATATTGCAGTTTTACCCGGTGACGGGATTGGTCCAGAAGTGATGCAACAGGCACATAAAGTGCTAAATGCAATCGAGGCTAAATTTAATCTAACCTTTAATCGTACAGAATATGATGTAGGTGGTATTGCTATCGATAATCATGGCTGCCCACTACCTGATGCCACTCTAAAAGGCTGTGAACAATCCGATGCCGTATTATTTGGCTCTGTTGGTGGCCCTAAGTGGGAGCATTTAGCACCTAACGATCAACCTGAACGTGGTGCTCTTCTACCACTTCGTAAACACTTCCAATTATTTTGTAATCTACGTCCAGCTCAAATTCACCGTGGCTTAGAGAAGTTCTCTCCGCTACGCGCTGATATTTCAGAGCGTGGTTTTGATATTGCTGTTGTGCGTGAGCTCACTGGCGGTATTTACTTTGGTCAGCCAAAGGGCCGCGAAGGTGAAGGCGCACAAGAAAAAGCGTTCGATACTGAAGTCTACTACCGCTATGAAATTGAACGTATTGCAAAAATTGCGTTTGAATCAGCTCGCTTACGCAGCAAAAAAGTCTGCTCTATTGATAAAGCTAACGTCCTACAGAGCTCTATTTTATGGCGTGAAGTCGTAGAAGAAATCGCAAAAGATTACCCTGATGTGACGTTAACTCATATGTACATTGATAACGCGACCATGCAGCTGATTAAAGATCCTTCTCAATTTGATGTCATGCTATGTTCAAATATCTTCGGCGATATCATCTCGGATGAATGTGCAATGATCACAGGCTCTATGGGAATGTTGCCTTCAGCTAGCCTTAACCAAGATAAGTTTGGTATGTACGAGCCTGCTGGCGGCTCAGCACCGGATATTGCAGGTAAAAACATTGCAAACCCAGTGGCGCAGATCCTATCAGCAGCACTGATGCTTCGTTACAGCCTAGGTGAAGAAACAGCAGCGCGTGCTATTGAGCAAGCAGTATCACAAGCGCTAGAAGCTGGTGAGTTAACCGCCGATCTTGCAAGTGATAAACCAGCACTAACCACCAGTGAAATGGGCGATAAGATCGCAGCCTACATTCAACAAGCATAAGGGAGCATTGAGCAATGTCGAACACTAATAATAACGCTTCAGCTTCACCTAAAACGCTTTATGAAAAAGTTTACGATTCCCATGTTGCCGTTGCAGCAGAAGGGGAAAACCCGATCTTATATATCGACCGTCACCTTGTACATGAAGTGACATCCCCGCAAGCTTTTGATGGCTTGCGTGAGAAGGGTCGTAAAGTGCGTCAAGTATCAAAAACATTCGCCACGATGGATCACAACGTTTCTACCCAAACTAAAGATATCAATGCATCGGGGGAAATGGCACGTATTCAAATGGAAACACTGGCAAAAAACTGTGAAGAGTTTGGTGTCACCCTGTATGACTTAAACCACAAATATCAAGGCATTGTACACGTCATGGGGCCTGAGCTGGGTATTACTCTGCCGGGTATGACCATTGTTTGTGGTGACTCACACACCGCGACTCACGGTGCCTTTGGCGCACTGGCTTTCGGTATTGGTACCTCGGAAGTAGAACATGTCTTAGCCACCCAAACCTTAAAACAATCTCGTGCGAAAACCATGAAGATTGAAGTTAAAGGTAAAGTAGCTGAAGGCATTACAGCAAAAGACATCGTCCTTGCCATCATTGGTAAAACAACCGCAGCTGGCGGTACTGGCTATGTGGTTGAGTTCTGTGGCGAAGCAATCACAGACCTTACAATGGAAGGTCGTATGACCGTTTGTAATATGGCGATTGAACTAGGCGCTAAAGCAGGTTTAATTGCACCGGATCAAACGACCTTTGATTATATTAAAGATCGTGAATTTGCCCCGAAAGGCGCAGACTTTGATGCCGCTGTAGAATACTGGACATCATTGAAATCCGATCCGAACGCCGAGTTTGATGCCGTTGTAACGCTCGATGCTAAAGACATAAAGCCACAAGTGACATGGGGAACAAACCCAGGTCAAGTGATTGCCGTTGATGAGCCAATCCCTGCCCCTGAAAGCTTTAACGATCCCGTTGAAAAAGCCTCTGCAGAAAAAGCATTAGCTTACATGGGACTAGAAGCTGGCAAAGCCCTGTCTGATTTTGCCGTTGATAAAGTCTTTATTGGTTCATGCACTAACTCACGTATTGAAGATATGCGCGCAGCAGCAGCCATTGCCAAAGGGCGTAAAGTTGCCGCTAACGTACAAGCTTTAGTCGTTCCAGGCTCAGAGCAAGTGAAAGCACAAGCTGAAAAAGAAGGGCTTGATAAAATCTTCATTGAAGCAGGCTTTGAATGGCGACTACCCGGTTGTTCAATGTGTCTGGCAATGAATAACGATCGCTTAGGTCCCGGTGAGCGTTGTGCGTCAACCAGTAACCGTAACTTTGAAGGCCGCCAAGGTCGTGATGGGCGTACTCATCTAGTTAGCCCAGCTATGGCAGCAGCAGCGGCATGTGCCGGACATTTTGTTGATATTCGCCAACTAGATGCCGCATCGGTGTAACAAAAGGATTTGAACATGACAGGTTTTAAACAACACACAGGTTTAGTTGTACCGCTAGATACGGCAAATATTGATACCGATGCGATTATTCCAAAACAGTTTTTGCAGAAAGTAACCCGAACTGGATTTGGTAAGCACCTTTTCCATGATTGGCGTTTTCTAGATGATGCAGGCGAGCAGGCAAACCCTGACTTTATTATGAACGCCCCTCGCTACCAAGGCGCGAGTATCTTACTGGCGCGTGAAAACTTTGGTTGTGGCTCTTCTCGTGAACATGCACCGTGGGCGCTTGCTGATTACGGTATCCAAGTTATGATTGCGCCAAGCTTTGCCGATATTTTCTATGGTAACTCGATCAATAACCAAATGGTGCCCGTACGTCTCTCTGAGCAAGACGTTGACACTTTATTTAAGTATGTCGATGAAAATGAAGGCGCACAGATCACGGTTGATCTTGAAAAAATGATCGTCAGTGCGGATGGTAAAGAGTACACCTTTGAAATTGATGAATTCCGTCGTCACTGCCTATTAAATGGCTTAGACAATATCGGTTTGACACTGCAACACGAAGATAAAATTACAGACTTTGAAAACCGTATTCCTCGCTTCTTAGCGTAATCGTACATCATCTGAAATCGGACGCCCTGTTTAATATAAACAGGGCGTTTTTATTTAAAATATCAAAAAGATAATGAAATTAGCCAATACTTATTACGGTCTTAATCAATATTGTTACTTATTATATTAATAGGAAAAATATGCGTATTGTTATTGCCACTTGGCTGCTGTTATTCACTCTGCCGATCTTTGCTGCGCCAAAATCCGAACTCTGGTCATATTGGCAACCTCATGATCCTAAAAACACAAACAAGATCAGTCATCAAGATTGGCAGCAACTACTCGATAAATATCTTGTCATTCAACCGGATCAAACCTTATTTCGTTATAACCAAGTATCAAGTGCAGATAAACAAAAGCTAGCAACTTATATTAAGCGACTCAGTGCCCAAAATCCTCACCGTTATAATCGTGATGTTCAATTTGCCTATTGGGTTAATTTATATAACGCCCTAACTGTTCAATTAATTATTGATAATTACCCTGTAAAATCAATCACTAAACTTGGAGGTTTATTTAGCTTTGGGCCATGGGATCAAACCATTATTACCATTAATAATAAAAAGCTAACTTTAAACGATATTGAACATCGGATCTTACGCCCTATCTGGCAAGATCCTAGGATCCACTACGCAGTCAACTGTGCCAGTCTTGGTTGTCCTGATTTACTGCCTAAAGCATTTAATAGCGATCGATTAGACTCCCAGTTAGATCAAGCTGCAACACGTTTTATTAATAGTGAAAAAGCAATAAAAATAACAAAAAATGGCATCACACTGTCATCTATCTATGATTGGTATCAAGCTGATTTTGGATCGTTAATTGAGTTACAACAACACCTTAATCATTATCGTATTACGCCTAACCTACAATTCACTCAGATCCATTACATCTATAATTGGCAACTTAATCAGAAGCTATAACTTCGATACAGTTGCAGGTACAATAGTTTGTTCTCATTGGGGAGCCATTTGGCTGAGATTGTTAGGCATACGTGCTTTATAGCAGGACCCATTGAACCTGAACCAGGTAATGCTGGCGTAGGAATTGAGATGCTCGAACATGCTTTCGAGCTCGCTGACCATTGCATGATGCAACAGCACTCAAACCTGTGCCGCTCTCTCTTTCAATTTTTGTCCCAAGGATGCAGGACATCTCGGAGCGCATAGTGAAAAAAATAAACACTCTTCTTCCCCTAATCTCTCTGTCATTAGTTGCAAGCTCAGCTTTCGCCTCAGACAATACTCTTAATGTTTATACCTACAGCTCCTTTGCTTCCGACTGGGGTCCTGGTCCTGTAGTAAAGAAAGCGTTTGAAAAACAATGTAATGGTTGTACGGTCAATTTTGTTTCTTTAGAAGATGGCGTATCGATTTTAAATCGCGTTCGTCTTGAAGGGAAAAACAGTAAAGCAGATGTGTTATTAGGGCTAGATAACAACCTAATGACAGAAGCGAAAAATACCGGCCTATTAGCAAAAAGTGATGTTGATACCAGTAAGCTCACGCTTCCTAAAGGTTGGAGTGATGATACTTTCATCCCTTATGATTACGGCTATTTTGCCTTTGTGTATGACAGCGATAAACTGAAAAACCCACCAGCGAGTTTAGATGCTCTGATCAAAGATCAAAATATCAGCGTTATCTATCAAGATCCTCGTACTTCAACCCCTGGCCAAGGTCTAATGTTATGGATCAAATCGGTCTACGGTGATAAAGCCCCTGAAATGTGGCAGCAACTAGCGAAACACACCGTGACCGTCACTAAGGGTTGGTCTGAAGCCTATAACATGTTCTTAAAAGGCGAATCAGATATGGTGCTTTCATACACCACATCACCAGCTTATCACATCATTGCTGAAGACAAGCACCAGTACAAAGCGGCTAACTTTAAAGAAGGCCATTATATGCAAGTTGAAGTGGCAGCGAAGATGAAAAATAGCCCACATCCAAAACTTGCCGATCAATTTATGCAATTTATTGTAAGTGATGCTTTTCAGTCACAAATTGCTACCCACAACTGGATGTATCCAGTAACAAAGCAAAGCCTACCGAAAGGTTTTGATGAACTCACCGTACCAAGCAAAGCACTTGAATTTAGTGCCGACGAAGTGGCAACACATCGCAAAGCCTGGATCCGAGAGTGGCAGCAAGCCCTCACTCAGTAATGGTTTAAGACTTTGAACAAACGCATTACCTTATTGCCCGGCATTATCAGTGCCGGGCTGATCACTCTTGTTGTTGTTGCCGCGCTCACCGCCTTAATCAGCCAAGCTAACGACTGGCAACTATCAACACTATGGCATGATCCTTATCTGCGACATGTAACAGGATTTAGCTTCTATCAAGCCATCTTGTCGACTCTATTTAGCATCATCCCAGCGATTCCGATTGCTTATGCACTCTCACGACGGCAGTTTGTAGGAAAAGCTCTGCTATTACGTTTATTTGCGATGACGCTCGTGATGCCCGTATTGGTTGCTGTTTTTGGGTTATTATCGATTTATGGCAAAAGTGGATTGATCAGCCATAACCTAGAAATACTAGGCTTACCGCCATTAAACATTTACGGTTTAAGCGGGATTTTACTGGCTCACGTATTTTTAAACCTGCCACTGACCGTGCGTTTTCTACTGCAAAGTCTCGATGGTATCCCCGCAGAGCAACATCAGCTTGCAGCGCATTTAGGTATTACTGGCTGGAGTAAATTTCGCTTAATTGCATGGCCTCGACTACGCCAACAACTGCCGCATATCGCGGGTTTAGTCTTTATGTTGTGCTTTACCAGCTTTGCCGTGATCATGTCGCTTGGCGGTGGCCCTAAATCAACCACTATCGAGCTCGCCATTTATCAAGCGTTGCGTTATGACTTTGATTTAGCGACAGGGGCTATTTTAGCCTTATGGCAAATGCTACTTTGCTGCTCATTAGTACTTTTTACCCAACGTTTTGCTAAACCGCTTTCCACCCTCAACGGCTCTATCAGCAAAAATGTAGTGAATTATAACGATACATGGCGCGCTAAATGTTGGGATGTATTCTGGATCATTTGTGCGTTAATGTTTGTTATACCACCGATCATAGCCGTCTTTGTATCGGGTATTAACCATCAATTATTTAATATCTTAGAACAAAAGCAGTTATGGTCAGCAATCACTAACTCACTCCATATCGCACTATTTTCCTGCTTATTAGCATTTTGTCTTGGCGTCATGATCCTCATCACGAGTCGTAGCTTACGCTTAGCACGTAAAAAACTGGCTGCTGACGGGATTGAAATGATCGGCACAGTGATTTTAGTGACACCTGGGTTAGTGTTAAGTACTGGTATTTTTCTTTTACTGCGCCAATATACTGATGCTTACAGTGCTGCGTTTTGGGTTGTGGTCTGTGTTAATGCCCTAATGGCACTGCCCTATGTAATCAAAACATTAAGTCAACCAATGCTCCACCTCGCGCAGCAATATAATCCGTTATGTCGCAGTTTAGGGATGACGCATCTATCGCGATTACGTTTGGTTGAGTGGCGTGCATTACGTGCCCCTATTGCCCAAGCTCTCGCTATTAGCTTTGTCTTATCACTGGGGGATTTAGGTGCGATTGCATTATTTGGCAGTCAAGACTTTCAAACGCTGCCATTGTATTTATTTGAACTCATGGGCAGTTACCGAATGGATGCCGCTGCTGTTGCTGCACTGGTTTTACTGTTACTCAGCTTAGGTTTATTTAGTGCCGTCGAGTATCTTGTTGTTACTCGCCATCGCCAAGGAGCTCATCATGCTAAACATTAATCAACTCAACTATACCTACTTACCTCAACACAAAAATGAGGTTGCGATGGCGTTGAGCTTTGATGTTCAGCTTGAGCAGGGAGATATCGCTGCACTCATTGGCCCAAGTGGCGCAGGTAAAAGTACCTTATTCGCACTCATTGCTGGCTTTCTCGTCCCTGATAGCGGTGAGATCACCGTTAATAGCCAATCTATCTGTCAGCTAGAGCCTGCGCAACGTCCACTCTCGATGTTATTTCAAGAGCACAATTTATTTCCTCACCTCAGTGTATTTGAAAACATTGCGTTAGGTATCAACCCAAACCTTAAACTTACCGCAGAGCAAAAACAGCGAGTGACTAATTCAGCGAAACAAGTGGGGATTGATACCTATCTTGAGCGTTTACCTGAGCAGCTTTCTGGCGGGCAACGTCAGCGAGTAGCATTAGCGCGATGTTTATTACGAGAGCGCCCTTTGCTACTGCTTGATGAACCATTTTCGGCCCTTGACCCTGCACTGCGTGCGGAGATGTTAAACCTCGTTAAGCAATTAGCCACAACCCGTAATATGACGGTATTGATGATCACTCATAGTCCTGAAGATGCCGAAAAAATTGCCAATAAATGTATTTTTATTAATGAAGGTACTATCAAAGCGGTAGGAGAAACCTGTGATGTTTTATCTAATCCCGTATTACCTGAGCTTAAAAACTATCTCGGTTTAACCCTACCAGAAACATAACCGCAGAATGCAATAAGTAACAATATAAACAAAAAAGCGAGCACCCAATGTGCTCGCTTTTCTTATTCTTCTTGCTAGTGATTAAAGATTTTCTTCGGCAAATTCAGCTAGACGGCTTCGAACCACCCCGTTGAGATAAATATTGGCGCTACCTTCAAAGTTTTTAAAGCGCTCAACAATATAGGTTAATCCCGAGGTCACTGGGGATAGATAGTTGGAATCAATTTGAGCAAGGTTACCCGAACACACAATTTTTGTGCCTTCACCACATCGGGTAATAATGGTTTTAATTTGTGACGCTGTTAAGTTTTGACACTCATCGAGTAAAACAAAGGCATTTTGAATAGAACGCCCACGCATAAAGTTAATCGATTTAAATTGAATATTGGCTTTATCAAAAATGTACTTCATTGAGCCATCAGTACAAACATCATGCTTATGAAGTGCTTCCATAGTATCGGTAACCGCTGCCAGCCATGGCATCATTTTTTCTTCTTCGGTACCCGGTAGGAAACCAATCGACTCAGCGATTTCGGGTGTATTACGAGTGACAATAATTTTGTCATACATCCCTTTTTCAATGACCTGCTCAAGTGCTGCAGCCATTGCTAAAATGGTTTTACCACAGCCAGCAGGACCCGTTAAGATCACTAAATCAATCCGAGGATCAAGCATTGCATCTAGCGCCATCCCTTGATAAATATTTTTAGGATTAACGCCCCAAGCTTGTCGATGCATTAGTCGCTCTTGGCTAATGTCTTTAATGGTGACACTTTCATCATCAATACTTTGAATTCTAGCAGCAAAATCATTGCCTTCATCCAGTAGATATTGATTAACAAAGGGAGTTTCAAATAAGTTTTTAGGTAAGGTATGTAAAGTTGAACGACCTCTATTTTCCGACTGACACTCAGCAACATTTTCCCAAAAATCGCCGTGATAGCGATGAAAGCCTTTGGTTAATAATGCGACATCATCAATCAACTGATCGGTACGATAATCATCAACATACAAGACGCCTGCACCTTTGGCACGCAGTCGCATGTTGATGTCTTTAGTCACTAATACCACAGAACGTGGTGCATGTTTTTGTTGCAGAAAGAGAACGCTATTAAGAATACGATTGTCACCCGCCTTATCACTAAAGGCATGGACGGTTTGTTTTACTTCATAGTCAGCAAAAATAGCAATAGTACCGCTATGAGCCACTTTGTCGTTGAAAGGAATACCAGCCGAAATTTGCTCTGGTGGTGCGTCGTGGAATATATCTTCAAGCGCACGTATCGCGACTCGAGCATCACGAGAAACATCACGCTTACTGTCTTTAATTCTGTCCAATTCTTCCAGAACCGTCATGGGAATAACCACGTCGTGTTCCTGAAAAGAAAAGAACGCCAGAGGTTCATGAAGCAGAATATTTGTATCAAGTACAAACAGTTTCCGTTCGGCGTCGTCCATAGGCACCTCCTTGGTAGTCTGGACAGCGATAATTAAGCTATCACTCTATTAGCTTACGTCAAAATTACCCATCTGGTTTAATTATGACGTCTTTCTTATTAAGCCCTCGGTAGATGAAAGTTTTATGATGATTTTACTGTGACCGATTTTCATCACTTTCACCGTGACCTTAATCACATCATGCAGTAACATGAGTCCCCTTTTTGAGCTATGCACAAATTTTAAATTCTAGCGTACACTTATCTTCAGTGTAGCTTATTAATACTTTGCACAGCTTATTGCAGTCTCTTTGATATCAAATAATTAGAAGGTTTCTACCACTATGCCATTTGCTTTGGGTCAACGTTGGATCAGTGATACAGAAAGTGATTTAGGTCTAGGTACCGTTGTCGCTCTTGAACCAAGAACGGTTACCTTGATGTTCCCCGCATCAGAAGAAAATCGCCTATATGCACGTAATGATGCCCCTGTTACCCGTGTCATGTTTAACGTTGGTGATGTGATTGAAAGCCATGAGGGTTGGTCACTAAAGGTAGAAGCGATCAACGAAGATAAAGGCGTGATCACCTACGTAGGTACGCGTACCGACACAGAAGAAGAAAATGTCGCGCTACGTGAACTTTTCTTAAGCCACCAAATTCGTTTCAATAAACCGCAAGATAAATTATTTGCAGGTCAAATTGATCGCATGGATCGTTTTGCACTGCGTTACCGCGCGCTGAAAAACCAATACGAGCAACTAAAAAGCCCATTACGTGGTTTATGCGGTATGCGTGCAGGTTTGATCCCACACCAGTTATACATTGCTCACGAAGTCGGTCGTCGCTATGCGCCACGTGTTCTCCTTGCCGATGAAGTCGGTTTAGGTAAAACCATTGAAGCGGGTATGATCATCCACCAGCAGGTTTTATCAGGCCGTGCTGAACGTATTCTGATCGTGGTTCCTGAAACCCTACAACATCAATGGCTAGTTGAAATGATGCGTCGTTTTAACCTGCACTTTTCTATCTTTGATGAAGAGCGTTGTGTTGAAGCATTTGCTGATGCCGCTAACCCATTTGATACCGCGCAATATGTATTGTGTTCATTAGACTTTTTACGTAAAAGCCGTCGTCGTTTTGAACAAGCGCTAGATGCTGATTGGGACCTATTGGTTGTCGATGAAGCTCACCACCTTGAGTGGAGTGAAGATAAGCCTAGTCGTCAGTACCAAGTGATAGAAGCCTTAGCAGAAAAAACGCCAAGTGTGCTGCTACTAACCGCAACACCAGAGCAATTAGGTCGTGAAAGCCACTTCGCACGCTTACGTATTCTTGATCCTGATCGTTTTTACGACTATGAAGCCTTTGTTGAAGAAGAGCGTCAATACGAACCCGTTGCTGATGCTGTAACCCAACTGCTTTCTGGTGAAAAACTGAATGATGATGCGAAAAACACCTTAACCGAGCTGTTATCTGAGCAAGATATCGAGCCAATGTTACGTGTGATCGAAGATTCAGCTCAAGACGATCCTGAAGCATTAGCCGCGCGTCATGAATTGATCAACAACCTGATGGATCGCCACGGTACGGGCCGCGTATTGTTCCGTAATACCCGCTCAGCAATCACAGGTTTCCCTCAGCGTCACCTAAATATGTACCCGTTAACAATGCCAACCCAATACACCACAGCCATGCGCGTTGCAGCAATGATGGGCGGTAAAATGGGTGTCAACGAGAAAGCGATCAAGCTACTTTACCCGGAAGATATCTACCAAGAATTTGAAGGTGAATCAGCAACATGGTGGAACTTTGATCCTCGTGTTAACTGGCTACTTGATATGCTAAAAGCCAACCGTAACGAGAAAGTGTTGGTGATTTGTTCTCGTGCGCAAACCGCATTAACCTTAGAACAAGCATTACGTGAACGTGAAGGCATCCGTGCTACTGTGTTCCACGAAGGAATGTCGATTATCGAACGTGATAAAGCGGCGGCTTACTTTGCCCAAGAAGATGATGGCGCTCAGGTACTATTATGTTCTGAAATCGGTTCAGAAGGTCGTAACTTCCAGTTTGCAAACCAATTGGTGATGTTCGATTTACCAAGCAACCCTGATTTACTTGAGCAACGTATTGGTCGTTTGGATCGTATTGGTCAAAAGCGTGAGATAGAAATTCATGTGCCTTACCTAGAAGGCACTTCTCAAGCACTATTAGCGCGTTGGTTCAACGAAGGCTTAAATGCCTTTGAGGAAACCTGTCCGACTGGCCGTGCTGTCTATGAAGCGGTATGTGAAGATCTGATCACCTTGCTTGCCAGTGACAAACACGATCTTGAAGCGCTTGAATCCGTTATTCAGCGCAGTGCTGAAATGCACAATGAGCTTAAAACCAAGTTAGAGCAAGGTCGTGATCGCCTATTAGAAATCCATTCTAATGGGGGCGAAGAAGCTCAGCAGTTGGTTGAGAAGATCAGCGCTAAAGATGGTGATACTAACCTTGTGACTTTCGCACTGGGCTTGTTTGATACCATTGGTTTAAACCAAGATGACAAAGGCGAAAACGCAATTGTTGTGACCCCATCAGAGCACATGATGGTGGCAAGTTATCCAGGCCTTCCTTACGACGGTTGTACCATCACTTTTGAACGTGATACTGCACTTTCTCGTGAAGATATCAACTTCATCAGCTGGGAACACCCAATGATCCAAGGCGGTATTGAATTACTGCTAAGTGAAGGCGTAGGTACGACAGCGGTGTCATTGTTGAAAAACAAAGCACTGCCTGTTGGTACACTGCTACTTGAGCTTATCTATGTGGTTGACGCTCAAGCACCTAAGCAATCAGGTATTGGTCGTTTCTTACCCAAAACACCGATCCGTATTTTACTTGATGGTAAAGGTAATAACCTATCAGCTAACGTTGAATTTGAAGGCTTTAACCGCCAACTTAGCCCAGTCAATCGTCACCTTGGCAGTAAGCTCGTTAACTCGGTTCAAAAAGATATTCATACTCTGATTGAGCACGCAGAGCGCGAGATCAGCAAAGAGCTTGATGTCGTACGAAGCCAAGCACAAGCTGAAATGGAAAACACGTTGCGCGCTGAGCTTGATCGCCTTCAAGCCCTGAAAGCGGTTAATCCGAATATTCGTGATGACGAATTAGAGCTAATTGAAAGCCAAATCATTGAGTTAACTAACTACATTGAAAAAGCACAAATCCAGCTTGATTCACTGCGTTTGATCGTTGTTAGCCATAACTGATCAATAACTCATCATAACTAAATTAAGGCCGTGAATGTCATTACTGATATTCACGGCTTTTTTCTTTAATCACATCACCAAGCATACCAATTTACTATTATTCATATTAATATTCGCCCCGTTGTTATTCATACCTATCCTACGAGTGCATCATGAAACCATTGCCAGTGTTGAACTACAATCCACCTACCGATCCGTGGTTGGATACTCTTTTTCTTGATAGCGACATCATCGCCGTTAATAAGCCTGCTGGCATACTCTCAAACCCAGGACGTGCACCAGAGCATCACGACAGCATATTTGCTCGCGTTCTTGAAAAATACCCTAAGTCACAAATTGTGCACCGTTTAGATATGGGGACATCAGGCTTAATTGTGCTGGCTCTAAACAAAAAAGCGGAGTGTCATTTAAAAGCCCAGTTTCGTGAGCGAGAAACACAAAAAGTGTATTACGCTCGTGTGTGGGGACATATCGAACAAGACACAGGAACCGTGGATCTTCCCTTGATCTGTGATTGGCCTAACCGTCCACGCCAAAAAGTATGTTTTGACGATGGCAAGCCTTCTGTAACGCATTACGAAGTCTTAAGCCGTGATGAGAAAACAACCTTGGTCCGTTTACTGCCCGTAACAGGTCGTTCTCACCAATTGCGTGTTCACATGCAAGCATTAGGTCATCCGATTTTAGGCGATAAGTTTTATGCTAATGAGGAAGCAATGGTAGCCTCTCCTCGTTTACTGTTACACGCAGCAGAACTGACTTTTACGCATCCAGGAAGTGATCAACCGATGCATTTGTTTGCCCCTTGTGAGTTTTATCGAGAAGCGCCAACACAAACGATTTTTAGTAAATAAAACCACTGAGTAATCAGCAACTATCGCACGGAAGTTAGATCACGATAAAAAAGAATGCTAGCTTTGTTTTAACAAGCAAAAACCTAAACTAGCATTCTTCTTTTCACACCAAGCGGAACAAAGGTTCCATGGAGTCTAACAGTGGAACATATTGTATTTTTAGATCGTGCTACTATCCCAGCACACATTGATATTCCTCGCCCACAATCAGATCATCAATGGATTGAATATCAACGTACATCACCATCTCAAGTTATTGAACGTCTGCAACACGCAACTATCGCCATTTCTAACAAAGTCCAACTCATTGCTGATATTTTATCTCAACTGCCAAACCTGAAATTTATTGCCATCGGTGCGACAGGAACCAATAACGTCGATGTCGATTATTGTCACCGCCATAACATTCCGGTTTCCAATATTCGAGGTTATGCGACTCGCTCTGTTCCTGAGCACGTGCTCGCAATGATCTTTGCGCTAAAACGTAATTTAATGGGCTATCAGCAAGATATCATCGCGGGTGAGTGGCAGAAACAACAACAGTTCTGCTTTTTCACTCATCCAATTAGCGATATCGCAGGCTCAACAATAGGTATTGTTGGTAAAGGCAGCTTAGGGGTAGCGACAGCCAATCTTGCAACCGCGCTGGGGATGAAGGCGCTATTTGCAGAGCACAAGCACGTCACCACCTGTCGTGAAGGCTATACGCTGTTTAACGACGTATTACAGCAAGCCGATATCATCACCTTGCATTGCCCGCTAACAGATACCACTGAAGATCTTATCGCAAAAACAGAACTGGCACAGATGAAACCTAACGCTATTTTGATCAATACCGGACGTGGTGGACTGGTGAATGAGCAAGATTTAGTCGATGCATTGCTCGATAAAAAAATTGCCGGCGCTGGCTGTGATGTTTTTACTTCTGAGCCGCCAACTGATGATAATCCATTATTACAACAGGCACATTTGTCTAATCTATTACTAACCCCACATGTTGCATGGGGATCTGATTCCGCGATTCAAACACTGGTAGAGCAACTTATTGAAAATATTGATGGCTTTTGTAACAACAAACCGCAAAACCTCGTTTAAGAGCTTTAAAAACAAAAAAGCGAGCACCAAGCTCGCTTTTTCAATTTATTATTCAGCGTAATAACAATTATTTGAATCCTTTCTCTTTTCGGATCAAATCATAGGCAGCTTGTAGCTCTTGGGTTTTTTGTTTCGCTATTTCCATCATTTCTGGTGGTAACCCTTTCGCTGCGAGTTTATCTGGATGGTGTTCATTCATCTGTTTACGATAAGCACGTTTCACATCTTGCGCAGAGGCATTTTCATCAACCCCTAAGACATTAAACGCATCAGCTAATTGATCTCGACTAGGAGGCGCTTGGAAGCCACCACCTTGTTGTTGATATTGCTGATGGAAACCACCTTGTTGAAAACGAAACGCCGCTTCTTGCATACGCAAGCGTTGTTCAAGCTGGGCTTCAGAAAAGCCAAGGTATCGCGCAATAATATGCAGTAACTGACGCTCTTTAGGATGTAATGAACCATCCGCAAATGCTGCTTGAATTTGTAATTCTAAGAAAAATTGGAGTAAATCAGCACGTCGTGCACGACTACGAACACGATTTAGCATCTCTTCTAATGGGAAGTTATCTTCTTTTCCCTCACGAAACGCATTCTGCGCTTGAAGTCGAGATTCGCCTTGTAACCCCATTCGATCCATAATCGCACTTGCAACACGAATTTCCTCTTTTGTCACATGCCCTTTCGCTTTTGCGACATGCCCCATTACTGCAAAACAAGCATGGAAAAACTCTGCTTGTTGCTCTGCACTACTGGCTCTGTTCTGACCAAAACCGGCAAAACCGCCATTCATCTGACGAGCATAAGCCTTATCAAACTGGTGACCAATAAATAAACCAATCAACAATCCAGGCAATTTTCCAATGGAGAGGCCAAGCAACGCACCAATAATTTTTCCCCATATACCTGTCTTCTGCATTCTATACTCTCTGGTAATTTGTTAAATTTTTTCAATGTTTACCCAACAGCATGCGCTGAAAAGATGCCGTCGCGTCGAATTTGCATTATGATAGCTGTCATTTATCGGGAATGCTTGTAAAAAGCGCAATTATTCGCCTTGCTCTCAAACTGATACAGGAATGTTGAATCTGATGTCACTCACCTCTCACAGCTTACTTGCCACCATGATTGGTCTTGCCCTTTATGGGCCGGCAATGGCAGAAGATGCCACATCTTTACATAAAGATATCAACGGTAAACATGCTGTAGCAGAAGATCAAACAACAAAAACAGCCGTTAATAACGATCCTTTAGCTATGGCAGATGGTGTTTTTATTTCGCCAAAAGACCGCAAAGAAAATGCCACATCTTTAGATAAAGATATCAACGATAAACACGCAGTAGCAGAAGATCAAACAACAAAAACAGCCGTTAATGACGATCCTTTAGCTATGGTACGTGGTGTTTGTATAGCACCGAAAGACCGTAAAGAAGATACCAATAACACACCGATCCACATTGAAGCTGACAATGTTCAAGCTAAAAATGAGCATAAAGCCGTGTATTCTGGTGACGTTATTGTTCAGCAAGGAACGCGTACGATTGCTGCCGATACTGTGACACTTCAACAACCACAAAATATTGTTACTGCAAAAGGCAACGTTTACTACCATGACGGTGGTATAGAAATGGACGGCAAACAACTCCAGAGTGATCTAAATACCAAAGACTCACAAATGGATGATGCTGTTTATCGTATGACCTGTCAGCCAGGGCGCGGTGACGCAGAGCAAATCGACAAGAAAAATGTTGATGGTACTCAGTTCTATAAAATGAAAGACGGAACTTTCACTACCTGTCCAGAAGGCGATAAAAGTTGGCGCTTTGCTGCTGGCTCTTTG
The DNA here is from genome assembly GCF_003026075.1 of Photobacterium sp. GB-210. Taxonomy (NCBI): domain Bacteria; kingdom Pseudomonadati; phylum Pseudomonadota; class Gammaproteobacteria; order Vibrionales; family Vibrionaceae; genus Photobacterium; species Photobacterium sp. GB-210. The sequence continues at coordinate 28,926 of NZ_PYNU01000012.1, read as the reverse complement.
GAGCGTGATGGTGATTCACCCTTTGCCGATTTATATAACGCGCGCTTTGAAGTACTTAATGTACCGGTATTCTATCTACCTTGGCTTCGTATCCCTGTAACCGATGAGCGTATGACGGGCTTCTTATACCCAACGTTAACTTATGGTTCACGTAATGGTATGGAGTACGAAGCGCCATTTTATTGGAACATTGCGCCAAACTACGATTTGACCATCACACCAAAATACATGAACCACCGCGGTCTACAAACAACGGCTAAATTCCGCTACCTGAATGAATTAGGTGAAGGTCAAGTTGTCGGTGAATACATGGGCCATGATAAAAAAGCCGATTACGTAGATTATCAATTGGAAGACAATAAACCCAACACGGGTAAATATTGGGGCTTCCAATGGACACACAGTGGGATCATTGATGAAAACTGGTTAGTTGATATCGACTATAGCAAGGTCAGTGACTACAAGTATTTTGACCGAGGTTTAGATTCTAGCATTGGTGAGCGTGAAGATAATAACCTGCTCCAAACAGCAGAAGTGTCTTACCGTAACTCGAACTGGGATACGATGTTGATGGTCCGTGATTTCCAACCATTAACAGAAAGTGGCAAAGGTAATCAATACCGTTTAATGCCTCAGCTATCATCTACATACTATCGTAATAATTTAGGTTATGGGCTCGATTTCAAGATGCCAATGAGCATTAGTAAATTTGATAATGATGCTAAAAATAAGCCAACAGCTGATCGTATTACTTTAGAACCAACATTAACGCTACCTTATGCGACACCTTGGTGGTCGGTGACAACTCAAGCAAAGGTGAACTACGCCCATTACAATCAAGATAAGAAAGAATCAGACTTAACGAACCTAAAAGATAGCGTCGATCGTGTCGTTCCTGAGTTTCGTGTCAACAGCAGTCTTTACTTTGAGCGTGACACCTCCATTTTAGGTGACCATTACACCCAAAGTTTAGAGCCACAAATTCAATACCTTTATATTAAAGATGTTGATCAAAAAAATATTTATAATCCCTTTGATTATAACGGCGGCGGCTATGATTCAACCCGTTTACAACAAGATTACTATGGCTTGTTTAGTGATCGAACTTACAGTGGTAACGACTACATCGCTCCTGCGAACCAGTTCACCGTCGGCGCATCTACACGCTACTTTGATGAAGATTTTAAGGAACGATTTACCCTATCTATGGGTCAAATCTTCTATATCGACAAACCTGTAAACCAAGGTGCTGATAACAAAGAAGCGAAAAGTTACTCTGCAACCGCGGTTGAAACAGAATTTAACCTTGATGATAGTCTGTTCTTAAAAACAGCAATGCAATATGACTCAAGTGAGAATGACATCCAGCAAGGTAATGTGACCGTTGAATATCGTAATGGTGGGGTATTTGTTCAACCGAGTTACCGTTACGTATCAAGTGATTACTTAACAAAATATGTGAACAACCCGAACCCTTCAATTAACGGTAAGAAAGACGGTATTTCACAGTTAGGTTTATCCATTGGCTTCCCAGTTAGCGATAGTGTTGATGTTAAAGCTGATTACTACCAAGACATGAATGTTAACAAAATGCTTGAAAGTAAAGTTGGCTTCACCTACACATCTTCATGTTGGATGATAGGGCTTAGCTACAATCGTTACGCGAAAAATGCAATATCACAAGATTTTACTGAATACGATAGCAATGTCACTTTCTCATTCAGTTTACTTGGGCTACAAGGTGTAACACCAACATTCGGTCAATCATCGGATGATGGCGGTAATATTTTATCTTACGGCGATCCATTCACTCTTAATAATTAATAGTTAGGCGGCACATGTGTCGCCTTATAACCTGATGGAATATAAATGAAAACGTGGAAGTATTCTGTACTTAGTCTAATGATGATGGGTATGTCAGCAACCAGCATGGCAGCACCTCAGGAACTTGACCAAATTGTGATGACTGTTAATGATGGCGTGATCTTACAAAGCGATGTGAGCGCCATGCTAAAGACTGTTCGTCTTAACGCTGCTGAAGAACACCAACAGTTACCGCCTAATAACATTTTACGTCAGCAAGTGATGGATCAACTGATCCTTGAAAACTTACAGATCCAACAAGCTCAGCAGCTAGGGATCCGTATTGATGACAGTCAATTAGATCAAGCGATCGCCGATGTGGCTAAACAACGTAATATGAGCGTTGACCAACTACGTCAAAGCCTTGCTAAAGCAGGAGTTTCTTACTCTATGTTCCGTGAGCAAATGCGTAACGATATGCTAGCCTCTGAAGCGCGTACCATTATTGTTCGTAAACGTGTTAACGTTCTGCCACAAGAAGTTGAGTCTTTAGCCAAACAAATGGCCGAGCAAACTCAACAAAACGTGCAATACAACATTAGTCAAATTCAAATTCGGGTTGATGAAGATGCTGATAAAGCGGCACGTGAGAAAGCAAAACAAGAAGCAGAAGACATTGTTGCTCAACTTAAAAAAGGCGCAAACTTTTCACAACTGGCTTACCGTTATTCAAAAGGACCTAAAGCTCTAAAAGGGGGCGAATGGGGCTGGATGAGTAAAGCAGAAATGCCAACCGTCTTTGCTGATCAGATTAAAAATAACGCTAAAGATGCGATCATTGGGCCATTCCGTAGTGGCGTTGGTTACCACATTTTAAAAATCAACGATGTAAAAGGTATGCCAAACGTCTCTGTTATTGAGGTAAAAGCCCGTCATATTTTAATCAAACCTTCAATGATTCTAAGTGATGCAGCAGCAAAAGCTGAGCTTGAGAAAATTCGCCAAAATATTATTAGCGGTAAACAAACCTTTGCGGCAGCAGCAAAAGCCTACAGCGAAGATCCAGGTTCAGCGGCAAATGGTGGTCAACTAGGCTGGCAAGTACCAGATATGTATGCTCCAGCATTTAAAGAAAAAGTAGAAACGCTACCGATCGATAAAATCAGTGAACCGTTTAAATCTGCATTTGGTTGGCACATTGTTGAAGTTGAAGGGCGTCGCAAAGTCGACCGTACGGATGCTGCAATGAAAAACCGTGCTGCACAAATCATCTTTAACCGTAAATTCAATGAAGAAGCACAGACATGGTTACAAGAACTACGTGCAGGTGCTTACATTGAACCAATGAATACAACCAATAATGGCTAAATAAAGACATGACTGACACACAACGGATTGCAATCACCCCCGGTGAGCCTGCTGGAATAGGCCCAGATTTAGTCATCGCCTTATGCCAAGAAAATTGGCCGCACCAACTTGTTATTTGTGCTGATGCGCAGGTTATGGTAGAACGTGCGGCTAAATTAGGTTTACCACTAACCATTTTACCTTATCAGCCCGATCAACCCGCCCTGCCACATAAAGCAGGAACGATGACGGTTGCGCATATCAATACTGCAGTTGATGTTGTCGCTGGCACGTTAGATGAACGTAATGGCATGTATGTGCTCTCGACGCTTAAACGTGCTGCAGAAGGGTGTATGAATGATGAATTCGCCGCCGTTGTCACCGGCCCTGTACATAAAGGGGTCATTAACCGAGCTGGCGTATCATTTAGTGGCCACACTGAATTTTTTGCTCAGCAATCTGACACTGCACAAGTTGTTATGATGCTAGCAACCGAAGGATTACGCGTCGCGTTAGTGACAACTCATATCCCTCTAAGTCATGTATCACAAGCAATTACAGAAGACAGATTAAAACAGGTGATTCGTATTTTACACGCTGATTTAATCAGTAAATTTGGTATTGAGTCACCAAAAATTTATGTCTGTGGATTAAACCCCCATGCTGGTGAAGATGGTTGCTTAGGGATGGAAGAAATAAATATTATTACTCCTACTCTTGAACAATTACGCCAGCAAGAAAACATGGATCTTATCGGCCCTTTACCGGCCGATACTATTTTCCAAGAAAAATATTTAGCTGATGCCGATACGGTATTAGCCATGTATCACGATCAAGGGCTACCGGTGCTGAAATATAAAGGCTTCGGTAAATCAGTTAACATTACGTTAGGATTGCCCTTCATCCGAACTTCAGTAGATCATGGTACCGCACTGGAACTCGCAGGTACCGGACAGGCAGATACAGGTAGCCTTTGGACAGCGCTATCTCACGCCCTAGAATTGGTAGATAAACAAGCATGAGCAGCGATCAAGTCCATCTAGGTCACCGCGCCCGTAAGCGCTTTGGCCAGAACTTTTTGAAAGACCCTTACATCATTGATGGCATAGTGTCAGCAATTAACCCATTACCAGGTCAAAACTTGGTTGAAATCGGTCCGGGTCTGGGTGCTATCACCGAGCAAGTTGGTAAACTTGTTGATAAATTTACTGTTATCGAACTCGACCGCGATCTTGCAGAACGCCTTGAAAGTCACCCCGATCTAGCTTCCAAGCTAACGATCCACCAAGGCGATGCAATGCGTTTCGACTTCACGCAACTTATTAAAGAAAATAATAAGTTACGTATTTTTGGTAACTTGCCATACAACATTTCGACCCCTTTAATGTTCCACATTTTTGAATTCCACAAAGATGTTGAAGATATGCACTTTATGCTGCAAAAAGAAGTGGTTAACCGTCTTGCGGCAGGCCCTGGTAGCAAAGCATATGGCCGCCTAACGGTAATGGCGCAGTATTACTGCCGCGTGATGCCTGTACTTGAAGTGCCGCCAGAATCTTTTGTACCTGCGCCGAAAGTCGATTCAGCGGTAGTACGTCTAACACCTTACGAAGTGTTGCCGTTCCCATGTACCAACCTAAAATGGTTAGATCGTGTATGTAGAGAAGGCTTTAACCAACGTCGTAAAACGATTCGTAACTGCTATAAAGCACTCTTTACAGCAGAGCAACTTGAAGCACTGGGGGTTAACCCAGGCAATCGCCCAGAGAACATTACCGTTGAACAGTTTGTGGCAATGGCGAACTGGCTTGATGCGAATTACCAAAAAGATGCGAAAGCTTAACCTCATTTAAGTGGATTACACAAAAACCCCGATAGCTTCACGGTTATCGGGGTTTTTCTTTATTTGTGGTTGAATGACGCTAAAATGAGAAGAGATCATAAACAAAGGATGTTGTCTGTGAGTACCACTTCTCCCCCAACCATAAAATGTCATGTCGTTACTCATTACCTCGATGATCAATCCGAGCCTGACAAGAGTCGCTATGTGTTTTCCTATACCATCACTATTCATAATCTTGGTCGTGGTCAAGCACAATTGCTTAAACGCCACTGGTTGATCACCGATGCCAATGGCAAAAAACTAGTGATTGATGGTGATGGTGTTGTGGGTAAACAACCCATAATTCAAGCAAGTGATGACTATACCTACACCAGTGGTACAATTATTGATACCCCGCTTGGTGTGATGCAAGGACATTACATTATGGAAGACGGGGACGGTAATAGCTTTAAAGTTAACATTGCCCCTTTTCGTTTGGCTGTGCCTAACATTATTCACTAGCTGTTTACTTTCACTTTCCTCAATAATGAGAGCAATATGGCAACCTACCTTGTTGGTGATATTCAGGGCTGCTTACCTGATCTAAAAAAACTCCTTGCTCAAGCGCATTTTGATCCTAAGCACGATCACCTTTGGCTTGCTGGCGATCTTGTCGCCCGTGGTCCTGAATCATTAGAAACATTACGGTTTGTAAAAGCACTGGGTAATAGTGCACAGGTGATCCTCGGTAATCATGATCTTCACCTATTAGCCGCTTCAAATGGCTTCGCACGTTTAAAACCGAGTGATAAAACTCAAGCCATTTTAGACGCGCCCGATAGCCAAGAATTACTTCATTGGCTACGCCATCAACCATTGCTGGCTGAACATCCTGATTTTCCATTAGTTATGGTACACGCTGGCATTAGCCCACAATGGTCATTAGCGACGGCGCGTCAACAAGCTCGCCGAGTTGAAGCGACCCTTCAGTCTGAACGTTATGTATGGCTATTAGAAAATATGTATGGTGATGGCCCTGATTTTTGGCAAGAAGAACTTAATGAATTAGAGCAGCTCCGCTATACCATCAACAGTTTTACCCGTATGCGCTTTTGCGAGCCTAACGGACGTTTAGATATGCAGTGTAAAGTAGAGCCAGGAAACCCTGAAGTTGGCAACTTGATCCCGTGGTTTGAAGTAAAGCGCAGTGAGCCGATTGAGAAAACCATTATCTTTGGTCATTGGGCGGCACTCATGGGACATCAAGATAAGCATTGTATTGGGCTTGATACAGGGTGCGTGTGGGGAAACAGTTTAACTATGTTACGCTGGGAAGACGGACAACGCTTTGTTACCGAATGCCCTATTTATTAAATCTTGCCACTTTATCCTATCCAATAATGCCCACTAGCATGGGCATTATTAAACAGTATGATTAATTGCGTTCAAGTACCGTAAAGTCCATCGCATAAGCATTTTTTTCATCTGCTTCATAATGCTCAGAACTCATTTGATGCCACCCCTCTCCCCATTCAGGGAAACGTGTATCACCGTCTAAATTAGCATCAATAAACGTTAAATAAAGACAATTCGCTTTTGGTAAACACGCTTGGTAAATACTACCACCACCGATGATCATTACTTCTTCTTCATCACCAGCGGCTTGTATTGCAGCTTCTATATCGCTCACAACAGTGATCCCTTCGGTATGAAACTCAGGGTTACGGGTGATCACAATGTTATGACGACCTGGAAGCGGGCGACCAATAGACTCAAACGTTTTGCGCCCCATTATCACAGGCTTTCCTAAAGTACATTGCTTAAACCAAGCAAAATCAGCGGGTAAATGCCATGGCATCGCATTTTCTTTGCCAATTACTCGATCATGCGCCATTGCGGCGATCATACTGATCTTCATCTTCAGGAAACTCCTTTTTAATATTTGTGATGCTATAGGTTACACCACAGGTCGACGGCGATAAAACAATAATCCCGGCATAGCTAACCCAATGGCTAATGCAGCAACAATAAAGATCGCTTTAAGCAAATTCTCAATCATCACTCCCCATAATTCCATTGAAAAACCACGATGATTAATTTCAACAATCGCAATCATTGCTTTATAAGTAAAAACGCCAGGTACCATAGGGATCATTGCTGCGACAGTAAAGACTTTGGGATGAGCTAAAAAGCGATGCGACCAATGCACACCAATCATACCAACAAGAGTAGCTGCTGCAAATGTAGCCCACTCAATAGGCATTCCCCAGTGCATTAAAAGAAAACGAGTGCCATGCCCTAACGCCCCTCCAATGGCACAATATTTCAGTGCCTTTGGTGGGACATTAAAGACTAATGCAAAGCCAACGGCTGGGATCATAGCGAAAAACATATCATTACCTAGCGCCAGCATTAGTGAGATCAGATCATTCATAGTAACCATCCCCACACATCCAGCACATTCATCGCAGCAACAATACCAATACAAGCGGCAAGTGTTAGTAAACTCGCCATCGTCCACCGTGCTAATCCCATTGAAGGGTAACCTTTTACCATATCAGCAACGGCATTGATCAAAGGAAAACCCGGTACCAACATCAGTACAGACGAAGCCATCGCTAAAAAAGGTTTATCACCAATTTGATAAACTTGTCCAAGACCTGAAATTAATGTGGTAACAAAGGCGGTAAAAGCAAAATTAATCAAAGGATTAAAATGACAATGTGCAATCTCTTGGCGAACAAACATACCAATAGATGAAGCCAGAAAAGTCAGGCAAAAAACTGGCCAATCCCCCCCAGCTAAACGGCTAAAAGAAGCACAAGATAGACCAATCATAATAATCACCAATAAGCGGTGATAACGCTGAGGTTGGATTTGTTCTAATTTGTGGTGAACATCATAACGATCAAGCAGTCCACGCTCAGTTAAAATACAGATCCGTTGAATGTCTGTCACGATCTGCATATTGATCCCACTATCTTGGCAACGCCGCGTGGTCGTAATACAACTTCCCTGATGACGAGTACTGATCACCATCGAACTAGCAGATAATGAGACCTCAACACTTTCAACCCCAAGCGCCAAGCCAAGTCGACTTGTCACATCTGCCACTAAGGTACTTTCTGCGCCATGCTGTAAAAGACGTTGACCTGCAGATATCACAAGCCGTGTTATGTCTCTTTGTTCAGATTCTGAGAGTGAAGTAATAATACCGTCCTTATGAGTTGCCATTTATCATCCATTAATATTGCGCATTTATTATCCTATTAGAGTACCGAATAACTCCTGCATCCATTTTGATTAAGCACAAAAAAAGCCGTACCTCACGGTACGGCTTCCTCTACACAATCAGACTTGATTATGGCTTGTAGATGATTTCAACATCGTAATCATCTTCATTCCAATCATCCCAATCATCATCGTCGTCTTCATCCTGCGCTTTCTTAATTTGCTCAGCGTGGTAATCATCCCACTTGAAGTCAACTTTATCTTCTTTCTCTTCTGGCTCGTATTTGATCTTAGGCATAGCATCAATCGCTTCCATCAGATCATACGTTAGCTCTTTCGTACCGGTACGGTTTAGTGCAGAGATACTGTAGTACTTATCTTCCCAAGCAAGGGCTTCTAATACTTCAGTCATTTTCTCTTGCGCTTCTTCTTCATCAAGCAAGTCAGCTTTGTTAAATACAATCCAACGCGGCTTATTGCCTAGCTTATCACTGTATTGCTCAAGCTCATTGATGATAGTGAATGCATTTTCTACCGGATCAGAGCCATCAGCAGGCAGTAGATCAATCATGTGAAGTAATACACGACAACGCTCTAGGTGCTTAAGGAAACGAATACCTAAACCAGCGCCGTCTGCCGCACCTTCAATCAGACCAGGAATATCAGCAACAACGAAATTACGCTCTGCATCAACACGTACAACACCTAAGCTTGGTACTAACGTAGTGAATGGGTAATCCGCTACTTTCGGCTTAGCTGCCGATACAGAGCGAATAAAGGTCGATTTACCTGCGTTAGGTAAACCTAACATACCTACATCAGCCAAAAGCAGCAATTCTAGGCGAAGATGACGAACCTCACCTAAACTCCCCATTGTCTTTTGACGAGGTGCGCGGTTTACAGATGATTTAAAACGGGTGTTACCTAGGCCATGGAAACCGCCTTTAGCAACCATCACTTTCATGCCGTGTTCAGTCAGATCGGCAATCACTTCACCTGTATCGTCATCAACTGCACGTGTGCCTACAGGTACTGTCAGTATTTTATCGGCACCACGTTTACCCGTACAGTTACCACCACGACCATTTTCACCACGCTCTGCGGCATGGAAACGTTCAAAACGATAATCGATCAGGGTGTTAAAGTTTTCATCAGCAAAGAGGTAAACGTCACCGCCGTCACCACCATCACCGCCATCAGGACCACCTTTAGGAATGTACTTTTCAGTACGAAAACTCACTACGCCGTTACCACCGTCACCGGCATCAACTTTGATAACTGCTTCATCTATAAACTTCATTCTTTTCTCCGCACTGTGGCGTTTAACATACAGCCATGATCACTAACTCATCATGGCGTAGTAATTATTGTCATCGACCTAGATTATTTGTGCTGGCGAATAAATTTATGGCCTATAGCACAGCATATCGCACCACTTACCACCACCATCGCACCAAGGTAACCCCAGATGTTCAACGTTACTGGCGCAACGTATTGTGGTAGAGCAAGGCTCGCAAGATCGACAAATAATATCGTAAACAAAGGAGTCAGTGTGATCACTGCACTCACTTGTGAGGCTTGCCAGCGTGACATCGCTTCAGCGAAAGCACCATAGCCAACAAGCGTATTAATACAACAGAATGCCAACATCGCAAGTTGACGATTATCCATTGCATAGATTTGTTCTGGTTGCGCTACTGGCGTAAGGATCAAAGCACAGATCACATAGATCATCAGCAAAATTTGCGCTGATGTAAATTGCTTTAATAACCACTTCTGCGCAAGGCCATATATTACCCACACAATAGCAGCCGCCACAGCTAAACTCACACCTAAAGTATAACCAGAAAAACTGGTAAATAACTCAATTAAGCGTTCATTAAAAAACAGTAGTAAGCCAGCCAATAAACAAATCACACCAATAATCTGGTGCTTAGCAAGCTTTTCTTTAAATACCCATGCACTGGTCACCAATAAGCCCACTGGAGCTAATTGAATGATTACCTGTACCACAGGTGGATTAAGATATTTTAGCGAGCTATTGAACAGGACAAAGTTACCCGCAAGACCAATACTTGCAATCAGTAACACTAGCCCACCAGCTCGGCCTAAATTTGAAATTGTTGGTAACTGCTTTTTCCAGCTTAATAATAAACCTAAACCGACAGATGCCGTAATAAAGCGATACCAAACAATAGTGAAAGGGTCCATCACTTCAACAGCTTGCTTCATTGCTATTGGTAACGCGCCCCAAAAGACAGCCGTTGTTAATGCAAGAAAAAAACCGATCATTGGGCCACGATCTCGCATAAACCCTCCAGATATAAAAAGCCCCGCCAATAGGCAGGGCTTTAATCTTCGTGTCAAAGTTGAATATTATTCAGCTTCGATAGATACGAATTTACGGTTCTTAGGACCTTTAACTTCGAACTTCACTTTACCATCAGATAGAGCGAATAGAGTGTGGTCTTTACCTAGGCCAACATTGTTACCAGCGTGGAACTTAGTACCACGTTGACGAACGATGATGTTACCTGCTAGAACTGATTCGCCACCAAAACGCTTAACACCTAGGCGTTTGCTTTCTGAATCGCGACCGTTGTTAGTAGAACCGCCAGCTTTTTTGTGTGCCATCTTTAAATTCTCCTATTATTAAGCGCTGATGCCAGTAATTTTGACTTCAGTGAACCACTGACGGTGGCCCATTTGCTTACGAGAGTGCTTACGACGACGGAACTTAACGATTTTAACTTTATCGCCACGACCGTGAGTAACAACTTCAGCAGTTACTTTACCGCCAGCCACAAAAGGTGCGCCTACAGATACTTCTTCGCCATTAGCTACTAAAAGTACTGAGTCAAATTCAATGCTAGCGCCAGTTTCAGCGTCTAGTTTTTCTAAGCGTAAGGTTTGGCCTTCGCTTACACGGTGTTGTTTACCACCACTTTGGAAAACAGCGTACATGTCTTACTCCGCTTGTCCGCATAGGCCATTTGCCACATAAAAAAGGCAATGGGTATGCGCTTAATCTTGTCATCAATAGGGCGCGAATGTTACGCGAAAAGAGTTATTCTGGCAAGCCATTATAGAAAGAAAATTGATGAAAAGCTGCTCAACAAAAAAAGTCTTTGAAATAGCGCACGTTGGGGTTATGACGATAGTGCTATTTTAGTGTAAGATTCGATAAACCATTCGAATCACTTTACCGCCCTACGTGGCCAACAATCTTGCTGGATGTATTAATGGATTTCAAAGCTATCCAAGCGCTCACCGCCAACGATATGGCCGAGGTCGACGCGAAGATACAAGCACAACTTAACTCAGAGGTTGTGCTTATCAATCAACTAGGCTTCTACATTGTCAGTAGTGGTGGCAAACGTCTACGCCCAATGCTGGCTGTTTTGGCAGCGCGAGCTTTGGGCTATGACGGTGATCAACACACTACAGCTGCTGCTTTTATTGAATTTATTCATACAGCAACATTATTACACGATGATGTTGTCGATGAATCAAACATGCGTCGTGGTAAAGAAACAGCCAACGCAGCGTTTGGTAATGCAGCCAGTGTTTTAGTCGGTGACTACATTTACACACGTTCATTTCAAATGATGACTAGCCTACGATCATTAAAGATCCTCGACATCATGAGTGAAGCAACCAATGTGATCGCTGAAGGTGAAGTTCTACAATTAATGAATTGTAATGATCCTAACACCACCGAAGATAGCTACATGCAAGTGATCTATTCAAAAACAGCACGCTTGTTTGAAGCTTCAACTCAAATCGCAGCCATTATTGCCCAAGCACCAGCTGAAATTGAGTCAGCACTTCAAGAATACGGTCGTTATTTAGGCACGGCATTCCAACTTATCGACGATGTATTAGATTACATTGCTGATGGTAAAGAAATGGGGAAAAACGTCGGTGACGATTTAGCAGAAGGTAAGCCAACTTTACCACTGCTCCATGCTATGCACCATGGTAATACCGAGCAATCAAGCATGATTCGCGAAGCTATTGAAAAAGCAAATGGGATGGAAAAGCTTGATGCTATTTTAGCTGCTATGCACGAACATGGTTCACTTGAGTACACCCAACAACGTGCAGAAGAAGAAGCAGAGAAAGCCATTGCGGCTTTAGCACCTATTGCAGACTCTAAGTACAAAGAAGCCTTAGTTGCACTAGCACACATGGCTGTACAGCGTAATAAATAAGTCTTCAATTTAGCATCATAGAGCCTGCCAATGTGGCAGGTTTTTTTATCTCTAAAAATCAGATGATCACTATGATCTATAATTGGTATTAGTTTATTTCTTTTGCTGGTAAGTGGGAGTGAATAATGGAAATAACCCAATTAAAGATTGGTATGTGGGTAGAATCATTACATGGCGTGGGGAAAGTGATCGGCATTGATCAACAAAATAACGCCGTAATCATTGAGCATAAGAACGATCATCAACTGCGTTCCATTGAATGCAACGAGATCACTGATCAACCGCAATTGCACACAGGCTGTGATCGTTATTATTAGAAAAGACTTCTTACAGGCAATAAAAAAGCGGCTTAATCGCCGCTTTTTCTTACTCTACTATTTAAACGGGTTACTTTGCAGCGAACTCTTCGCCTAGAGCAATATCACCTTTAAGCGTATCTAGCATGCTGTCCATCGCGGATTGCTCAAAGTCACTTAATGAACCGTAATCCATTACTTCTTCAATACCATCTTTACCCAACAATACAGGTTGTGCGAAGAAACGTGCATGCTGCCCATCACCTTCAACGTAAGCACATTCAACAACACCTTGCTCACCTTGTAATGCACGTACTAGCGCTAAACCAAAACGACATGCCGCTTGGCCCATAGACAAGGTTGCTGAGCCGCCACCCGCCTTTGCTTCAACAACTTCAGTACCTGCATTTTGAATACGTGGTGTTAATGCTTTTACTTCTTCGTCAGTAAACTCAACACCTTCAACTTGTGATAGCAACGGTAAAATAGTTACACCTGAGTGACCACCAATTACTGGAACACTAATATCACAAGGCGACTTATCTTTTAATTCAGCAACAAACGTCTCAGAGCGGATAACATCAAGTGTTGTAATACCGAACAGCTTACGCTTGTTATACACACCTGCTTTTTTAAGTACATCAGCTGCGATAGGCACTGTTGTATTTACAGGGTTAGTAATAATACCAATACAAGCATCAGGACATACTACAGCAATTTTTTCTGCTAGAGATTTAACAATACCGGCATTTACATTGAAAAGATCAGCACGATCCATACCCGGTTTACGCGCTACACCTGCAGAAATAAGGACAACGTCAGCGCCTTCTAATGCTGGAGTAGGATCTTCACCTGCATAACCTTTAATAGTTACAGGGGTCGGGATATGGCTAAGATCGGCTGCAACACCAGGCGTTACTGGTGCAATGTCATATAGAGCAAGATCTGAACCTGCTGGAAGATGGTTTTTTAATAGCAGAGCAAGAGCTTGACCGATTCCACCAGCAGCGCCAATTACAGCAACTTTCATGTTCGTTCTCCTTTACGATAGAAGTATCTTTTTTTATTAATACATCTTACTTAAGCCAATTTTCATTGCATAAGATAAGCATAATAGAAGGACGTTATAGCAAGCCGATAACAAATACAATCTTCGGCCGCGCGCTTTGCGAAGTTGCGCAGAAACCCTTTTTTTTCATCCGATCTTGTCACAACAAAAACAACTTTCATGCAAAAAAGTGAGAATTTAAGCAGTTTTAAACAAATGTTATCTAATAAAAACAACGACAAAGATTATTTCTTACCTTATGCTGAACATTAACACCTGATAATACAAAAATCAGATTTCATGCAGTTTGTTTGCTACTTAGTGATAGGTTATGCAAAAATACCCCACCTCATCTCTGTAGATAATATTTATTTATGCGAAATTCAGATAAACAAGAGCGCTTAGTAAAAGCGTTTAAACTCATTCTAAAAGAAGAAAAATTCAGTTCTCAAGGTGAGATTGTTGATACATTGAAAGCGCAAGGTTTCGATAATATCAACCAGTCTAAAGTTTCTCGTATGCTGACGAAATTCGGTGCAGTACGAACACGCAATGCAAAAATGGAAATGGTGTATTGCTTACCTGTTGAACTCGGCGTACCCACAACAAGCAGCCCATTAAAAGATCTTGTCATGGATGTTGGTTATAACAGCGCACTTGTTGTTATTCACACAGGTCCAGGCGCTGCACAAGTGATTGCTCGCTTATTAGATTCTTTAGGTAAAGCCGAAGGCATCCTTGGCGTAGTTGCGGGTGATGATACGATCTTTATTACACCAACGAGTAGCGTAACAGCAGAAGAGCTTTACGATTCTGTTTGTGAACTATTTGATTACAGTAAGTAATACCTTGGGTCTATTTATTTTCATCATTGAGTGACATAACAAATAGACCCGGCTCTTTGCCTACTTTTATTCCCTATCTCTGACTCTTGTTCTTTATTTCAAGTTTATCTCTTTTCATCTTGCTTATTACTTAATTTGAGTGGTGAAGCACAGACAAAAAAACCTCAGACTACTGTCATTTGTTATGATAAATAGCAAAAATATTCTTTAATACGCTCTCATTCGTATCCATTGACCATCATGATTAGAAAGGATTCATTCATGACATTAAAGAAAAGAATGCTGCTTGGGCTATTTAGTTTAAGTTGTTATTTCATCGTATCGACAGCACACGCTCAACGTTTTATCACAATTGGCACAGGACCTATCAATGGTGTTTATTACCCTGCAGGCGGTGCGATTTGTAAATTAGTGAATCAAGGACGACTGCAACATAATCTGCGTTGTTTGGTTGAATCAACCACCGGCTCTATCTACAACATCAATAAACTCAAAGATAAACAATTTGAATTTAGTGTTGTTCAATCTGATTGGCAATTTCATGGCTATAACGGTACGAACCAGTTTAAAGACCAAGGTCCTTATAGCAAGATGAGGGCTATCTTTTCACTACATGATGAGCCTTTTAATATTATTGTTCGTAAAGATTCAGGCATAAATAATCTTGATGATCTTAAAGGAAAGCGGATCAATATTGGTGAGGCAGGATCAGGCGATCGAGCAACCATGGAAATTGTTATGGATAGCCTTGGTTGGACATATTCTGATTTTAAGCTTATCTCGATCCCAGCCGAGGAACGCTCAGAAGCACTATGTAATAACAAAATTGATGCGTATATCAATCTTGTTGGCCATCCAAACGGGGCAATAAAAGAAGCCGCAGTCTATTGTAATGCGAAATTAATTCCAACCACTGGGGCAAATATCGAAAAGATCATTGCTGATCATCCTTTTTATACCAAATCAATGACTCCTAAAGGTTTTTATAAGGGAATTAAAGGGGATACTGAAAGTTTTGGCGTGTCAGCAACATTAATTTCAAGTACAGATGTCTCTGAAGAAACCGTTTATGCGCTAACAAAATCTATCTTTAACAATTTTGATACCTTTAAACGACTTCATCCTGCCTTTGCCAATTTAACTAAAGCTGACATGCTCCAAAACGGATTATCGGTTCCTTTCCATCCAGGTGCTGTACGTTATTATCAAGAAGCTGGATTTTTTCCCTCTAACGAACAAGATTAAAAAAGCCCGTAAGATTAATTACGGGCTTAAATATTTAACATTATGCGCGTTGATCATATCCCCATCGCGGGACTAAACCTTGCTTAACGCCTAAATGATCCAAGATCCTTGCGACCATAAAATCAATTAAATCATCAATCGATTGTGGTTGATGATAAAAGCCAGGAGCGGCAGGCATGATAGTAGCCCCAAGCTGAGAAAGCTTAAGCATATTTTCTAAATGAATGGTCGAAAATGGTGTTTCACGTACCACCAGCACCAATTGACCACGTTCTTTAATCACTACATCAGCAGCACGCTCAATCAAATTTTCTGACATGCCATAAGCAATGGAAGCCAAGGATCCAGCCGAGCATGGGCAAACAACCATTTGTTTCGGTGCAGCAGAGCCAGACGCAACAGGAGAAAACCAATCATCTTTGCCACAAACAGTTAATTTATCAGCATTACCATTTAAATGAACCGCTAATTGTTCTCGTGCTTTATCAGGCGATGCTGATAGTTTCAAACCATGCTCTGTTGCTAAAACCACACGTGCCGCAGATGAAATCAATAAATACACCTGATAATCAGCCGCTAATAAACATTCTAATAAACGTAGTCCGTAAGGTGCACCCGATGCGCCTGTCCATGCTAGCGTTATACGTTTATCTGTCATTACGTTTTCCTATTATTTAGCTAGTGCTGCCAATAACTTATCATGAATACCACCAAAACCACCGTTACTCATCACTAAAATAGTATCGCCCGGTTGTGCTTTGTTTGTAATGTTATTGACCAAATCATCTAAATCTGCGCTGCAATAAGCAGGCTGTGAACATTGCTCAGCAATCTCTTCTACTGACCATGGAATATTTGGCGGTTGGAAGAAAAAAACTTCATCTGCAGCATGTAAAGAAGGAGCAAGATCATCTTTATGTACCCCTAACTTCATGGTGTTAGAGCGAGGTTCTAATACGGCTAAAATACGCGATTGGTTCACCTTTGCACGTAACCCACCTAAGGTTAACTCGATAGCGGTTGGGTGATGAGCAAAATCATCATAAACCGTTACACCGTTAACTTCGCCTTTAAGCTCAAGACGACGCTTAGTATTAATAAATTTAGCTAAGGCTTCACATGCAAGATCTGGCGTAACTCCAACATGACGTGCCGCAGCGATAGCCATTAAGGCATTATTAACGTTGTGATCACCCACTAAAGGCCAATGTACGGTACCCACCATATCGCTATCTAAATACACATCAAATACACTGCCATCGGCATGGTGCTTTTCAGCGCGCCAGTGTCCATCACCACCAATATATTCCAATTCACTCCAGCAGCCCATCTCTAGCGTTTCATCAATATTTTTCACACCTTTTGGCGCTAAAATACGACCATTACCAGGCACTGTACGTACGAGATGATGGAACTGACGTTGAATAGCTTTAAGATCATCGAAAATATCAGCATGATCAAATTCCAAATTATTCATGATCAAGGTTCTAGGGTGGTAATGTACGAACTTCGAACGCTTATCAAAAAAAGCACTGTCATATTCATCCGCTTCCACCACGAAGAACATGCTTTCCCCTAAACGCGCTGAAATACCGAAGTTTCCCAGCACACCACCGACTAAAAACCCCGGTTGATAACCACAATCTTCCAAAATCCACGCCAACATGCTTGCTGTTGTTGTTTTACCGTGTGTGCCCGATACCGCCATTACCCAACGATCATGTAATAAATACTCTTGTAACCATTGTGGGCCTGAGGTGTAACGTAGATTGCTGTTAAGGACATACTCAACACAAGGGTTACCACGACTCATTGCATTACCAATCACCACGAGATCAGGAGCAGGATCAAGTTGTTTCGGATCATACCCTTGGATAATTTCAATACCTTGGGCTTCTAACATGGTACTCATCGGTGGATACACATTGGCGTCAGAGCCAGTGACTTTATGGCCTAACTGCCTTGCAAGCATTGCAGCACCGCCCATGAATGTACCGCAAATACCTAAAATATGAATATGCATTGCTGCTGGCTCCGTGATTAATTCGGTTAGTTTCACGCTTTCACGTTACTTCGTTACCATAAAAAAGATCTTTATATACAATTTCTTATATAACAAAAAATACGATTTAGCACTTCCACTCACCCGCAGGTGAGTTTATCAAGTGCTATATTCTACTCTCTTCACCCGATTATATGACAACATGATGAAAGGAATGTTTATGACTGATATTAGAACGCTTGGTGAATTCATTGTCGAGAAACAGAGTGACTTTCCTCATGCAAGTGGCGAGCTTTCATCCCTATTAGGGTCAATTAAACTCGCAGCTAAAATCGTCAACCGAGAAATTAACAAAGCAGGATTGGTCGATATTACAGGTACGGTCGGCGAGAACAACATCCAAGGCGAAGAGCAACAAAAGCTCGATGTCTATGCCAACGATAAATTTAAAGCCGCTCTTGAAGCAAGGGATCAAGTCTGTGGTATTGCGAGTGAAGAAGAAGATGAAGCTGTTGGATTTGATAAGCCATTAAATTTAAATGCAAAATACGTTGTTTTAATGGACCCTCTCGATGGTTCATCTAATATCGATGTTAACGTCTCTGTGGGAACGATATTTTCCATTTATCGCCGAGTTTCCCCTGTCGGCTCTCCTCCAACAAAAGAAGACTTTCTGCAAACCGGCAACCAACAAGTTGCTGCTGGGTATGTCATTTATGGCTCATCCACTATGCTCGTTTATACCACGGGCAATGGTGTTCATGGTTTTACCTATGATCCCTCATTAGGGAGTTTTTGCCTCTCTCATGAAAATATGACCATTCCACAAGATGGCGTCATTTACTCGATTAACGAAGGTAATTACATTCGTTTTCCTACCGGTGTAAAACAGTACATTAAATATTGCCAAGAAGCTGTGCCAGAAGAAAAACGACCTTACACATCACGCTACATAGGCTCGTTAGTTGCTGACTTTCATCGTAATTTATTAAAAGGTGGGATTTATCTCTACCCAAGTACCGCCAGTTACCCTAATGGTAAGTTACGTTTACTTTACGAATGTAATCCCATGGCATTTATTGTCGAGCAGGCTGGCGGTAAAGCAACGAATGGTTTTCAGCGGATCTTAGATATTCCACCAACCGAACTACATCAGCGCGTACCCTTTTTTGTTGGCTCAACCAATATGGTCGAAAAAGTCGAAAGTTTGTTACGTGAATATCCAGAAAAATAAGTGTTAACTCGATACATGTCGCGCATTTAAAGGCGCGACACATCAACGATGATGATTTGCTTTTGTTTTTGTTTACATTCATTATAATTTTAACAAACAACACATTTCATTAACCTTAGAAGGAATTAGTCATGAGCCTTAATCAGGTCCCTGCTGGCAAGGATATCCCAGAAGATATTTACGTTGTTATTGAAATCCCTGCAAATGCAGATCCGATTAAATATGAAGTAGACAAAGACAGTGGTGCGATTTTTGTTGACCGTTTTATGTCTAGCCCGATGTTTTATCCGTGTAACTATGGTTACGTTAACCACACGCTATCGCTTGATGGTGATCCGGTCGATGTACTCGTACCAACGCCACATCCACTCGTTCCGGGCGCAGTGATCCGCTGTCGTCCTGTTGGCGTGTTGAAGATGACAGATGAATCAGGTGAAGATGCAAAAATCGTTGCCGTGCCTCACAGCAAACTAAGTAAAGAATATGATCATATCCAAGATGTGAATGATCTGCCTGAATTACTTAAAGCACAAATCACTCACTTCTTCGAGCGCTACAAAGAGCTTGAGCCAAACAAGTGGGTAAAAGTAGAAGGCTGGGATAATGCAGAAGCAGCAAAAGCTGAAATTCTGACTTCCTTTGAACGTGCTCAAAAAAAGTAATTAGCTAATAACACTTATTAATAGCGGTAAAATATAATGAAAAATAAACGTGGTTTACTCGCGGTATTTTTAACTTTTTTTACCGCTATTTCATTTGCTAAAAATGTCACCCCCGATGAATTTTGGCAACTAGAGCAAGCACATAACCCTATCATTGTTGATGTAAGAACAGCCGATGAATTTGCCGCTGGACATATTCCTAACGCTGTTAACATTCCTTTTGAACAGATCGCTACAATTTCAGAATATTTGGCAGACAAGTCCAAACCGATATTACTCTACTGCCGCTCAGGCCGACGTGCTGAAATAGCAGAAGCTGAGCTATATTCTCTTGGCTATAAAAACACATTTAACGGCATAAGTTACCAACAACTCCTCCGAACTAAACCAAAGGACTGAACCAAAGGACTAAACACATGCTACAAACATAAAAAAACCCAATGCAAGCATTGGGTTTTTTATTAGATGGCATCACTAATGATTAATTAAATTCAAATTGGTAAAGCAAGTCCACAGCCTGATCGAGACCATTTACTGCTTCGATATATAAATTCTTCATCAAGCGATAACGTACTGTAAACTCATCCACATCATTAAATAAGCCTACGCCATATTTCACCTGTAGTCCTGGTGCGATATAACCACTAACAGTTACTTGTGAGTCGTCGCCAGCCCCTGCGGTAGATAAGCTAAGATCTTTGATACCAACGGCTTCACCAACATCACCAACAAGTTGACCACTTTGCGCCAGTCCCATACCTATCAATGCCGTCGTCATCGCATTACCCGAACCACCATCATCCTCACTATCAAGATTACGGCCAGTTAAAATATACGATAAAGCATTTTGTTGTGGCATAGCCGGATCAGAGAAAATCGTTACTTCCGGTTTATCTGCAGAGCCTGTCACCTTCACACCAGCAATAACATCATCTTCGATATTATCAGGATCACGAATCGCTTCTATCGACAGGAATGGTTGATCTGCAGGACCGTTAAATAATATCTGCCCTTTACGGATAAGTAATTCCTGTCCCAGAGCTCGATAAAACGACCCTTTGGCAATATTCACTTCACCGTAAATCATTGGCCCTTTACCATCTTGGCGAACATTCAAATCACCGAATAAACCAGCTTTTAAACCAAACGCTGATAACTTCACGTCATCACCAACATGCACCATAATATTGGTTGTAATATCAAACGGCACAGATTTTTTCGGTTCAACTGGTTCTAGGTTATCTTTTAAAATGACCTGATCTTTAGAAACCGCGATCGCAGATTTTGGTAATTGATTAACCGTAATACGTCCCCATGGAATCCCCACCTTTCCGCTAATATCTGCAGATTTAGGTGTTGCTTTAATGGTGAGATCTGGAGAGACCTTAAGGGAAACCATTGGCGGCATACTCACTTGTAACTCTTTACCATTAATATTTAATTCTGTTTTCCACGCCGCCATATCTTGCCAGTCACCAGTACCACGTAACAGCAATTGCCCATCAGGAGTATAAATATTCCCCATTAACGTTGCGTTATACCCCTTAAAGGCTAATTTGATATCAGCGTTCTGAACATCTAATGGTACTTTACGCCCTCTTGCTTCTAGCTTCGTGACTTGTAATAAACCATTCACTGCGGGGTGCATGATTGGGCCGGTTATTTGCAAGTTAGTATCAACTTGACCACCAAACTGATGGTAGTCTTTAATAACAGGCTCTAAGAATGCAAGTGTAAAACGATCTAATTTCACATTAGCATTAATGCGCTTATCACCTTGTAGATCAGTGATTTTAGCATTACCGGATAAATCACCATTATTTTTAACCGCCACTAACCAATTAGCATTTAGAACATCATTTTCCATCTCAGCATTGACGGTAACTTTATCCCAGCCTAACGCTAATGGGGCATCATCGGTATCCACTTGTTGAGTAAAACTGCCGCTTGGCATCAAAATCTGGGCTTTCACATAGGGTGCACTCTTTGGCGCCCATTTAGCGACAACGTTCGCACCAAGCTCGCCGTTAACCTTCATCTGCTCAGGAATAAATGATTTCAATAAATCAAAATTGAATCGTTTTATTGCTAACTGCGCATTACCCGATGCACCAGCAGTCAGATCCTGAGTTAAACAAATGCCAGCTTTACCTTGTTGCCAACAGTGAGCACCGACAGTTGCCATTGCAGTTTTCAGATCATAACGAATAGGTGTTGGATGGTTTAATACCCACTCACCAACAGGAGTCGTAAAGTCACCTTTTTGCAAGATCCCTTGCCAGCCTGTCTTACGATCTAATTTACCGGTTAGAAGTAATTCAGTGCCAACGGGCTCCCCTTTTACTTTTACCGTTAAACGATGATCTTGCTCTGTGCCTTTAAACAACACATCCATATCATCTAACGTAACACTATCAAATTTCCCTTTTTTAGCATTTAAACTAATATCAGCTTTTAATGCTGGTAATGGCGTTACGCTACCTTTCAATTTAAAAGACGCAAGGCTTGCGACTTTTTGCCAACCAAGATCATCACCTTCAAGATCAAGTGTTACATCCGGTTCAGCCATTTTGCCTGATAACTTCACCTCACCATTAACACGACCATGTAAGTCCGCTAATGATTTAGATAAATCTGGCGCTTTAATATCAGCAACAACGTTCCACGTCTTGTCTAATTCACCTTTCGCGACTAAACCATTAGGACCATGCTTTAATGTTAAGCCCTGTGTTTTAAACTTAAGATCTTTACCTTTACCCGTCACATCAGAAGCATCAAGCTGACCATGAAGCTCAAGAGGCTGTTTCATGATGGAGCCATTAACAGCAAGTTCTGGCAATTTAATAAACCAACCACCTTTTGCAGTTAAACCACCCGATGTATTTAACTTACCGCTTACGTTGCCTTCCGCTTCTGGCCATTGCTTACCTGGCTGGATATTGGCAAAAGCGAGCTGGCCTTGCCATTTAACAAGATCTTTCCAACTTGCTTTTGCATTGCCGGTAATAGAACCACCTAAGGTCTCTACATTCAGCGCAGATAAGTTCACCGAATCAAGGTTACCTTTACCTTTCAAATTAAATTTCACGTTTGGCATAGGCGTGCCATTTACGTTACTTTTAGCATTAAACGTAAACCCCTTTAAGCTACCTTTGGCGTTTATATCAGTATTGGCAACAGTAAATTCTGCTTTTTTATCAATCGGCCACTGTAAATGCTTACTGGATACCACCACATCAAAAGGAAGATTCGGATCTAGCGGCGATAATTTACCCTTAACCAACGCATCTAATTTACCTTTTAACGTCGCATCAAGTACCAATTTCGCTAATGATCCTGATGCTTTTAAATGCAACTGATGTCCTTCAACAGGCTTCATCGATATCTTTGCATTCGCATCTAATGAAAGTGGGTAATCTCCCGTTAACGTCACATCAGCTTTCGCGGTTAAAGACGCTTGAGGCGCATTTACCTGCAACTTATCAATCTTGATATCGCTGTCTTTAGCATTCGCAATCAGCTCTAATAACGAGATCTTTTGTGGCGTTTCGCCAGCTAACTCGAAGTCTTTTACCGTAAAGCGCTCAATATCAAACGACATCGGTAGCACAACATCAGGCAGTTTTATTGCTTCCGCTTTTTTCGTTGATTTCGACGCTGCAACTGACTTCTTATCAGCCGTTTTAGATGGCGCTAATGATAAATAAATCCCTTCCCAATCCGTTGGCTTTAAGGTGACATGACTGCCTTGTAAATCTGCTGCTGTAGAGAAATGCTTCCAGCGCACTTTATTCGCCAAGATATCTAAATCGATATCATCAAGCGTTACCTTCTCAATATGAATAGGTAATGGCATTGAGATTTCAGTGACTGGCTCTGAAGGTTGTTCAGGCTTATCCGATGCAGGAGGAAGTTTTGGCATTGAAAACTTCACACCTTGCACCCCTAGATCAGAAATACAAATCTCAGGGGTTAATAAACAGCTATCATTTAATGTTAAATTCAACTTATTAACAGCAAGATCTATATTACCGTCGTTATAACGGACATTCTTAAATTCAAAACCATCAAGCAAAGCGCCTTGCGATTCACCAATCGACAGGGCAGGAAGCGCTTTTTGCGCTCCCCATGCAGCAACTTTAATACCAGCAGGAGTATAAAGTAGTGCAGCAACAGCAATAACTAATAATAATAATAAGGCTAATACGCCAAGTGCTATACGCTTAACCCAAATCATAATTCAGGACCTAAAGTAAAGTGGAGCTGAAATTCATCTTTGCTCAGTTTAAGGAAACGATCATTATTGCTCTTGTTCTTATCTAAGCCCCAAGCAAAATCAAGGCGAATAGGACCTACAGGTGAAACCCATCGAACACCGACTCCGACACCACGCTTCCAATCAGGTGTAGTATTCCAAGCAGAACCATAATCATAAAATACAGCCCCCCACCAATCACCATAAACACGGTGTTGATATTCAATGCTAGAGGTTGCCATATAACGACCGCCTTCCATTTTGCCTTGGCTATTACGAGGAGAAATAGACTGATAACCATAGCCTCGAAGGCTACTATCACCACCAATAAAATAACGTAACGAAGGTGGGACATCTTGAATGCCATCACTAATAATAGCACCGCCATCTAAACGCAAAATACCACGCTGATTTTCACCAAAACTACGAATCCAAGCATTTTTTGCTTGTACTCGAGCAAAAGTCGTATTTGATCCAACATTTTTATTAGCAAGATCAACAGAAAAATTATATTTACTCCCACTGGTCGGGAATATTCCTCCAACCATACTACTTTTACTGTATGACAATCCTGGCATCAAAACATTGAAAACACCTTTTTCCATCCCACCTTGTTCATATTTCTCCGTCAACCAACGAAGCGCAATAGTACGATTCCATCCCGAATCTAAACGCCAATGACGTTCAACCCCGATACCAAATTGTGTACTTACCGTATCGTGTGTATCGACATAACGTATGCCCCCGACAACTTGATAATAATCATTCAACACATCATCGAGTGGGATCTTATAAACCGCTTCAACTTTTGGCTCATCTTTCGATATTTCGGATTTCAAGTTAAAGCTATGGCCTTTACTCGTGATCCACGGTTTTTTCCAATTGAACTTCAAACGAGGGCCGGTATCAGTCGAAAAGCCAATACCGGTTTCAAATTGATTTTTTATTTGTGGCGTAACAACAACATGAATAGGGATCGCATCATCTTTACGCTCTTTTACATCCCCACCAACAAAAATGGAAGAAAACCAACCAACGTTAGACAAACGTTCATTGTACTCTCCCAGTTTTGAAGCTAGATAAGGTTCATCTTCCGTGTAAGGGATCATAGAACGTAAGCGGTTATCATCAATTTGGCTTCCCTGAAAAGTCGTTTCACCAAAGGTATAACGTCGACCTGAGTCAAAATTAATATCGATAAAGACCTCGTTACGACTAGGTACCACCTCTAATGTACTTTTCGTTAATTCATAATCAAAATAACCACGTCGAAGTGCTAAACTCTTTAATGATGCTTTAAAAGCCTCATATTTACCTTGATTAAGCGGTTCACCAATCCCTAAACCACTGCTTTTTACTAATGAAATAAAAGCAGGATCATTTTTAGCATCACCAGTAATAATCAGATTACTTTTACTAATATGCGCTCGTGGACCTTTATCAACGGTAACCACTATTTTAGTTTTAGCGCCGCTACCCGAGACTTGATAATCAAACTTTGGCTGGTAATAGCCCAATGCCTGCAGCGCGTCGCTAATTTCATTTAATACCTGATCTTTAAAGCGTAATGTCGCACTATAATCATCCTTTGATAATGCAGAAAGATAAGCATCAACATTATCTTCTACTTTTCCATCTAAGCCTTTAATCTTCAATGAAGAGGCCATAACTGGACTCGATAGCACCAAAGCAAATGATGTCACACCCAGCCATTTAAAAACTTTATTCATTCTATTGTGCTTCTTTGCGAAATTTAGAATTAATTACGAATCCATTGTGGCAAAGCGATAAGTAACTTCCAACCTTTGCCATCTGAAAACTTATGAATATTGAACCGAATAGAATTTTTAACCATTTTCAGCTACCTATTTATAAATATTAACAAAATGAATCTAAAAAAAAGTAACCTAAGGTCAATGAAATTAAGATAAACAGTGCCTCAACACGAATTTATGCCATCTTTTTAATAGAAGTATTAGACGTATTCTAAGTCTTAACTATAACTTCATTGCCAGTATTATAGCCTGTTGGAATTATTAATAATTATCACTAAATAAATAGTGTACTGAAAACGGTTCAAACTACTTTCAGCAACTAAAACAACTGTAGAACAATTAATAACTTTTTTTGAGAAAAAATAATTTAATACCGCTCTGTAACTGAATACATTATATAGGAGGGAGTATATTTGTGTTGTCATATGGCAGGATCAAGTTTTCTGTTAGCCGAAAGCAGGAACAAAGTAAAACTTACATCTGACTCGTATTCCAATTTAGAGAGAAATACGCTAGATTTTAGTGATTACACAACTATTCCTGATAGTACCTGAATCTCTTTATTCACCTCAGTTAATACATTTAATGCTTTTAAATCACCAGACTTAGGTGGTAATAGTCGTCCACTATCAAATTCAAAGCCACCTACCCCCATAATAAAAATACGACCTCTAAAATAGCTTTTTACATAACGAGCCACTTGGTTTGGTCGGTAAATTTTAAAGATTCTAAGCATATTTTCCTCACTCAACGGTTACAGATATAGACCGCAAATCGATCACTTTGTTTCATCACATTAAAACTTAATGCAAACAGCCTGCCATATTCCAATAAATACGAAATTTGTAACAATAATGATCGACTTAGAGCCAAAATATTAACTTCTGGTACTACCAGATCAAATAAGATTAACTATCATAATCACAAATCAGACTAAAAAGAGGCAACACATGAAATTGAAAGCAACCTTTATCTTACTTGCAGCTTTAGCCCCTTCAATCAGCTTTGCTACCAATATCAAGCTAGGTGATTCATTACCTGGTGTTACAGTTACCAATAAAGGTGAGCTTGTTTTAAAAGATAAGGCGATTAGCTACAAATCATGGAGAAGTACAAAACTAACAGGCAAAATGCGTATCGTATTCGCAATAGCTGGACGCAGTGCAGCCAAAGAGCTTAACGCGCCACTTGTTGCAGCTATTTCTGCCGCAAAATTTCCGGAAAATGAGTACCAAACAACAACGATCATTAACCAAAATGATGCGATGTGGGGTACGGGGGGCTTTGTAAAATCAGCAACAGAAGACAGTAAACGTGAATACCCATGGTCATCAATAGTGCTGGACAGCAATGGGATTGTTCAAAAAACATGGGATCTAAAAAAGGAAAGCTCTGCCGTATTTGTTGTAAATAAGACTGGTAAAGTCATATTCGCCAAAGAAGGCAAACTGACACCTAGTGAGATTAGAAAAGTAATCGGTTTAGTGAGTAAAAATTTATAATGAGACTTTAGTCACCTCTCTCTGGGTGGCTAAGTTTTTTCAAAGTAATAAAGAAACGATAGCTCTAGTCGATATACTATTTACTAAAAAACCAAAGCAAGTAACTCACGATCGTTGAATAACCAATGACTAAAATAAGATCAGTAATATATCGATTCAATTTTTTCATGGGATGCTCCGTAATTATTAGTTACTTAAAATTAACACAAAGATAACATCTCATTATGTTCGTTGCTAATCATGAGATCAAGATAACAAAAATGAGTTAACGATTGGTTAAGAGAATGAAAGAAGTATGACTAATAAAGTAGAGAGTATAGATAAACCAATAGAAAATAATCGAGCGCTTGGAGTGTTAAAAACATTAACCGACAGTAAAAAAAAAATAAAAAGCATCGCAGAAAAATATGCTATCGATGGGGAAATTAACAATACTCAAGAGAGGACTTTAAAACAAAGATTACAGGTTCGTCTTCAACAAAAACGACAACAAGAACAATCAAATTTAGAGCAGATCATAAAACAAGCCTATAACCAATGTAATGATGAGACAGCGAGAGATCCTGATCCTGATTGGTTAGTAAGATTTATAGAGATGGCTCAACAAATTCATACTCCATCCATGCAAAAACTGTGGGCAAAGATTCTAAAACAAGAGATCATTCAACCAGGCTCAGTCTCTCTTCGCACGTTAAAAATACTCTTATCAATGACTCATCGAGAAGCCGCTCTATTTCAAAAAGTCCTTACTCTTACCTGTTGCATTGGTAACGATAAAAATAAAAAACTTCTCACAAGTATCAAACAGCGAACAAGCAGCTTTAGTTTTCATAGAAGTCACCAAACACATATTGATTATAACCAATACCATTTACCTTATTCGTCTATTTTAATTTTAACTGAACTTGGGCTGCTATTAAGTACAGAGCTAGAAACAAACTTAATAAGTTACACTGATAAACTCAATTTCAACTACCATACAGAGTCTTACTGTTTATCACCCATCAAAAAAGGGACATCGTTCACCTATTATCGTTTATCACCAATAGGACAGGAATTAGCCCAACTAATTGGTTCACAGACTCATGATGAGTATCAAGAGCAACTAAATGAACTACTTTTAAAATATTTTACGGTAGCTCACCAATACTGATACACAGCCTAAATTTTTTTTACTCCGCTTTTTTAATAATTATTAAAACGGGCGGGACTCGAAATAGCAGGCAGCTAGTTGCTTCCCAATAAAGCACCTAGCTCACTACCCTATAATGTTCATTTTCTACAGACGAAAAAAAACCTGAATCTTTCGATTCAGGTTTCTCTAATAAAGTGGCGGAGCGGACGGGACTCGAACCCGCGACCCCCGGCGTGACAGGCCGGTATTCTAACCAACTGAACTACCGCTCCGACGAACATGGATGTTTTAATATCGTGAAGCCATGGATGGCTAAGAGCGATAACACCACATGCGATATCTATAGTTCAAATAGATATCTATTTTTTATTTTCATCTTTTTCTTAAAAAGATGAAAACGAATTGGAAGCCTGGCGATGTCCTACTCTCACATGGGGAGACCCCACACTACCATCGGCGCTATTACGTTTCACTACTGAGTTCGGCATGGGATCAGGTGGGTCCATAACG
>NZ_PYNU01000011.1:0-115793 GCF_003026075.1 Photobacterium sp. GB-210 | reverse complement strand
CTCGCTGCTTTGTAAGTTGCTGGGTGCCAATCGGTGCCTTAGTGGAGGCTTGAGCCGTATGCAGTGAAAGTTGCACGTACGGTTCTTAGAGGGACGGCACTTGGTAACAAGTGTCGTCTACTCGACAAAAACGAGTTAGCTATTACGCTAACTCATTGTGAGCACTAAGCGACTTGCCATTACACTAACTTAAAAGAGAATATATCTAGTAAGTACTAAGAAAAATACCAACAACCTCCCCCTCTAAGCTGACAATTACCTGACATAACACCACAAAAATAGCGACTTTTGTCATAACCCTGTAAAAAGTAAGTTATTCTCACTGCAAATGATTGCTTTTAATTTATTAACAATCTAACATCTTCTGCAATATTTATTCATATATTGAAAAAGGGTTTTACATGAAGAAGTTATGTTTAGCAGCAATGGTAGCTACAGTACTTGTTGGCTGTAACGCAGGTGACGAAGTTGTAGAACACGGCGGTATCGACATCAATAATTTATCTCAAACCCAAAAACAAGATTACGCAGAGTTAACTGCCGATGCATTAGCAGTCATCGCGCAAGCGGCTGATAATTGTTCAAATGGAATGGCTGTTGGCGAGACAAAACAATGTGACCTTAGCGCCAGCAATACAACGACAAACATTATTGTAGCAAAAGGCCAAATTGACGTTGAACAACAGGAAAATCAAACTGTTATTGTTCATACAACAAAAGCAATGGAGTTTACCTCTCCAAATGCAGTGACAAACGGTGAAGTCATTTCACTTAATTTCAGTGAAAACCTTGATAAAGATTACAACATGACCCTTAAAACGCTACCTGGCGGAAATAACGTTACCTTTAAGGGAATGCTCATTAATACCGCTGACAGCGATGCAAAATATTGGTCTACTGAATCAACAACTGGACTAGCTCTTAAATATGATGCCAATATCAAGCTTCCATCCCTTATCAGCGGTAATGCCGTAATTACTGGTAAAGATAACCAGACATTTAATTGGTCTGCTGATAGTAATGGCGATATTACCGCTCAATAGAGTTACGCCTAGCATTCATTAACCAGCACTATAATCTAGTGCTGTTTTTTTACATTTAACCAATTGTTTATTAAACAATAAATTTCTTCCAGCTACGATAGCAGAAATAAGCAGTAACCTTTACTTTTCTAGGTTCAGTTAACATCATTTAATATCTGAGCAGTTCTGTTAGACAAGTGTCATGAAAATTATTTGAAAACAACCATTACTGTCATCTCTTTGTCAAAACCAAGTCATTAACACTGCGAATGATTGCTTTCAATTTATTAACAACCTACCCTCTCTCACAGTATTTATACATATATTGATAAAAGGTCTTGTATGAAGAAGCTATGTTTAGCGGCAATAGTAACAACAACATTATTAGGTTGTAATGTTGGTGATGAAGTTGTAAATCACGGCGGGATTGATGTTGATAACTTGAGCCATGCTGATTTACAAAACTATGCAGACGTAACTGCAGATGCCTTAACTGTTGTAGCAAAAGCAGCAAAGGACTGTGCTGAGAATCTACCGGTTGGTAATTCTAATGAATGTTATATTCCTGAAATTCAGGGAAATATTGATATTGCTGTTACAAAAGGCCGTATCAAGGTAGAAAAACAAACTGACAGAGTTGTTATTCATACCATTGAAGCGATGCAGTTTACCACCCACAACGCGATTGCAAATGGCGAAATTATTTCATTATCTCTGGATAAAAACACTGATGATGATTACATCATGGCGATGAATAATAGTAATCAAATCACATTTAAAGGTATGTTGGTTAATACTGCGGACAACGATACTACATACTGGTCTACCGAATCTACATCGCCACTGACTTACCGATACAATATCAATGAAGTTCATCCTTATATCACAAATGGTAGCGCGATTATTTCAGGTAAAGGTAACCAGTACTTTACTTGGTCTGCTGATGCAGATGGCGACATTTCTGTTATTCGATAAATGAATGATCGCCCAGCACGTCATTATACATTGGTCTATGCTGGACGATTAATAGAATCTTATTCATTACTATAATGAATCACGCTCTATTTTAAATTAGCTGTAACACTTGTTTAATTAACGTCACCCCTTCTGGGGTAAACGATAGAATAAACGCCGCGCAGTTAAGTATGATCATTGCCCATAATATGGCTTTAAATGGCTGTTTTTGAGATTTATGGCGCAATATCTTTTGTGCCCATAACGCACCAGGCCATCCCCCCACTAAGGCTAATATATGCAAGCTTGCTTCTTTGGTTCGCCATTTATCTAACTTAGCCGCACGTTTATCATGTGCATACACCGCAAACGTCACAACGCTTAATACTAAATATCCAATCAGTACTTGATAAGGGGTATTAAAAAGCGCCACTGATATCGCAACAAAAGCCAAAAAGATAACACTAAACCACTGTGACTTTGAAAAAGGTGCGGTGTATTTATCTAAACCTGAATGTGCTTTGGTCAATGTCACTGTTGTTGCTGACATGCGCCCTTTTTTATCTTTACTTATACGAAATGTTACGGCCTCATTGATACGAGGACGACACTGTTTATCCGGCAAGGCAGAGACATGAAAAAAAACATCTTGCTCGCCGTTATCTGGTGCAATAAATCCAAAACCTTTTTGTTGATTCCAGCTAATAATCTTTCCCGGTTGGGCCATGTTTGTTCCTAGCTTAAAAAATGTCGTCTATCGCGACGATAGACGTTGTTTTAAATGTTGATGGGCTGAATCAGAGATATCGCTACCCCATGCTTGACGCGCTAACCTATCGGCCGCCACTAATGTTGAACCTGAACCAAAAAACGGATCGGCAATAACATCACCTTCAACACTACTTTGCTCTATTAATATCTCTAATAGTGGGACGGGCTTTTCTGTCGGATAACCACGATAAACACGCTTACATTCCAATACATCTGGAATCGATAAGTTATTCAGTTTTCGCTTACCTTTTTCGAAAAACAAAATAAATTCATAACGTGCTCGATAATGATATCCCATGCCTATCGCGACTTTATCCCACACGATGGGTTTCCAAAACTTAAACCCCACCTGCTCTGCAATCGGTTTAATGTGAAACATTGTTTCTTGATCACAGAACAAATAGAAATGACTGTTTGGTTTTAAAACGCGATAGGCTTGCGTCAATAAACTTTCAAATCGTTCATTGGGGAAAATATCAAACCATTGGTTACTCGATCCTTTACTTTGTTTTAATCGCGTTGTTGTTCCCACTGAGCGGTGTTTTTCAAGCGACTCATAAGGTGGATCGGTGATCATCAAGTCAATACTTTGATCGGGCAAAGCTGTTAACCACTCAATCGCATCTTTTTGGAAAATTTGCATCAACAAACCTAATCTAATATGTGGGAGGAGAAACACGCAAAATAATGTCCGTCATAATACGTTAAATAACAAAAAACTCATAAAAATGTGATCTAGAATTAAATGTGTGCATATTCTTAAAGGTAATATCGTCTAATTCCAATATGGAATAATTAAATCACCAAGGATAAGGAACAGTGATGAGTAAACGCGCTTTGGTTGTCGAAGGTGGGGCAATGCGTGGCATTTTTGCCACTGGTGTATTAGATGCTTTTATTGAACGTAGTTACAACCCATTTGATTTTACTATCGGCGTATCAGCAGGCTCTGTAGTACTCATGGGATATCTGTGTGAAAGTTATCAACGTAACTATAAAGTTATTACCGAATACGCACGTAGTAAGGAGTTCATTAATTACAGACGTTTTGTTAAAGGTGGTAACTTAATTGATATTGATTGGTTATGGAACACCAGTATCAGTCATCTTCCTTTAGAGCTACACAAATATGAGAATCGTAATGTCCCGCTATACGCCACAACAACGGTGGTCGATACGGGTGAGCCTAACTACGTTGAAGTAACACGTAACAACTTAAATGAAGTGATGACTGCAACATGCGCCCTACCGATCATTTACCGTCAATTTCCACAAGTTGACGGTATTGAAATGAGCGATGGCGGTATTGCCGATCCTATCCCAGTGATCGAGGCTTACAATAAGGGCGCACGTGATATCACAGTTATTCTATCTCATGCTCAAGGTTTGTTTGCTAAAAATCGACAAGTGCCATGGTTAACACGTCGCTTATTCCGAACAAATCCCGTGTTTGGGCAAGAGTTTTTAACCAAAGAGTCTCGCTATAATAAGGCATTGTATTTTATTCATAATCCGCCAAAGGATTGCAAAATCACCGCCATTGCACCTGATAAAACGTTTATGATCAAAAGATTAACTAAAGATATCAGTAAATTAGATCAAGGTTATCAACAAGGTAGAGAAGCAGGATTAAGGCTGATCAATAATGATCTTCAATTTAAGCCATGATATTTAATGACTTTTTTACTACAAATAGCATCACTATTACGTATACTGCCCGATTCAATTTACACCACGGTTAGTTTTAGATGATTATTTTTACCACCAATGTTGGCGATATTACGATTGAGCTGAACAAGCAAAAAGCGCCTGTTACGGTTAAGAACTTCTTAAAATATTGCCAAGACGGTTTTTACAACGACACTATTTTTCACCGAGTGATCAAAGGCTTTATGATCCAAGGTGGTGGTTACACTGTGAAAATGAAAGAAAAACCAACCCGCGCCCCCATTGTTAATGAAGCAAACCGTGGTCTGAAAAATGTGATAGGTACTATCGCAATGGCAAGAACAGATGCCCCGCATTCAGCAACGGCTGAGTTTTTTATTAATGTTGCTGACAATGATTTTCTTGATCACACAGCAACAACAAATGCGGGCTGGGGATACACTGTTTTTGGCGAAGTAACGGCTGGAATGGACGTAGTAAACAAAATTTCAAAAGTAAAAACATTATCTGTTCGCGATCATGACGATGTCCCTCGTGATCCGATTGTGATTGAAAAAGTCACTATCATTGAATAGTAAAAAGCCCGTATACGTTTAACTCGCTATGATCGAGTTAGCGTAATACGGGCTTTATCGTTAACTGTAAAGGCTTAAATATCACTACAAACCTAATGTAAGTTTTCTTGCTTCTCGCCTAGCTTGCGGCGTTAATATACCAATATTCGATATAAGAAAATGATCAACGAAAGGGAAATCGGTTTCACTGTAATTTCGCAATACTAACCCTATCGCTTGCTGCACCTCATAATCACTATCATCGGCTAATAGCAGTACTGTCTCGCACAGTAAGTCGACATTGGTATGCTGTTTGTGATGACAATGCGCCAATAATGACGCTCGTTTCAACCATTTATTATCAGACTCTCGCCATTCAATTAGTTTTGATTCAAATTCGCGATGCCCTAACACAACAGGACTGATTAACTGCTCAACTAAGCGATCAGCAATATCAACCCCATCAACAGTTTCCAGCATTTCTTGATAAGTATGAAAAGCATGTTCATTTCTAAATGCATGGTAATACTCACCAGCATCAAGTGCTAAATAACGCTCTTCACGATAAACACCGGACCATAGCCAAAGCAGTAAGCGACGATAATTTTCTGCATTATCAATTTTTGTATGTGCTCTCGCATCTTTAAAAATTTCACTTCGTTGCTCGGCATTAACCCCATAGCAAGGCTGATTTACCCTAAGTGTTTGTTGCATATTGGCAGCAACCGCTTTATCTGCAACTTTGGCTAAGTGCTGCTGTATATAAATAACCATAGGTATAACAAGTGACATTGGGCGAATCTTTCCTTTTGCACTGTGTAATGACGCTATGACACTACACATTATGGCCAATTGGCTGACTTTTTATTATATAAACGAACCAAATGGAACGCTGTTCGCTTAACTGTTTCATATTCACTCTAAACAATCAATTTATAAAACACTTTATAATCCCAAGCGATTCGAAACCGTTTTATTTTAGGTTATCAATAGCAAACTAGTTATCAGCACAATCTTCCATTTTTTGTATACAGATTAATTGAGCAGCGTGCAAAACTAAAAAGTGTAAACATCTAATAACACTTCTATCTTTTTTACAGAAATTAACTAATTCATTACAATTAATGATTTTCAACCCCGCCAATGCGTGATAAATATGTTAATTATGTAAACTCAATCAGTTTAAATAACTTTTTATTTTATGATTTATAGTCAAAGATTTTCATATTTCTCATAGTGAAAAGGATATTTAAGACTAAATATTTATAACAATTATGACTCACTACAATCATTAACAGGATGTTTTATGGACACATCAACTTCTCCAACCGCTAATCGTGGAAACTGGAGTTCACGAATTGGCTTTGTTATGGCCGCAGCAGGATCTGCTGTTGGTTTAGGAAACATTTGGAAGTTTCCTTATACTGCTGGCGACAATGGTGGCGGCGCGTTTGTTGCTATTTACTTGTTTTTCGTTATTTTCATTGGCTTTAGCGTCATGCTAACTGAATTTGCAGTGGGACGTAAAACAGGTTTGTCTGCCGTTGGCGCATTTAAAACCACCGATCGTCGTTGGACGTTTGTTGGCATCATGGGAGTATTAAGTGGCCTACTTATCATGGGGTTTTACCCTGTTGTTGGTGGTTGGGCCATTGCTTATATCTATAAAATTTCAACCGGATTATTAAGTACGCCAACGGCTATTAACGATAGTTTTGGTAGCTTTATTTCTGATCCTATACAACCGCTTTTCTGGATGGGACTTTACCTTTTATTTAATATTTTTGTCGTTATCCGAGGCGTTTCAGGTGGTATAGAAAAAGCAGGTAAAGTGTTAATGCCACTGCTTTTCATTATCTTAATCATTGTGTCTATCAAAGGCCTTACCTTACCTGGCTCAATGGCGGGCTTAGAGTTTTTATTCAAGCCTGATTTTTCAAAAATTGATAGTTCTGTTGTGCTTGCTGCACTGGGACAGGCGTTCTTCTCACTAAGTTTAGGTATGGGCTGTATGCTGACATACGGCAGTTACTTACGCAGAAAAGAGAATATCGTACAAACCACCGCTATGGTTACGGCGATGGATACGGGGGTAGCATTACTCGCCGGCATCGCTATGTTCCCTGCAATGTTTGCGTTCAGCATGGAACCTTCTGCAGGGCCAGGTTTGGTATTTGTCGTTGTTCCGCAATTGTTTGCTGAAATGGGTGGCATCGGCTTCTTACTTGCAATTTTATTCTTCGTTGCTTTAAGTGTGGCGGCATTAACCTCGTCAGTGTCATTACTGGAAGTGGTCGTTGCCTACTTAATTGACGAGAAAGGTTTTAGCCGTGTGACTGCGGTGATCAGCGCAAGTATTGTGATGGCGCTACTTTGTATTCTTGCTTCGCTATCTATTGGTGGCTTTGGTCCTAAGCTATTCGACACTGGCGCATTTGATGTCTTTGACTTACTTACTGACAAAATCTTCCTTGCTGTTGGTGGTATGTTGGTGTGTCTATTTGCGGGCTGGCGTTTAGATCGAAGTGAGCTAAAAAAAGAAATTACCAATAACGGAAAAGTGTCATTCCCACTGTTCAACCTTTGGTATGTATTGATTAAATATATCATTCCAGTGGCTATCGCTATTGTTGCAATTTCAGGTGTGAAAGCTGGATTTGATAGTGATAAAGGCGACATCATGTTATTAGGTTTAGCGATTATTGCGCTGTGTGGGGTTTTCTCTAAAAAGCTGTAAATCTATTCGCTACAATATAACAATGAAAGGTTTGTCACTAACAATGACAAACCTTTTTTTTCTTATCGGTATACATTTATTACAAATGAAATCTGGCCATACTTGTATATTTTTATAAATTTGTATTCTCGTATTGAGACCCTTCATAATAATTCGTACACTGAGAGCGTTTAAATAATTAACTGCCATGCATACGGTTTTACTGTAATAAGCTCAATCATAAATCATATTTTTCCTCATTTTCTTATGAATGCGCGACTACACAGCTAATAACAAAATGCCAATACTAACTAGGTGAACTATGTTCAAACGCTTCGAAGGTTTCACGAACGCTTTTCCAAAGCAAGAGCCCACACAACCCCCCCAAGGTATTTTTGCATTTTGTCGCTATTACACTCGTGGATTTGAAAAGCCGTTAGCTTGCATGGCGTTACTTAGTGCTATTGTTGCAATTATTGAGGTTGTGCTATTTGGTTTTATGGGTAAGTTAGTCGATTGGCTAGCAGCAAGTGATCCTAAAACATTCTTAGCTGAAAACGGGACAACCTTAATTTGGTTATCCGTGGTCGTGCTTATCGTAATGCCACTATTAGTCTTGATCTCATCATTGCTATCACACCAAACGTTACTGGGTAACTACCCAATGTCCATTCGTTGGCAAGCTCACCGTTATCTGCTCAAACAAAGCCTGTCGTTTTACCAAGATGACTTTGCCGGACGTATTGCAACTAAAGTCATGCAAACTTCTCTTGCAGTAAGAGAAACGGTAATGAAAACGGCTGATGTTTTCGTTTACGTCTCTGTTTACTTTACTTCGATGTTAGTGATCCTTGCTCAAGCGGATTGGCTATTGATGTTACCTATGTTGGCTTGGTTAATCGCTTATATTGGTATTCAAATTCACTTTATTCCTAAGCTAAAGAAGGTCGCAGCAGAGCAAGCTGATGCCCGCTCGACCATGACAGGACGAATTGTTGACAGTTATACCAATATTGCAACAGTCAAACTGTTCTCCCACAGTAAATATGAAACCGATTATGCCGAAAAAGGGATGAAGGGCTTCCTTGCAACGGTTCATCATCAAATGCGCTTGGTTACCGGATTTGATATTTGCGTTCAATTAGCTAACTACTTATTACTTTTTTCTATTTCTGTCCTTTCTATTTACCTGTGGATGCACAGTGCAATTCAAGTGGGTTCGATTGCAATTGCGATTAGTTTAGCGCTGCGTATTAATGGCATGTCGATGTGGATCATGTGGGAAGTGGGTGCGCTATTTGAAAATATGGGTACCGTTGTCGACGGTATGAAAACGCTGTCTAAGCCAGTTGAAATTGAAGATGAGCCTAACGCTAAGCCATTAGCTGTGCAAAATGGTGGCATTGAATTTGATAACGTAAGCTTTAACTATGGCGAAAATAAAGATGTTATCAACCATCTCTCGTTGAATATTAAACCTGGTGAAAAAGTTGGCTTAGTCGGTCGATCTGGCGCAGGCAAATCAACCTTAGTTAACTTGCTATTACGTTTTCATAATTTAGAAGGCGGAAATATTCGCATAGATGGGCAAGACATTGCGAAAGTTACGCAAGATTCATTACGCAGTAAAATTGGCATGGTAACGCAAGATACGTCTTTGCTTCATCGCTCTATTAAAGACAACATTCTTTATGGTGATCCTAAAGCCAGTGAAGAGCAGTTGCTTTCCGCAACTAAACAAGCACATGCCCATGAGTTCATCGAAACATTGACAGACCCGTTTGGTAATATTGGTTACGATGCTCAGGTGGGTGAACGTGGTGTTAAACTCTCAGGAGGACAACGTCAGCGTATTGCTATCTCCCGCGTATTACTGAAAAATGCGCCAATCTTAATCTTAGATGAAGCAACCTCAGCGTTGGATTCTGAAGTGGAAGCGGCGATTCAGGAAAGTTTGGTTGAATTAATGGAAGGCAAAACAGTTATCGCGATTGCCCATCGTTTATCGACTATTGCAGCGATGGATCGTCTTATCGTATTAGATAAAGGCCAGGTTATTGAGCAAGGTACACACCAAGAGCTCATCAATCAGAAAGGTATTTATGCTCAGTTATGGGCACATCAAACTGGTGGCTTCATTGGCGAAGAAAATCATCACCTTGCCACTGAAAGTTAACTATTAACTTAGCCTATGTGTGATTGATGTTAAAAGAGGTCGCTTAGCGACCTCTTTTTTATAATAAGATTATCCGTATTCAATAGCACTGCCCCTTTCATACAACTCTTCCCTTGATTCACGTTGAAACGCCTAACAGTAATATTCCTCATGAAGATAACCCACCAAAAAACAAAAGCTTAATTGAGTTACACGTTGTTACATAAGAATATTTGTTGATTATTTAATTAGCTATTATCATCCCGCTCCCTTTACAAATTTTAAATCCATTTTCCTTTTCTGAGCTTATATGGTTAATAGTCAATCAATTCTAATTGTCGATGACAGTGTAATTATTCAGCAAACGACTAAATTAATTCTGTTGAAAGCGAAATTTGAAGCACAACGAATTTATTTTGCATCAAATGCACAAGATGCAATAAAGCTTTGCCAACGCAATGTATTCGATATCATTTTTATTGATTTTAATTTAGGTCTTGGCAGCACAGGCCTTCAGTTACTTGAGCGCCTCCACCACAATCAATTGATCACTCATCATCCTTTGATTTTTATTGTTACTGCAGATGATTCAGAATCAATTTTGATGGGATTTTCTGAATACCAACCTACAGACTATTTAATTAAGCCTTTTCGTTTAGAAACACTGACAACGCGAATAAATCTCCATTTTAATAAGCATAAGTTTGAAGATGCTGTATTTAACACTTACCAATCAAAGGGTTGGTTAGGTGTACAAGAGTTTATTGAAAACTATTCTTATTGTGATAAATATTGGTCGAGTGTAACAGCCTTGGCTAAACGATTATTGCTAAATAAAGTGACGACAAGTTATAACGATATTGACGTCATGTTAAATAGTTTACTTCAACAAAATGACTATGTGCCTGCTAAATTATTATTAGCGCAATTATGGTTAGAGCAAAATAAATTTGACCAGCTTACTCCGTTGCTTACATCAATTAATTCTTCTAGCCCACAACAACACCTGACACTATTAGATCTTAAAGCTCGCTCTGCATTAAAACAGAACCGTATAAGCATAGGCTATGAATTTTGGTTAGCGGCGCATAAAGTAAGCCGTAATAATCTCTACCGCTTGTTTGGTTTAATATGGATTGAGTTTTGTCTTCAACACGACACTGAGATCGAACGTCATATCAGAGAAGCCTGTTTTTCACTGCGTTTTTCCATTTGGGATAAACCTCAAAACTACGCATTTTTAGTGTGGGTACAGCTACAACAATACAACAAAAAGCACCAGTCGATAGAGAAACTATGGTGCTCTATTAATCAGCAGCAGAAGATCACTAAGCACGATCGCGCCTATATCTATTTATTACAGGCATATCAGGCCGCTGAAAATGATTCTAATTTGATTGCGTATCGTGAATTTATGAATGCATTAAATTATGTAGAGCACCATGAATATAATGAATTACCAAGCGAATTTCTTATTATTGCGCTAAGTACAGCCATTAAGCTTTCAATGCATACTCATATAATTAAATTTGTAAAGCAGTTGACCAACATTTTCAATTTACAACCTAATGAACCACATAATGTCATTAAGCAGATGTGGCTAAAAGCGCAGACGGCTAAAATTAATGAGAGCAAGTGTGCTGAGTATAGTTATACCTTACAGTTGGTAAAACAAAAACAATTTGTGACGGCTGGACAGTTACTTTTTACATTATGGCCGATGTACCGTTTTGATATCACTTTGGCACGCTGCATAGTGGAACTATTTGCTCGTGGACACCTCGATTTATATGTTAGTGAAAAAAATACTGTCAACGAAGCAAGGTGGGTATTTGAGTCACAAGATATTAAACCTGAATGGTATAAAACATTAAAAACGAAACATACCGTACTCAACCAGCGCCTTTACTAAACGTTAATGAGAATTAAGTCATGCGTCACTTTACTTTACTAATAATTTTATTTATTAGCTCATTAACCTGGGCTGATGACAATGTTCAAAAAACAACATTAAAAGTTGGATACCTTTCATTAGATTGGTCACCGTTATCCTCACTCAATAAAAAGCAAGAAGTCGTAGGGCTATTACCTGACTATATGTCAATTATCAGCCATAACGCTGGGTACACTATTGAAAATATTGTTTATGATACGCCGACTGAAATTCTAACAGCATTAGCACGCGATGAGCTTGATGTTGCCATAGGGGTAAGCAACAGTGCAGAAAGAGAAAAGTTTTTTGCATTTAGTGAGCCTCTATTGGCTTTTCCTTACGCAATGCTTAGCTATTCGTCTTCTAATATTCTCTTAAATTTTGATGACAAGATAATCGCCATTGAAGAGAACAGTGTTCTTAGTGGTTTATTACCTCAAGTTAACGAAAGTATTACCACGATTTCAATGACTGATTCAAAAACCGCTCTCAATTCTGTTAAAAGAGGCGTGGCTGACGCTTACATCGGCAATTCAATTCTTTTAAATAAGCTACTAAAAAGTAATGATCCATCGATCCCATTTGAAGTAACAATACTTGAACAATTACCTTTAGAGCAGTTGCATCTTGCAAGTTCAATAAAAAATAGTGCCATTATCAAACAACTCAATAGCACTATCGTTGCCCTATCTAAAACAGAAATAAATTGGCTTCACAATAAATGGCTGACAAGTAATCAAATTGCTCTACTCAAGGATCCGAGTAAGATTAAACTTACTGGCGATGAAAGTCATTTTCTTGAGTCTTTAGCTACGCTAAAAATTGGTTACCAATTTGATGATAATCGTCTAAAAGATGAAGATATTCTATATCTGCAAGTTGAAGATATCGCTCAAAAAATGAGTTCAGGGCTCGGTATTAATTATGAGTTTATCCATATTAATGACTACTCCCAAGCTAAAGCGTTGCTTGCACAAGGGGATATACATATTCTTAGCGCCGTTGCCACGTCATCATTACGGAAAAAAGAACTGCTTTTTAGCATGCCTTATGGGCAAGAAGGCTGGGTTATTGTAAATAAAATATCAAAACGAAATAGCTACGGAATTACACCTAAAAATAGTATTGGTGTTATTAAATCAAGTTTTGTTAAAAACCTTGCTTTAAACTTATACCCAGATAATAAAACTATTAGTTTTGATTCAAGAAATGACATGCTTGCTGCATTGATTAATGATCAAATCGATTATGCTGTTATTTCACTTAGCCAAGCGCATGTGTTGTTACAAAATGAATACCTTGGCCAATTAAAAATTGTCCCTAGCAAGTTGGATAACCACCAACGTTCAATTAATTTTGCAGTAGATAATAACAATCTTCAGCTAAGAAATATCATTAATAAAGTGATAATGACATTGCCACCAGAAGATCTAACGAATAGTTTTAGAAAGTGGCATTCTATAACCATAAAATCTGACGTTAATTACAGCCAAATCATTGGCTGGGCGATCATAGTTACAACAGTAATTTTTAGTATTATTACTGTAATTATCTATTGGAATCGTCGTTTAAGTCGAGAGATCACACAACGGAAAAATGCCGAACAAAAGCTAACTTATCTAACGAATAATTTTGATGGTGTTTTGATTCAACACTTACAATACAGTGCAAACCCATTTGATATTGAATTTTTATTCATTAGCGAAAAAATCAATCTATTCATTGATTGTGATGCATCTAAACTATACGAAGATCCGGCTTTATTAATTGATATTTTGAAACAGCGTGAAGACTTCGAATCTCTTTATTTAACAATGCAACAGGCAGTTTCTATTGGCTATTGGAGTACTAATTTACAAATTCATTCCAACACGCTTAAACCGCGCTGGATAGAACTACGTTGCCAAATATCGGAAGTTGAAAACGGTTGGCAGTGGAATACTATTATTCTAGATATTTCGCAAACCAAAGAACAACAAGTAGCACTAATGGAAGCTAACGAGAAATCACTGGCTGCGACTGAATCTAAATCACGCTTCTTGGCCATGATGAGCCACGAGATCCGCACGCCAATCAGCGGAATTCTAAGTTTATTAGAGCTAATGGAACCACATGCGAAAACTAATGAATTACGCCAAATTCATCATAATTTGTCACAATCAGGGCGTAACTTGCTCAACATTGTCAATGATGTATTAGATTTTTCGAAAATTGAAGCTGGTAAGCTCAGTATTAACCCAAGTGAAAATAATATTTCGGATCTTATTCATGAATTAGTACAGCCCCACTCTATTCATGCACAGCAAAAAGAAATTACATTCACCTTGTGGCTCGATCCTTCCATCGCACACTGTTTGCTGTTTGATGAAGTACGTTTAACGCAAATTCTTAATAATCTTATTAACAATGCGATTAAGTTTACCGTGCAAGGAAACATTCATCTGGCTGTTGATATGATCCAAGAATCAGCATCAGAACAAAAGCTGACATTCTCTATCACTGATACGGGGATTGGTATTAAACCTAAAGATTTAGAGCGTTTATTTCAACCATTTGTTCAAGTTGAGCAAAACAGTAACCGTCGCTTTAGTGGTACAGGGCTAGGTTTATCCATTTGCCACCAATTAGCCCAACTAATGGGGGGTGAAATTGTAGCGAAAAGTGACATTAATGTTGGCACTACATTTAGTGTTACGATCCCCTTCACTGTTGTTGAAAAGAAATCTGTCAAGCCGTTACATAAACATTGTGGCTTTTTGGGCGATATTGACGAGCAGTTTTTAGAGTTATATTTACAATCATGGCATTGCTCATACACAAAAATTGCAATTGCAAATAAAGCTAAATTACCAGCATTCATTCTAACGAATAAAATCAATACGATTATCGTGAAAGACACATGGCTTACTGATCACAATATTGATGCAGCATGGTTTAAGGCTAATTTACCGTCAATAAACGTTATTACAATTAGCTCTCCGAGCCATTTTTTCACTCAAAGCACCTCGGAAGGTTATATCATTTCTTGTAATCCATTATTGCCGAATCTGTTCTATCAAGCGCTAGCAAAACAGACCTGTAAAAATACCCTATTCCCTGATATAACCACCACAGAAAAGCGTGTATACACCTATGAGCAGGCTGTTGCAAAAGGGCGTTACATTCTGGTTGCAGAAGATCACCCTATTAACCAGCAGATCCTTAAACAACAACTAGAGCAACTTAACTATGCCGTTGATATTGTCGATAACGGTCAAAAAGCACTAGATGCATTAAGCAAGAATTC
Source organism: Photobacterium sp. GB-210 (assembly GCF_003026075.1). Taxonomy (NCBI): domain Bacteria; kingdom Pseudomonadati; phylum Pseudomonadota; class Gammaproteobacteria; order Vibrionales; family Vibrionaceae; genus Photobacterium; species Photobacterium sp. GB-210. Next base: position 100,734 of record NZ_PYNU01000011.1, on the reverse strand, counting down.
ATATGATCTATTACTAACAGATTGCCATATGCCAGAGCTTGATGGTTTTGAGCTGGTTAAAGCCATTCGTAAACAAGAACAGATAAAAGCTGCTAAGCCTCTTCCTGTATTGGCGTTAACAGCAGATGCGCTATCTAACGAACAATTTTTTAAAGAGATTGGATTTGATGCGTATTTAATTAAGCCAATAACATTAGATGAATTAAATACCGTATTAAACCAATGGCTACCGAGTAGAAATTGTGACAATGTCACGTCAACATATGAGCACCTCGTCCCTAATACGTTAACGGATAGTGAAAGCACAACGGATTTAGTTAATATTAACGAGCTTATTGATATCTTCGGTGATAGTGAAACAGCCTATACATTGCTCGATCAGTATCTTGCATCATGTATTAAAGACCAGCATGAATTGAATATGGCTATTAACGAAAATAATATTGAATTAGTAGGCTTAATTATTCATCGAATTAAAGGTGCAGCTCGCGTCATGACGTTCCACCAGCTTGATGCACTTTGCATCGATGTGGAAAAGGATATTCAACAGCATAGAATAGAGACTTTACAGCACCATTATGAATCATTAATAGCTTTAGTTGGTCAACTCACTCAACAAATCGATAATTTAAAAGGTAACTAAAATGCGCATACTATTGATAGAAGATCATGATTTTCAGCGCCAAGTGCTAACAACGCAGTTAGCTCGTATTATCGATCCTGTTAATGATGAAATTCATTGCGCGGTTAACGGTGCCGAAGCATTAAAAATTATGCAGCAATATCAACCACAGTTATTGTTGTGTGATTTAAATATGCCGGAAATGGATGGCATCAGTTTTCTTGGTCATATTGCAAAACAGCAGTTTAAGGGTGCTATTATAATCACCAGCGCCTTGAAACAAGATATCTTAGCCAGTGTTGAGAAAATGTGTCTTAACTATAAACTTAATTTATTAGGCACATTGGCTAAACCTACCTGTTTAAAGCAAATTAGTGCTTTAATTGAAACAGCAAAGCAAACTAATGCATTACCTGAACGCCTACCGTCTTGTGATATAAAATTGGATGAAGCCTTTATCGATCTCGCCTTTAAACAATACTGGTTTGTGCCTTACTTTCAGCCTATCGTATCGCTTGAAACAGGTGAATGGGTTGCTTGTGAAGCGTTAATACGTTTAGTGCATCCTGAATATGGTACGGTTCCGGCTTACCAGTTTATTGATCAAATCATGGCGCACAATAAAGAAAAGCAATTAGCAATTTACATTATTCATTACGTAATTTGTTATCGTTCATATTTCCATAATCGAAAAATTGCGATAAATATTTCATCTAAAACATTGGCTGATCCACATTTCATCAACTGCGTACTGAAATTAAAAGAACAATATTACGATTTAAATCAATGGTTATATTTTGAACTAACAGAGTCCGATATATTTGAATCAGTCGGTGAAGCCATTGAGTCTGCATCACGCTTGAGTATGCACGAGTTTGTTTTATCCATTGATGATTTTGGTACTGGCTATTCGTCACTTAAGCAGTTAGAAACATTAACGTTTAATTCCCTTAAACTTGATCTTGGCTTTATTCAGGCATTACCAACAAGCATTACGGCACAAGCCATTGTGGAATCATGCTTACTACTCACTAAACGCTTAGATTTAATCACTATTGCTGAAGGCGTTGAAAACCTTGCTTTATGGAAGCAATTACAGGAAATGCACTGTCAACAAGCACAGGGATATTTTATATCTCCCCCTTTGCCATATGACAGTATTGAGCAATGGTATCAGCAGTGGCAACAAAAAAGCGCCTCACTTGCTATTACTCCCGCTGAATAAAAAAAGAGTTAGTGTTTTTGAACACTAACTCTTCTTATGCCCTCTTAAAAATTACAATGCTGCAATTTCAGCTTTTCGCGTTTTAGAGGTCACACAAAAATTCCCACGGCGAGTTCGACATTTTGAGCATCTTTCACACTCAACATCGATCCGATCCCCCTCTTTCCAACGTTTGATCAGTTGTGGCTCCGTCAGTAGCGGACGTGAAAACGCAAACAATTCAATATTTGTATTATCAGCAAGCGCTTCAATTGCACAGTAATTACTTAAGCCACCAACAGTCATAACAGGCACTTTAACGTCTTCACTTATCACACGGCCATATTCGCTAAAGTAACCTTCCGCTTGAATCTCATAACCATCATGCACTTCACCAACCATAGTATCGGCTTTGCCATGAATATTGCCTGAGATGATAATGGCATCAACCCCAATCGCTTCCAGTTTTTTACAAATAACACGCGTTTCTTCAAAAGTTAATCCACCTTCAAAAAATTCTGTCGCGGTTAATTTCACTAGGATCGGGAAATCTTTACCGACTAACTTTCTGATCGCATCGTAAATTTCAATTAAGAAACGCATACGATTTTCAAGGCTACCGCCGTACTGATCTTCACGTTGGTTGTAGTAAGGGCTTAAAAACTGATTTATTAAATAAGTATGCGCCGCATGAATTTCTACACCATCAAAACCCGATTGTTGAGCACGTAAGCTTGCTTGGGCAAATGCATTAACGATGTAATCAATTTCTTTTTGTGTCATTGCTTTACCCAATGTTTGGGTACTTTTTTCACACACGGCACTAGGTGCAAAAATAACACGTTCGCCAAGATTATAGGTTGTTTTCGTGCCACCATAGGCTAACTGCATGACAATTTTTGAATCATATTGATGTACAAGCTCTGTAAGCTTTTTATATTCTTCAATAAAAGAATCGTTATACATCCCCATCATGCCTGCATTCGGCTTTTCTTCTTCTACAATATTGGCATAACCCGTGACAATTAAACCAACCTCACCTTTGGCAAGCTCTTCATAGATAGCATAAAGCTTATCTGTCATATGACCTTCTTCTGTCGCCATATTTTCCCACGTTGCACTGCGTACAAAGCGATTTTTTAACGTCATCGAACCAATGTGAGTTGTAGAAAACAAATTACTCAAGGTGAAGCCTCTTACATCTTTTTATGATTTATCATCAGATTGAAGAACAAAAAGAACAGCGACACGATCAAGGTATCGGTTCTTTTTTCTAATATCTGTCAACTTTGAACAGATGGAGGGGATAGTACTGATAAAGGAAGGTGAAAACTTTAATCTGGATTAAGTTAAAGGCAGTTCTGTAGCACGTAAAAGTAATAATTTGGCTTAAAAACGGAATATATCCACATACCCTCTGTATATAGAGCGCAGTCTTGCGAGTAATTTAGCTCATCATAATACTTTTACTTAACCGTTAGTTGCAAAGATCTGGGTTAAATGATGTCCTTTCAATACTCGCAACCCATTGCTGTAACTGCTGGTCTGTAAATAACGGTGCCTTAAATGTATGGATATAATGCATCATTGCACTTACTGATTTGACTACATTATCAGGCATCTCGGTTTTAAAAGTACAATCACCAACAAAAACCACTGCGGAATGAAATGCCGTTTCATCAACACCCAATAAATATTGAAGTGTCTTAGTATGTTGAGCATTTTGATGTAACGGGTTTTTAAATACTGATGAGCGATTAAACGATGCTTGTTGCCATACTGACTGATAGGTCCCACCAAAAATCCACCCTTTAATATTTATCGTTTCCACGACAAAAATACCGTATTGAGAAACAACAAGATGATCAATTTGCGTTGTACCACTTTCAGTAGGCAAGGTTACATTAGTTAATACTTTGTAATGTTTTGCTGGCAAAAGTTTTAATCGGTAATGAACAATTAATTCACCTGCACGACCTTTAAACCACGGTGAATTTACTAAAAACAGAATAAAAACAACCGGAATAATCCAACATAAAGGCTGTAGAGCATTAAATATTATTGATGTCATATCCATGAATTAGGTTATCCATTCCAGTAAGAACGATTACGCCTCTGTCTAACATTATTTAAGTGAAAAAATTAACGTTTTTAGAGATAAAATACTAAGTCAAAAATATGGCAGTATATTTACTGTTTTTAAAGGTCAAAAATGTAACGTTTTAATACACATGAAATTATATTGAAAAATACACATGGCGTTACATATAAAGCTATTATACAAATCATGAAATACAACTATTTGAGTATCGTTTAAATTTTACTTCTATTTCTACAAATGGAATTTAATTATACCGCTGTTTCATAGTAAAATATTTGCATTATGAATGCGTAAAAGGCATGTTATTAGGCTTTAATTAAAATCTAATTTCGTGGAGTTATATTAGTGTTTAAGCGTTCTACCTCACTTGTTGCACTTACTTTTTCTGTTTTTAGTATTTCTAATGCTTTTGCTGATACCACTCAACATAATACCTACCAAGCTGTCCCGTCCAAAAATGAGTTGATCACTCAAACTGATTTTGGCAATCAAACCTATGTTTTTCACTTTAGTAGCGGCTCACATCAACTCGCCCGTATCGACTTTATCGACCATATGCCTACTAACCAAAGTGTATGTAAAAGTTGGAAATATGTTTCAGCGCTAAGTAATTACAATGTGGCTAAACAAACCTTATTACGTGTATCTACTAGCTTCGATCCAAGCAATAACACCTGTACGGCCTATGCTTACGCCAGTAATAATGGCGCACAAATGTCGCAAGTTCTTGACCTATTTCAAACTAAAAACTACGTTGACATCGCAGGTTTCAACTTATCGGCTGACGGTTTTACCGCAGCAGTAAACGCACTGTAATCAAAGCCTTAATATCAACAAGAGATCCAAGTACTATTTAGTGATACTCAAATATTCATTTTCTTGGATCCTTACTCTCCGATACGTTTCACGATCACTTCTCCCCTTGCAACTAATCTAAAACTGACACACCAGTAAATGTTAATAAATCTTATTACCATTCATTAATGGATCCTTATCTCTCAATAAAACACATTTATAACGATAATTATTATCATTACTATTTCGAAAATTTTTTAAGGATAGCCATTTTGAAAACGCCCATTAAAACGTTGCTTTCTCTAACTGTTGGCTTAACAGTTTCCAATATCGCTTTAGCAAGCACCTATCCCATCACAGTAACGGATGTTGCGGGTAGACAAGTTACCTTTGATCATCAACCTCAAAACATTGCACTTTCAACCAGTCGAATTTTTCCATTGCTAGAAATTATTTATCAAAAAGAAGCAGAAAAGCACCTTGTTGCGGCAAGAGATGATATGCGAGTTTCAGCGCCAAGCATGTATGCTAGCTATATTAAGCAATACCCCTCACTAAAAAATGTTCCGACTATTGGTCTTATTAAGTCTGGAGAATTTGATGTTGAACGGTTTATTAATCTAAAACCTAAACCTGATCTTTTTATTGTTGATCTATCAAATATTAAGTTGGCTGAAGATAAAGGCTTATTGAAAAAACTCAATGATGCTGGCATTAAAGTATTAACGGTCGATTTCCGTGAAAATCCACTCAAAAACACAGTGAAATCAGTACAGGTTTTCGCTGATGCTGTTAACCGCTCAAAGCAAGGCGATGCATTCGCCAAATACTATACAAGTCACTTGAATGTGATAAAAGAGACACTGGCACAGCACCCAAACACACCGACTCCGCGCGTGTTTATTGAACGCGCTGCAGGTTACAGTGACTCCTGCTGCCGTACTTTTGCTAATGGTAATATGGGCGCTTACATCCCAATGCTTAAAGCTGAAAATATTGCGATAGCGCCACTTGATGGTTCTGAAACTGGACAGATGTCACCAGAGACAGTCATTACCTCACAGCCTGATGTTTATATTATGCAAACAACCGGTTGGATCACCAATGACGGTCAGCCAACAAGTGGGATTCCTCTTGGTTACTCTCCTAACCATGCTGCAATTAAACAAGCGACCACCGATTTGATGAATCGACCATGGCTACAAGCACTAACAGCGTATCAACAAAAGAATGTTTATTCGATTTATATGCCATTTTACAACTCGCCGTATAACTTAGTGGCGATTGAGTATTTTGCAAAATGGTTACACCCTTCACTTTTTTCAACGTTACAGCCAGAAAAGACATTTGAAGAGATGAACCTTAAGTTTGGTCATCGTCATCTGAGTGGTCAGTTTGGTCAAGATAACTTCAAGGCAATGAATCAGTGAATAGCATTACAGTTGAATTGAGAGCTCACCATATTCGTTCTCGTAATAAAAGAATCGCACTGATCAGCCTTGCCATATTAAGTGTGTTATTTGTCATTATTGATGTGCTTATTGGCTCACAAGGCCTCTCTTTTTCACAAGTGATCCAAGCGATTTTTTCACCAAGCCAAAGTGCTATCGCCAGTCGAGTCATTGTATGGGATATACGTATGCCAATGTCACTCATGGCGCCTTTTATTGGGGGGGCATTAGCCTTGGCAGGCGCACAAATGCAAACAACATTGCGTAACCCGCTAGCGGATCCTTATACCTTTGGCGTTTCAGCAGCGGCAGGATTCGGCGCGTCTTTAGTTATCACCCATGTTGTTGCTCTACCCTTTATCCCAGCACAATATCAAATAGCCGTGATGGCGTTCATTATGTGTTTATTAACGACGTTATTGATCGCAGGGATTTCATCGATAAGGCGTATTTCAATTGAAGGTGTGATGTTATTTGGTGTTGCCGTTATGTTTGCATACGATAGTTTGCTGATCATGATGCAATACATTGCCAGCGAAACCCAATTGCAAACTTTAGTCTTCTGGCAAATGGGATCGCTAGATCGCGGTAGCTGGGAAAAAATTGTTTTCTTACTGATTTTGTTACCCATTGTATTAATCATTATGATGAAAGATGCTTGGCGATTATCTTCATTAAAAATGGGACAAGAACGTGCAGAATCGATGGGAATTAATGTCAAACGTCTACGTATGAAGACCTTAGTGTTAGTTTCAATTATTACTTCTATCTCGGTTTCATTTGTTGGCGCAGTCGGATTTGTAGGTTTAGTGGCTCCGCATATTGCACGGATGGTTTTAGGTGAAGATCAACGCTTCTTCTTGCCCGCATCATTCTTAGTTGGAGCGGTATTATTAGAGTTAGCCTCTATTGCGAGTAAAGCAATTATGCCAGGGATCATTTTGCCTCTTACTGTTGTAATGTCGATTGTTGGGATCCCTTTCTTTATCTTTCTTGTGATTAAAAAAGGGGGACGCTAGCATGAGCCTTGATATCAATCATGTCACAGTGACATTTGGTAAACAGTCGGTCTTGAATGACTTAACATTGCCCACTATTCACTGCGGCGAAATGGTAGCCTTGATAGGAAAAAACGGTGCAGGTAAATCGACACTCTTGCGCCAAATGACTGCGCTGCTTAAACAATATCCTGAACAAATTCGATACCTTAAACAACCGCTTTCATTAAAGGATATAGGCTATTTACCGCAAGAGCATCGTATCCACGCTAACGTTACGGTACTCGAGTTATTGATCACGACAATGAACATTCACTCAACGTCTTTGATCGCGAAAAAAGAAAGTGCAGAGCAAGGGTTATTCTTATTAAAAGATATGGGGATTTTACATCTCGCTAATAAACAATGTTTTGCACTCTCTGGTGGTGAAAGCCAAATGGTAGGACTTGCCCAAGCGTTAATAAACACCCCTAAAGTATTGCTGTTAGATGAGCCAACTTCAGCACTTGATATGCAAAACCAATTGCGATTACTCAATTATGTTCGCTCCTATACTAAACGCACAGGGGCATGTGTAATTATGGTGATCCACGATCTTAACTTGGCGCTTCAATATGCCGACCATATTGCTGTACTACATAACGGCAAATTATTTGATTATGGCTCGCCTAAAACAACAGTAACGAGTGAGCTTATTTCTGCGGTATTTAATGTTGATTCGCATATCATTATGGTTGATCACACCCCTATTGTAGTCTTGAAAACAACGCATTAAATAATAATAACAACTAAAAAGCCCGTAACAGAACAATGTGCGTCTGTTACGGGCAAGTATTTGATGACTTATGATATGGGCTAAATATTAGTTTGTTGATACCACGATTTTCTTACCTAATGACATCGCAAGATTATTATCATAATAAGCGGCTTCATTAATAAAGTGAGGGTACGCTTCATAATCCCCTTCCCAGAAAATCTCTGTACCATCGAACAAGGTGAAAATAGGGTCGCCTGAGCGCAGTGGTTCAAAATCATTATCTTGAACAGATTGATGAACCATACCAATTCGCTCCCCTTGTTCATCTACTGGAAGCTTGAGGGTTTCTTCATAACGGTAAGCGTCATAACTTGCAGGTAAGTCAGGCACTTCATTAGTGTTATTTAAATGAACAAAATCCAAAATATGTTTTGTCATCGCTTCCATCCAATCTAATACATCCTGACGGATAACCGATTGTGGTTGCGGCCCTATTTCAACGATCACACCTTGCTTGGCAATTGAGCAAAGAAATAAATGCTCATTAACAGAGGTATGATCTTCAAATACCACCACTGCTTTTGGCATTTTAGACTTAACATACGCCCCTAACTGACGATTAAATAGATCAGACTGAAGTAAGATTAACGAAGGTCCCATATTACTGGTGGTATTATGCAGATCGATAATAAAATCAGTATTTGCCTTTCCTTTTGGTCCAATTTGCTGATTAATTGCTTTAGCGCGAGTCTGTTCATAACTCGTCAGCTCATTATTCACGAGATCATCAATACCAAATTGGCGATTCAAATCATGATCAACATATCGCTTATTTTCACCGTATGCTTTTGGGTTAGCAAAGACAGTGTCGACAGAAAAACTCTCACGCGCTAATTGTAGGGGATCACTTTGCCACTTTTTGAGTAAGTAAATACCACTAAATTCATTACCGTGAGTACCACCAACAACTGCAACTTTATTTATCTTACTCATCCTTGACCTTCCTAATATCCAAACCTTTTTATCAGTGTACTGATAATATACATCGATACCAGTCTATTTTATCAACCAAAAAGCTATAGATTAGAATTTAATAGGTCGTGTTTGCGCTAATTTAAGATACGAATGCAGCTCGCCATTTTTGTACTCGATGGCGGAATGGATATTAGCGTGACGGTTAGCAAAGACAGTAAAGCGATAGGTATTTTCTGCTTTTTTAATTTCTATTTCGATCGCTCCATCTACTAGCTCCCAATAGCCAGTGGTGTGTAGACGATTGAATAGCGTGTATTCATCAAGCGTTCCGTCATCATGTAACCTTAACTCTGTTATGTACCCTGCACTACAAGTTTTTAACCATACCTGCTCCACAATTTCATTGTGTTCAAAATTGCGTTTGGTTTCTAACCATAGATTCATTTGTTGTTGCTGTTCAACAGCTAATGGCAGGAGATCGTCTAAAGTGAATAAACGTACGCGCTCTGTTTCACGATAAAACAACTGTAAAAGTTGAAGTGTTTTTTTCTCAAACATCCCTGCCACCCAATAATAAATAAATGCAATAAAGTATTTACACAGCTATTGATAGCAAAGATATTCGGTTTGGTATCACAATGTCACTTCTTTACAGCAACTTATGCCGCAAAGGTCACATTAATATTGGTTAAAAATTCACTTTACCTCTGAGGTTTTTGGTTTTCCCTCGCTGGGTTTTCTTATCGACACGACGTACCTGTGAGTTTTTCGTAGGACGTGTCGCTTTACGCGCTTTTTGTGTTGTCATAACACTTTGAATAAGTGTTTTTAGACGTGCTAACGCTTCATCACGGTTCATCTCTTGGGTACGATGTTGTTGACTTTTAATAACAATGACACCCTCTTTTGTGATACGGCTATCAGATAGTTTTAAAAGGCGTTCTTTGTAAAAGCCAGGTAAGGATGAACGATTGATATCAAACCGCAAATGGATTGCGCTCGACACTTTGTTGACGTTCTGACCACCAGCACCTTGAGCTCGGATAGCGGTAAGCTCTATTTCCCAATCGGCAAGTTGGACTGAATTTGAAATAACTAACATGTATTTACTCTCTGCATTTCTTACGTCAATTTTACCATAGAGAGCGTTAAATCGTTATATAGCAATATGGAAAGAAATAGTTATGCCTTCTTCATACTCAGAGCCACAACAAGGATCTAAATACTGTAATAGAAGCCAGTTAAGTATATCTCTGTATGCCGTGATCTTCTTGGCAAGTTTGTACTACTACACTAGTTTTTTATCATCAACACAACTACCCTCAAACGTCATTATTTAGCAGAAATAGTATACTTACATGGAGCTCATTATTCGTCTTTTATCTGATTTAGGACACGATCTTCGTCCTTGGTTAGATGATATTTCAACCGCGATTGTCGCTTGTTCATTGGTTGTTTTCGGTGGGGATTTTAATCGTTTTTTACGCAGGCATTTGTCCCATTACAATTTTATTATTAGGACTATTGTATTTATTCTCGTCAATGCCTTCGGTTATGGCTTTTTAATTATCAATTTATCACCTTGGGTATATCGTGAGCTGTTAAATCTTCCTAATTATTTGTCAGTTTGTATTATAAGCATCTTTTTTATCTTTATTGGCTGTTGGGCACAACGAAATAAACATATATAAAAAAAGCGACCATAACGGTCGCTTTTTTTAAATTCATTAACAACTAGTACTGTGAATTAGTCACGACTTCTTCACCGAAAACACCATTTTTAGCAATTGGTCGGTTACTTGAGTTGGCAGCTCGCATAATACGAATGCCTTCTGCTCCCGCTTTGCGAGCTGAAATAATATCACCGTCAGAATCACCATAATATAACTTAATATTATTTTCTTTTATGTAAGGCGTTTTAGTAAATTCTGTTTTACTTGATCCTGCAAATATCACCTTATGCATATTTTTAATACCAAATACATCTTTTAAATATTGCGTGGTAATTTCACATTTTGACGCTGTACGACCTGTAATAAAGTAAATTTGATCGCCACGTTTTTGGTGCATAGCAATCAACTCTTTACCTATTTGCTTTGGTAAACTAAATTTCTCCCACTCACAGTTCATTTTATCCCAGAACTTCTGCTCATGCAGGTATGAAAAACTATTTGGAGAAAACTCCTGCTTACCACGATAGAAACCCGGTGTACTGAATAATACCGTGTCATCAATGTCAAAGCCGACAGCCATTGGTGGCTTACCTTTTAATTTTTCAGCAATTTGCTTAACTGAGATCCAATGGACGTCTTTTGGTTGCCCCATTTCCATTATTTGGATCGTACTATAACCAGGATCAGTCGCCGGTACTTTAGGATCCGCAAAAGCCGCTGTAGAAAGTGTAGATAAAGCAAATAATGAGCTAACGGCTAATAATGTAATTTTTTTATTCATAATAAGATCTCTGTTCATTCGTTATGAATAATTTACAACAAAAGTATTCATAATTATGCGCAATACATCACAATGATATTTTCAAATAATGAAAAATAAGATCTATATTTTATATAACAATTTAATTAACTCACTTTCTTCTATTGAATTTTTTATTTAAAAATAAACATTTCTATAATATTTAACAATTTGATTCAGGTTACATTCATACTCTATATCATTTAATTGGTGATAATTAATACGCTATCTAACGTATAGAGATAAAATGAAAAAACTAATTTTACCGCTTATGGTGACAGTACTATTAGCTGGCTGTAATGAAACAACAGTAGTTAATAATAAAGACTTTAGCCCTGAGCAAAAAGCGCAAATTGAAAAGATTGCCAGCCAATATATTATTGAGCACCCTGAAGTTTTAGTAAAAGCATCAGAAACACTGCAAAAGCAACAGATGGAAAAGCAGGTACAATCAGCGAAGCAAACTGTTGTCGCTTATGCTGACCAACTTATTAAAGATGCTAAAACACCATATGTTGGCCCTAAAGATGCCAAAGTAAACGTTATTGAGTTTTTTGATTACCAATGCATGTTCTGCTCAAAAATTTCACCTATCGTGAAACAACTTGAAGCTGAAAACCCCGATGTAAAATTCATTTTCAAAGAAACGCCAATCTTTGCATCACGTTGGGAAGCTTCAAAATATGCGGCAGATATGGGTAACTGGATTTTTGCCCATAAAGGCAGTGACCTTTACAGTAAATACCATAATGCCGTATTTGCCTCAGGTAAAGATGAAGGCAAATTAACCAAACAAGATGTTAATGATATTGCAACTAAGTTGGGCATTGATATTAGTAAGTTTGATGCAAACAATAGTTTTGAAGGCAACTTCCAGCTATTTAGTAAATTAGGTTTTCAAGGAACACCGGCATTAATTGTTATGCCAACAGATAATGTAACCACAGACAATGTTCACATTATTAATGGCTACGATCCTCAGGGGCTTAAAGATGCCATTGCGGAAGTAAAGAGCAACGCTAAATAATTCAGTACGTTATTAAGCGAGTATCAAGCCAGTCAGGAAGACTGGCTTTTTACTATAAAAAACCTACGTAAACACGAAACTCAAGCCTATAAATATAATCTAGTAATACTGAAACATCTTTTGTACATCACGATAATCATTTGTTTGCGTTAATGACAGCATTAATAGAATACGGGCTTTTTGGGGATTTAGAGTTCCGGATGCAACAAAACCATATTTAGTGTCATCGATTTCTGCCGCAAGTGTTGTCGCGCCAGTAGGTACACGAGAACTCCGAACGACCATGATCCCGTCTTTACTTGCTTTAGCGAGTTGTTCGAAAATACCTTTATAAATATTACCATTACCAACACCAGCACTCACAATACCATCAAATTTTGCATCAATTAGCGCTTTAACAGGTAAGTCAGAGGCGTTGGAATAGTTATAAACGATCCCGACTTTAGGTAAGGTTTTCACTTTCGATATATCAAACCTAGAATCTTTCGTATTATGACGCTCTGGACTGCGTTGATACACCGCATCGCCATTATGGATATAACCTAACTCACCAAAATTAGGTGATTTAAATGTATCGACAGCTGTTGTACTGGTCTTAGTGACATCACGCGCATCCAAAATCACATCATTCATCGCCATTAACACACCGCGGCCTTTTGAATCAGTGTCAGCAGCGGTGATCACAGCATTGTATAAGTTAACAGGTCCATCAGCACTCATCGCGGTTGATGGGCGCATTGCACCCACTAATACAACAGGCTTATCACTCTTCACGGTTAAATTTAAAAAGTATGCTGTTTCTTCCATGGTGTCAGTACCATGTGTAATAACAATACCGTCAACATCGTCTTTCGCTAAGAGTTCATTGACACGTTTAGCTAACGTAAGCCATACCTGATCATTCATGTCTTGCGAACCAATATTCGCAACTTGCTCGCCACTGATATCGGCAATTTTTGTCATTTCCGGTACAGCATTAATAAGGGCATCAATACCGACTTGTCCTGACGTATACGCACTGCCTGTTGCCGATTGCCCTGCACCAGCTATTGTTCCACCCGTTGCTAATATCTTAATATTAGGCAGTTCAGTACCTTGAGCAAAAGAGGATGATTGAAAACTTAAACCAGCAACCAAGATACCTAAGCAAACTAAATTCTTTTTCATTAATACTTCTCTCGATATTTATTACAAAATATTTATAAATTGAGAGTAGTTATTAATAGAAATCATTTTTGCGCAGAGAATCACCCTTCATATAAATGATAATTCGATATTCATCACACAAAGGAATAACGCAATACAAGCATTAACATTAATAAGACGTAATATTTTAATCCATCACATCAGAACAACATATTAATTATATTAATAACAAATTTTTAAGCACCAATAGCTGAGAATGGATCAACTTTAAAATAGTGGCTCTGACAACAATCTGCTAATTGAGCATCGACATAATGCTCAATCATTTCAAGAGATTCTGCTTCCCAAACACATTGAAACGTTTGATTATCAACATAAACTAAAGCAAGGTGTAATTGTAAATTAGATGGTAAATTGCACCCCATATACTGCGACTTAATGAAAAATTGCTCTTCATTTGTCATTTTATGTTCACTGGTAAAGAACATCACTGACCCTCCTTAACCGTTAAATTAACAATAAGTATAGGTCAGCTTTTTACATAATTAATTATGGGCGATATCTTTAACGGCACGTAAATAGGCTTTTTCAGATTCTATATACTCTAAAGACTTTTTGGCTCTTAACCATTCAGGATACAATAAATCTCTTTTTATCAATAAGTTATTTATAAAGGATTGTTGTTGTTCTGACGCCGGGTATTTTGTCTTAATACGTTGAATTTCAAACATCACATGAACTTTATTACTAACAATTTCTTTATAACTTTGAAAATCAAACTTTTGCAATTGCGGCCAAGTATCATAAAAAGCACTTAGACACTTTTGCTCTATGAGCGATAATTCATCGTCCATAATTTTGTACCACGCATAGGACTGTCCTAAGCGCTCATACATTACGCGTTCTCTTTCAGTATAATAAATCGGTGTTGTGTTATCCCTAACCTGTTGATCGATACTTCCCATCACATTCGACTGAGGTTGATATTTCACAAAACTACCTGTGGTTACTTTATTGTTCCTATTATTCAAATAATGCTAGATATTTTTGTCAATATAATGACAATTTATCTCAATCCGTATTAATTAGTTTATATAAAAGATGGATAAAGACTCATAGCTTTAGCAATAAATGACCACTATACATCATGTTAGATATTCCCCCTTTTTTGCACAGTAGTCTTATTTAACCTTCGATTATGTTTAGTTTGTAATCACTCTATGGTGGCATTTTAAACAGCAATGAAAGCGGCGTGTAAATTTTCATCGAAAAAACACAACACGCTAGGTTTTATAAGGGCTGGGAACAATTTTAAGGTATCCTATAGACTCCTTTTTTGCTTGGCGTTAATAACGACAAGCGAGCAAACGCTCATTACTCAGACTTAATTTATGCTTTACGATCAGAAAAGTCACATCCGCTACCCGAAAGGATTTTTTGCGATGTGGACAGTTTATAGTTTCACAGGTGCAGCTATTCTCGCCTCTATCATCTTCTCGCTGCTATTATTCCTTTCCATTGATGATGATCCATTAATGAAGTTTCTCTTTGGTGGATTGGCGGTTATTTTCGAACTAGGAAAATTCTTCGCATGGTACGAAGTTGGGGAACGTAAAGCACGTCGTAACTATACTGGCACACTATCTGCTTTTACTTTTTACGCCGTTCTTGCCGCAAT
Organism: Photobacterium sp. GB-210; assembly: GCF_003026075.1. Taxonomy (NCBI): domain Bacteria; kingdom Pseudomonadati; phylum Pseudomonadota; class Gammaproteobacteria; order Vibrionales; family Vibrionaceae; genus Photobacterium; species Photobacterium sp. GB-210. Next base: position 85,508 of record NZ_PYNU01000011.1, on the reverse strand, counting down.
TTCGATTGGTGGATCTATTGGCGGTATTAACAGCGCAACGAATAAAGCACAAAGTGAAGTTAACGTTCAAAAAAGCAAAATCAATGCATTCAACATGCAGATTGAAGCCATTGAAAAACAAATTGATCTCAATAACGTCGCAGCAGAAAAATACATCCAGATGGAGCGCATTGCCTCTGGTGTTGCACGCATTCAAAAACAAAATGATGAATTACGTAAGCAACAACAAAAGCTTGCAATGGAACGTGATAGCATTCCTGTCGTTAGCCAAGGCTCGGTTTTAGGATTGATTGATAGTCTTGCAGAATCGTTACATGTAACCCCTCAAGCCGCACAGTTAGGTTTAGTGGTGTTTCTATCAGTATTATTAGATTTCTTTGCTGCATTCTTTGTAGGGTTAATAGGTGAAGAGAATCGTTTTCGTCATCAGTATCGCCATAACAAAGTGTTAGAAATGGCAGGATACAATGAATTTGACCAACCTAAACTGCTAGAACATTTTGACCCTTCAACGATTGGAACATCAGAAGTTAATGTACATGAGCAAGAGCCAGAAGAAATTATTGTCGAACCTGAACAGCCTAAAACCCCTTATGAATTAACCGTTGATGCGCTTAGTCATAACAAAGTAAATTGCAGTAAACGCGCTGTAAGTAAGTTTTTAAATATTTCAACCGATGAGGTTGATAGTATTTTCAAACAGCTATTGGATGAAGGTATTGTGAGTAAAAAGCCTAACAATCATTACCAATGGCATGGACTTACAACCACGACGAGTTAACGCATCACTGTGATAGATTAACCAAAATACCAGCCCGAAATAAGCAATTATTTCGGGCTTTTTTTGACTCAATATAATAATAGATTCTTACTTTGTTACACTTCTTATCAGTTAGTTTTCTAAAAGCAGAAAATGATCACATAATGTATTTTTAATTACAGCTTACCCAATTATTCCTCTGTAGAATCCAGTCACATTTATTTTCAATGTCTTAGCCATGATCCGTATTAAAGATTATAAGAAGCTGTTATCTCGTACTATTATCGCAACAAGTATTCTAGCACTTGTTGGTTGTGCTCAACCGTTATCACTAGAAAAGCAAGCAAGCTATTCCAATGTTGATAATTTCAACACTAGCTTGTACCAAAGCTCTTTGCCTTATACCAGCATTCATCCTGATAAAACAGGCTTCTACCCTCTTGGTGATGGTCAAGCCGCATTACTTGCACGTTTGGCTATTATTGAACATGCACAAAAAACACTGGATGTTCAGTACTATATTTACCGTGATGATGCGACAAGTGGGTTGATGACATGGTATTTATATCAAGCTGCTGAGCGTGGCGTTCGTGTGCGCTTATTACTTGATGATATGCAAAATCGTGACGATCAAGCATTAGCAAGCCTCTCTGCTCATCCTAATGTTGAAGTACGCTTATTTAACCCATTTTCAAACCGTACTATTAAGCCATTAAGTTTCTTAACTGACTTTGATCGGTTAAATCGCCGTATGCACAATAAAGCCATTATTGCAGATGGTGTGTTTGCCATTACCGGAGGACGTAATATCGGCGACGAGTATTTCTCTGCCAATAGTGACGTAGAATTCGGAGACTTCGACCTCATTATGCTGGGTAAAGTGATCCCACAATTCGCACGTCAATTTGATGAATACTGGAACAGTAAACCAGCAACACCGATTGAAGCCTTAGTCTCATCAGCACATAAGCCTACAAAAGAACAACTGGCACAGTGGAAAGATGCTCAGCTTAAGTACATGTCATCAGACTATGCAAGTTCGCTAAAAAACCACCCAATGGTACAGCAGTTAATGGAAGAGACATTACCGCTATACTGGACAGATGCAGAACTGCTTTACGATACACCGTATAAAATTGCGAATAGTAAAGATGATTTATTGCTACATAAGCTATCAGAGATGATCGCGAAAGCAGAGCATGATTTCTTTTTAGTTTCACCGTATTTTGTCCCAACAGAAGAAGGGGCTAAAGTGCTAGCTAAAGCGGCAAAGAACGGCAAAAACATCACTATTGTTACCAACTCATTAGCTTCTAATGACGTTTTCGCTGTACATGGCTGGTATGCCAAATACCGTAAAATCATGCTAGAAGGTGGTGTTAAGCTATACGAAGTAAAAGTAGAACCCGGCCATAAAACAAAACACAAATGGCTAAGTCGCTCTCGTACAAGTTTGCATGCGAAAACGTTTATTATTGATAAATCGAAAATTTTCGTCGGTTCATTTAACTTTGATCCACGCTCTGCATACTTAAATACAGAGTTAGGCGTGATTGTTGATTCACCTAAATTCTCAGGTGAAGTTTACAACACGATCAATAACTCACTTGTTAAAGATGCTTACCGTTTAGCATTGGACGAAAATGGTGAGATCATATGGAATGATGATACAACGGGCAAGCAGTATACATCAGAGCCAGACAGTAGCATTTGGCTTAAAATGGGCGCTTGGGCGGCCGGTGTATTACCAATAGAGAAACAGTTATAAGTCGGTAAGATAACCATTAAATAGTGACAAAAAAGGCGCTCATTGAGCGCCTTTTTTATGCTTAATTTTTCAATTAGCCTTTATTGCGAAGTGTCGTTTTTTTCACTGCATTTTTTTCGATGTAATCGATGATCATGCCGGCAATATCTTTACCTGTCGCTTTCTCAATACCTTCAAGGCCTGGTGAAGAGTTAACTTCCATAACAAGTGGACCACGCTCTGAACGTAACAGGTCAACACCAGCAACACCTAATCCCATAATTTTTGCAGCTGCAACGGCTGTTTTACGTTCTTCAGGTGTGATCTTAACCAGTGCTGCGCTACCACCGCGGTGTAGGTTTGAACGGAACTCGCCTTCTGCACCTTGGCGTTTCATTGCTGCAATCACTTTATCGCCAATAACGAAACAACGGATATCTGCACCGCCTGCTTCCTTAATGTATTCTTGAACCATGATATTCGCTTTAAGACCCATGAAAGCTTCAATAACACTTTCAGCAGCTTTACGTGTTTCAGCAAGAACAACACCAATGCCTTGTGTGCCTTCTAATAGCTTAATAACGACTGGCGCACCACCAACCATATCAAGTAAATCTTTAACGTCATCAGGCTTACTTGCAAAACCTGTCACAGGCATACCAATACACTTACGTGATAGTAGTTGCATTGAACGTAACTTATCACGTGAGCGGCTTATCGCTACAGATTCATTAACGGTATATACACCCATCATTTCAAACTGACGCAAAACAGCAGTACCGTAAAAAGTTACTGATGCACCTATACGTGGAATAATCGCGTCAAAATCCACTAAATCTTCACCTTTAAAGTGAATCTGAGGTTTTTGCGAGTTAATGTTCATATAACAACGCAGTGCATCGATCACTTTAATTTCATGGCCACGTTGTTCAGCGGCTTCAATCAAACGAGCTGTCGAGTACAGTGAACGATTGCGAGATAAAATTCCAATTTTCATGACAACTAGCCTTGATTTTTAATAAGATAAGATGCTTCTGGATCAACAATAATACGATCATGCATAGCTGTACGCCCTAGTAGCATACGGAAAGCCATATTATCACGACTGGTTAGCGAAATTTCAATCGGCCACTGTTGACCATTAAAATCAATTGTAGAAACGATAAAGTAGCGCAGTTGCTCATCACCACCTGAGTTTCTTACAACGCGTTTATCAGCCACTTTAGCTTCACAAATTTGTTCTACGTCGGTGTTGTTATGGATTGGGTGAATCCAAAACTTCACCCAATCTTCACCGTCACGGGTAAATTCTTCAATTTTGAAAGTATGTAGGCACGAACTACGTGCACCAGTATCAATTTTTACATGAATATTATTGATACCCAGATCAGGTAATGTAGCAACTTCACGCCACCCAACAAGAAACTTATTATTTTTATTCACTATTGTATCTTTATTAACCATATTAGATGTCCAATATACTATAGAAGCATTAAACCCAATACCTTGAAATGATACTACTACAGTATAGAGAACATTAACCAGACCCTCTGGTATAAATTTTACATTGAAGAAATGTAAAATTTATAGCTAACAGCAGGGAAACAAATTGCTTATTTTCATTAAGCTAAGATTTTTCGCTCAGGACACCTCGGCGTATTTGGTCAAGTTCAATTGATTCGAACAAAGCTTGAAAATTACCTTCACCGAATCCTTGATTTCCTTTACGTTGAATAATCTCAAAAAATACGGGACCAATCACAGTTCCCGTGAAAATTTGCAACAAAATACCATGTTCATCGCTATCGATCAGTATTTTGTCATGCTGCAACAATGCAATATTTTCATCGTGACAATCAATCCTTTTATTGACCAGTTCGTAATAAGTATCCGGTGTATCCATGAAGATAACACCTAATTGACGAAGTTTTTTCACAGATGAAAGAATGTCATTAGTACTTAAAGCGATATGCTGAATTCCTTCTCCATTATATTGTTTTAAGTATTCTGCAATTTGAGAATGTTCATCGCTTGATTCATTGATAGGAATGCGGATTTTGCCACAAGGTGATGTCATTGCGCGAGATTTTAAACCAGTCAGTTTCCCTTTAATATCAAAATATTTAATTTCTTGAAAATTAGCAATTTTTTCATAAAAATCAGACCACTTATCCATGTGTCCAATTGCAACATTATGCGTAAGGTGATCAATCGTTAATAACCCTGTATCTATAGCGGCTAAACGCTGTTGTGCGTCTGGGTAATACTCAAAATCCACTTCATAAATATCTCGTTCGCCATAACGATCGACAAAATATAATAATGCACCACCAATACCTTCAATAGCGGGAATGTTGAGTTCCATAAGCCCAACATTATTTTCGCACCTCGTTGCACCATGCTTGATAGCATAGTCTAACGCCTTGTTAACCTCTTTCACCCGAAATGCCATCGCATTAACGCTTGCGCCATGCTGCAATGCAAACGAACTTGCTTGCGAAGCTAACTCGCCATTAACTATGAAGTTTATGTCCCCCTGACGGTAAAGCCACACCATTTTATGTTTATGTTTCGCTATTTCCGCAAAGCCCATTTGTCTAAATAATTTTTTAAGCTTAGTGATCCCAACTTTTGTTGGAGCAGTGTATTCAACAAATTCAAAACCATCAGTGCCTAATGGATTACATACTTTTGACATACAGTGACTCCTATAAAACTTATTGTTAACTCTTTAAGCTTTAGCAGCACTTCAAAATAACGGGCAGTTTTATCTTTCGTCATTGTTCATTTAATTTATTCTTCATTGTAACGTACTGTTTCCATAATATTTACATACACAAATAAGCCTCATGTTTCAGCTGTAAACGTTTATTTGTTCTATATTTAGGGTTTAAAGTGAATTTTACTAGTTAGGCAAAATCATGCATAAGCGAGACACTTTTCAGCTTCCTCGAAAAACGTCAGGTGTTTATCCTATTCATTCTACTTTGCCACTATTTAAAATTATTCGCGCTCACGTATTACAGAGCTTCTCTTTTTGTGAAAACTATCAAAAAGGCATTGTAAAAGATGATGATCCTGAATTTCTTCATCAATATCGCGTTACCATGCGCCGTATACGCGCCATACTTAGTCTCCATCAATCACTTTTCATTCCAGAACAACTAAAAGAAACTAATTTAGCTATCAAAAGTTTAATGCAGCCCACTAATTTACAACGCGATCTCGATGTTTATCTCATGCAAATGGAGCATTACTTTTACTTAGTCGAACATAAGCATCATCAAGGACTGGCACGCTTTTTTGACGATCTGCAGCACCAACGCCAAAAAGCCTATAAGAAAAATAAGCATTGGTTAAAAAGCGAAGAATATAAAACGCAATATAAGCTCATCTGTATACAGTTAAAGCAGCTATCGCCTCTCATGGAAGATCTGTCTACACCACCACAACAAATGATAAACACGCTATTCATGAACTTAAACAATCGTATTATCACCTCAATGAAGGCTATTGATTCAAAAACGTCTGACGCGCAACTTCATCGCTTGAGAATCAAATATAAAAAATTACGTTATGGTTTGGAGTACTACCACCCATTAACAGAACAGTTATCACTTCGTTTGAAATTAAAAACAGTGAAGTTTCTACAAGCCAAATTAGGTGACTTCAATGACAGCTCGGTACAAATTGACTTTCTTAATCATTATTTAGAGCAATACAAAACAACGGGGAGACGTGCGAAGGCGATTGGTTTATTACTTCAAAAAGCACAACAACGGCACCTAGAAAATAAGCAGCAATTGATTAATGAAGTCATCCTATGTAGTCAAAATACTGCTTATTAATCATTATGATAGTAGCTTGATAATATCATCTTCTAAAGCAAATGGTTTTGTGGTGGGTGCATAGCGTTTCATTGGTTCACCCTCTCTTGAAATCAAAAACTTGGTGAAATTCCATTTAATATCATTGCCTAGCAGACCAGGTAATTGTTTTACGAGATAAGAAAATACAGGTTCAGCATCACGCCCTTTTACATCCACCTTACTAAACATCGGAAATGTCACGCCATAATTGATTAGACACTCCTGTTTAATTTGGCTTTCAGTTCCAGGCTCTTGTCCACCAAACTGATTACATGGAAAACCAAGTATTACTAAGCCTTGATCACGATACTTTTCATATAATGCCTGTAATGCTTCATATTGAGGTGTAAAACCACACTTACTAGCAGTATTTACAACGAGTATAACCTTCCCTTCAAAAGCACTTAATGAAAGCGCTTCCCCTGAAAGTGCTTTAACCTCGAAGTCATAAATTTTTGTCATTCTCATTCCTATTTATTATTACTCGCTAATTGTCCATGTTATTCTGTGGACGTCCTTTTGTACGAAGTTAATAGCATGACAGATCTCAAACACTTATTTTTTTCTCTTGGCCTTGAACAACTTGATTTATCAGAAAAAGATAAAAACATTATTAATGCTTTTATTCATGAATCAACACCTCGATTTAATGATATTTGCCACCAACGACAAGATAAAGAGCCTTTAGCGTTACTATTAGGCTATATGACGCAACAACATCACATTGCCTCGTCTCGTTGGACTGAACAACAGACCGCCTATCATCAAATGCAATCGGTATTTCAATCAACCGTAGGGGTTGAACACGCTAGCAAATTTATTAATCAAGATGTCGATGAATATATTCTGATCACTCTACTATGGTTGCTTGTTCAAGGGGCAAATAAAATTGATTATAGTTATGCTAATGAACAAGCAGAGACGCTGTTAGATCACATTAGTGAAGAGATAAAACAGTCGAATGACAGTAAAAAAGATGAACAGCTTCGACAACGGTTACTGCAAGCATACTATCAAGGAAAAAAAACGACGCAGCAAAGCCTTTTCACAAAACTAAAGCGTATGTTCAGGTTATCGCAACAACAATAGGAAATAACAGCATAACTTATCGCGATAATACGCGAACCAAAACGTAAATAGACTGTCACCTAATAATCTAAATATTTTGCTAACTCGATGAAATAGAGTCGTTATTTTACCGTTCTATTTTATCACCAAGACCATAGTATAAAACTTATACGCTCATGATCGTTGCAATGACATGCGCATTGTTAAAACGGAGTTCTAGATTGAAAAAGATATATCTCAATACTTATTTCGTCTGTGCCATGCTCGGCGCATTACTCAGTATCACTTTTTCCAGTCAAACATTTGCGGCTACTGAGATTACAACTGGGTGGGTAACAAACCCACAGCATCCCCCTGTGCAAGTTAGGTTAGTGCTAACGGGTGAAAAAGACACAGCTAACCATACAGTTCAAGGACTGCTAGAAGTTAAACTTGATAAAGATTGGAAAACCTATTGGCGATCGCCTGGTGAAGGTGGTGTCGCACCATCTATAAACTGGGATATGTCTAGTAATGTTGAAAGTGTTGACTGGCAGTGGCCGATGCCAAAACGTTATGAGTTCTTAGGTGTTGAAACGCTGGGCTATAAACATGATGTTATTTTCCCACTATCAATTCATGTAAAAGACATGAATAAGCCTGTATTCCTTGCAGGTAAATTAACCATGTCTTCCTGTACCAGTATTTGTGTACTGACTGACTATGAATTAGCACTTGATTTTAACCCTGAAAAACTCAGCTTATCGACTGACGCGATGTTTTTATACAACAAGGGTTATAGCCAAGTACCTAAATCGTCTCAAGCAGTAACATTGGATACTGTCTCTTATAACAAGGACAAAAAAGCAATTACGGTGGTTGCAACAAATAAGGCTGGCTGGATAAAACCAGATGTGTTGATTGACGGACATAATAAAGCCGTTAAAGACACCTCTTTTTTAGCGCCGAATGTTACGATTAAAGATAAAACACTGTATGCGGTATTACCGGTGACCAGTTGGTTTGGTACACCAAAGCTTGTTGGTGAACCACTTCAAATCACAATCGGTGATAATAATCTCGCTGTTGAGATCCCAGCAACAGCAACAGATACCCCAGTGATTGTGCCAAGTTCTAATAGTAACTTATTAGAAATAATTGGCATTGCGCTATTGGGCGGTTTAATTCTTAATATCATGCCATGCGTATTACCGGTATTAGGCATGAAGTTAAGTAGCGTTGTTTCAGCGAAAGGCTTAGAAAAACGCCAAATCCGTACCCAATTTATCGCTTCTGCTGCAGGTATTATCACCTCATTTTGGCTATTGGCTGGCTTTTTAGCATTAATGAAATTATCAGGCCAAGCGTTGGGCTGGGGAATCCAATTCCAGAGCCCTTGGTTTATTGCTGCCATGATTGCGATCACCGTCCTGTTTGGTGCAAATATGTTAGGCTTATTTGAAATTCGCTTATCAAGTAACACCAATACTTGGATGGCAACCAAAGGGGATAACTCACACCTTGGGCACTTTATTCAAGGAATGTTTGCCACCCTTCTTGCAACGCCATGTAGTGCCCCATTCTTAGGCACAGCTGTCGCGTTCGCATTAGGTGCTAATTATGTGACACTTTTTGCCATCTTCACCGCGTTAGCGATTGGTATGGCTGCACCATGGTTGCTCATTGCTCTCTTCCCACAACTGGCAAACGCATTGCCAAAACCTGGTCTATGGATGGATAGGGTTAAAACGCTGTTTGGTTTGATGATGCTGGCAACCAGTATCTGGCTATTAAGCTTAATGACTAGCTTCTTTTCTGCAGCGGTTGTTTGGGTGATTGGTCTACTGATCATGCTTGTTATCTTATGGCAATTAGGTCGTAAGAAAGGACGTAAAGCCGTTATCATCACAACAGCAGTTCTTTTACTGGGTGTTGCTGGTAGCCTTATCGTGGGTAGCTTAACCTCAAACCATTGGGCGAAGCCGCTAGCTGATGACCACCATTGGCAAACGCTAAACGTTGATAACATTGCAAAACAAGTCGCTGAAGGAAAAACAGTCTTTGTTGATGTTACAGCTGAATGGTGTATCACATGTAAAGCCAATAAAGTCGGTGTATTACTGCAAGAGCCCGTATATTCAGCCTTATCTGCTGATAACATCGTGTTAATGCGCGGTGATTGGACAAAACCTTCTGACTACGTCACAGGCTTCTTACAGTCACATGGACGTTTTGGTGTACCATTTAATATTGTATATGGTCCTAATGCGCCTCAAGGTATCCCATTGCCCGTAATTTTAACAAGTGACGAAGTGCTTAACGCAATTAAAAAAGCAAGTAAGGAATAAAGGAATAACATACATGACAAGGACGTCTGCCAAAGGATGGCTTAAAAACATACTTATCACTGCTATATTAGTAACAGCAATAAGTATTGTGGTTGATATCTGGCGAAATAAAGATTTAACGGTTTCTGTTGATAACCATTCGATAGAAAAAACTATAAACCAGCATGATATTGATTGGCTAACTCTCAGTTATCAACAGCCTGTTGTACTCTATTTATGGGCAACATGGTGTCCAAGTTGCCGCTTTGTAAGTCCATCAATCAATTGGCTGCAGCAATATCAAAGTGATCTGAATATAAAGGTATTTAGTGTTGCTATTCGCTCTGGAGATGACCGTTCATTACGAGCATACATGAACAGTAAAGAATATCGCTTTCCTGTCATTAATGACCAAAATGGTTCTATTAGCCAACAATTAGGGATAAGTGCTACACCTACTATTCTTATTGTTAAAAATGGCGAAGTCTTTAATTCTACGACAGGTGTGACGACTCCTGTTGGTTTATTCGCTAGAGTAATGGCCGCAACATATTTATAAATAAAAAGCCCAGCTAGAGTAGCTGGGCTTTTTATCATCTAATTGTCATTGTGGTTTCGGCATACGTCTAATTTGCCAAAAATGTCGCTTCCAATAAGGATTATCTAAGCGTGAAATCATCACACCTTTTGATTGTGACGCGTGCATAAATTCTGAATTGCCTAAATATATTCCAACATGGCGTGTATTACGTCCCGTTCGGAAAAAGACTAAATCCCCTTCTTTTGCACTGTTACGTGAAACTTTACGTCCCTTTTTCACCAATTGTAATGTTGTTCTTGGCAACATCATTTGGTAAACACTGGAATAACCAACTTGCACAAATGCTGAGCAATCAATGCCTTTCTTTGTTGTTCCACCAAGACGATAAGGTGTTCCTTTCCATGAATGGTAAACACCATCAAACATACCTGTATCTACAGAAGCGTTCTTTTTCAAACCTTCTTCCAACGTATCATTGCTAACAGCAATTTTTTTGCCTACTGACGTTGTTTCAGCAGCCTTATTGTTTGATGTTTTATCATTTACAGAGTCAGTCGAAGAACACCCAATCATTGACACAAGCGCCAATGCAAATAATGCGTGTTTATTATATTTAAATCCGTTCTTCAAAATTTAGCCTGTACTGATCGTTTGATAATACTTTTATTGATTATGGCTTAAAATAATACCAATAATAAGGACAAAGTGCACACTATCAGAATAAATTTGACCTATTCCAAACAATAACAATTCTAATATCTTAAAATTAGATACAAACATTAAACGTATACGCTCAACAATATGACCTCAATACAATTTCATAATTATAATCCCCATTATGAGCAAGAATTGTCTCAGCTTTACTATGACGCTATTACAAAAATTGCGCCTGCTTATTATCATCCACAACAAGTCAAAATATGGGCTGATTATCCGCGCAAACACCCAAACGAATTTGCTAAATTATTAACACAAGGTGCTGTAATAATGGCAATTAACAATGAAGGGAGTGTCATGGGGTTCGGTCAACTTCATCCGAAAAATTATATTGCTTTACTCTATACCCGGCCTGAGTTTAATCGCTTGGGTGTCGCGAGTGCTATTTATAGTAAGCTCGAACAAATAGCACATATAAGCCATCAAACAACACTGAGTGTTACAGCCAGTAAACTCTCTCTACCCTTGTTTAGCAAGCTAGGTTTTGAATTAATCGATACAGAAATTGCTATCCGTGACGACATTACGTTCGAACGCTACAACATGGTAAAATTATTGTAGGGAAGGAAAAAAAAAGCTTACTGTTAAGTAAGCTCAAAAATTTATACAACAGAAGAGATAAAAACTACGTCTATAACGTATTGATTATCTATATATAATTTTTACTTTTATCCTATTTAAGATCCAGTCATTTACTTATCTATAAATACATATGCGATTATCTTCACGCCTAGATTGAAAATGTAACTGTTAATGTTATTAACAAGCAATATATCATCTGACCAGATACCGTATATTTTTATAAATCGTGATAACACACTATAAAATGTTAATTATTTGTAAAGCCACACTATCACAATAATAACTATTTAGGTAATGTATAAAGATGTAGTCATGCGACATAACTTAAACAGCATAAGGAGTATATGTGCTGGCTTTAATTCGAATTACCATCGCAACCCTTTTTATTATCATTACAACCTGTTGTGCACTACTTTACTGCCTAATAAACCGACCTCGTGCACCTAAACATGTCTACACCTTTTGCCGCTGGTTTAACCAATTGCAAAAAATTACAGGTGTTCATGTTGAGCAACGTGGACTCAGTAACAGCGCCAATATTGCTAATGCCGTCTATATATCCAATCACCAAAGTGTTTATGACTTTGTTACGACCCCTGGTATGTTGCAACCAAATACCGTGTCACTAGGGAAAAAAAGCTTATTATGGATCCCTTTCTTCGGGCAGCTTTACTGGATCACGGGCAATATACTGATTGATCGTGAGAATAAAGCCAAAGCGCGTAATACCATTCAGCAAGTTGCTGATGCTATCCACCAGCGAAATTTATCTGTCTGGGTTTACCCAGAAGGCACGCGAAGCAAAGGACGTGGATTGCTGCCTTTTAAGACAGGAGCTTTTAGAATGGCGATAGAAGCAGGTGTACCTATTATTCCTGTCGTGATCAGTACGACACACAATAAGATTGATTTAAATAAACTTGATAACGGTACTGTTATAGCTGAAATGCTAGCCCCAATCGACACTCAAACATTTAAATCGACTGACGCAAGACAGTTAGCTGAAAAATGCCATCAACTTATGGCAGAAAAGATCGCCCAACTTGATAATGAATTATCGCAAGATTCTTATTTGGCGAGTGAAGAGACATCAAAAGAGAATAAAGCCTAAAATAATTACACCCAATGAGTTTCATTGGGTGTAAATTATATCAACAATCTAAGGCTTAGATGTAAAGCTTAGCAACATCGCTAGGCTCAACTTCCACACCTTCAAGACTTTCGTTCCAGTTCAAACCAACAAGAACACCGTCTTCAGCTAATGTGATCATCCAATCTTCTAAGAAAATATCTAGTGGCAATTCACTTGGTTGGAACTCAGCCCACTCATCAGCACATTGCGCTTTCGCATCTTCTTCATTTGACCAGAATGGCATTACTTCCGAATCTTCAAACTCAGATGAAGCAACAGATAGCCAATCACCTTCTTCATTACGAAGGCTCCAAACAATACGTGTATTTTGTGTTTCTTCAACAAACATTAATTTGTTAGCTTGGATATCTGACGTTAATTTAGTCATCTATTTTCTCTCAGTTGTAAACCTAAATGGCAAGCAACCATAGCTTATATCACCACAGCACTCTAACCCATGAAGTTTAACAAAAAACAGAATAAACAGTGATTAAATATTGTTTATATTTTTATGCTATATAGAGATAAAATAATGTTGACATATACCTATTCGATGGCAAAATGTCGCGATTATCGTCTAGGTTCATTCTGTTCCACCCGATATGGCAAAGTCTTGCCAACACATTACATCAAACATTTACACTTACTGTTAGGTCAATCAATGCAATCTCGTCGTGCTGGAAATATGCTGGCGGCATTTTCTTTTGTGCTTTGGGGAATTCTCCCACTGTATTATCAGTTCTTGCCACAAGCCAATATTAATGAATTACTCGCACTAAGACTTATTTTTTCAGTGCCTGTTATGTTATTAGTCATACTACTACTTAAACGGCCTTTACCTAACGTTACGGAACTGTTGGCAGATAAGAAATCGTTCTTCATGTGCGGTGTTGCTGGCTGTATTATGAGTGTATCTTGGTATGCTTTTACCTGGGCGATTACCCACGGTGAAGTGCTTGCCGCAAGTCTTGGTTATTTTATTAACCCATTATTTGCTATTGCCTTAGGTATGTTTTTCTTAAGAGAAAAGCTCACAAAAGCTCAAGTAATCGCTGTGGTTCTGGCTATCTTAGGTATTGCTTATCAAGTCTGGCAGTACGGGGAATTACCTTGGTTGTCTCTTCTTATGGGCAGCTTTTTTGCTATCTATGGATTAACCAAAAAGTATATAAGATATGATGCATTAACCTCGGTGACTATTGAAGCCGCTATCCTTACCCCCTTTGCTGTAATTTATATGCTGTGGCTTTACTTCTCTGGTGATAGTGTGTCGTTAACATCAGGTACGACTACATTTCTATTATATGTAGGCTCTGCGCCAGTTACAGTCGCACCCTTAATCTTCTTCGCTTTAGCACTGAATCGTACTAGCTTAACAATGGTTGGATTAATGCAATATATCGAGCCAACATTACAGTTCTTATTAGCCGTGTTCTTGTTTGGTGAGTTCTTTGATCATACTAAAGCGATCAGTTTTAGCCTTATTTGGGCAGGTTTGATCTTTTGTACGCTTGAAGCATTACCCAACTTATTCGATAAAAAGCGTAACGTTACCCTGCCTCACTCGTAATTGTCTTAAATGTAAACACCGTGCGTTGTACGGTGTTTTTGTTTATCCTTCAATTATTGTCCAAATAAGAACGTTTTATCATGTCATCAAACCCACCTTCAGAGCTACAGCAACTACAAGAACAACTCCGACACTTTGCAATACAGCGCAATTGGGATCAGTTCCATACCCCTAAAAACTTAGTAATGGCCTTAAGTGGTGAAGTGGGTGAATTAACAGAAATTTTCCAATGGTTAACCCCCGAGCAAAGCCAAGACCTTTCAGTTGAAAAAAAACGGCAATTAGAAGAAGAACTTGCGGATGTGATGATGTACTTGGTTCGATTAGCGGATAAGTGCGATGTGGATATTTTAGAGGCTTGCCAGAGAAAGATAATCAAAAATGCTGATAAATACCCTATTGAGAAATGTTATGGATCAGCGAAAAAATATAATGAGTTATAACAGCGTTCAGTAAAAACAAAAAAGCTGGCGATTATAGCCAGCCTTTTTCATTTACTTGCCAACTATTTTTGGCCAACACCGCGATTTTCTTTTTTCGCTAAAGCAATTTTACCAAAGCCTAGCTTACGAAAATAACTATCACGATAGTCACGGGCAGCTTTACTTGAATTTGAAACTGCTTCAACTTGCAATTCCATTTTTAGAAATGACGTTAAGTCGATACCTTCTGCAGCAGCTACCGCTTCATGAATATTACGGTATTGATCAAATGAAAAAATAAGCTCTTTTTCTTCATTTTTGTAGGTATAGATAATAGTGCGTGACATAACGTCCCCAGTAGAGCATAAAATGGATACGAAATTTACCGTATATCCTTTTAAGATGGAAGCTTAAACAACGCGGTATTATTTAATAAATCCGTCACCATTAAACTATACCTCGATAGCTGTTACCTGCTTGGTTGTCAGATCATTATTTATATCGTTATTAGAAACAAAGTCTTGTAATAATTCATTAGCAAAAACATCTTGTTGCGACATTGGTCGATAGTAATAAAAACCTTGAATATAGCGTACCCCCACAGATTGAATAAATTCAACTTCTTTAAGATGCTCTACCCCTTCAACAACAATCTCAGCATTGGTGATCTTACCGAGTTGTACAGCTAAGCTAAACAGATCTTTACCTCGCTGTGTTTCTAGATTCAGTACCAGTGTTCGATCAATTTTTACTTTATCAAAATCAAAACGCGATAAATAAGCCAGTGATGAATAGCCAGTACCAAAATCGTCTAATGCTACGGCAATGCCTAATTGATGTAATTGATCGATGACTTTCGCAACATCGGCTTCATTTTGCACCAATAACTCTTCAGTGATCTCAATTTCAATTTGAGAGAATGACAGTGAGCTCTCTTCAATATGTGTTTTAATCGTTTGGACAAAATTTTTCTTTAAGACAGTATCTGGTGAGATATTTATCGATAATCTAATGTTCTCATTCACTTTCGCAAATCGTTCGCCAGCACGTAATGCTTTGTCAAAAACCCAATAATCTAAATCAGGCATTAACCCTAATTGATTAAAGGCGGCTAAAAACGTCGGCGGTAAAATCTTTCCATCCTTATCATGATAACGAATAAGTGTTTCAAAACTAATGATCTTATTCGTATTCACATCAACCTGAGGTTGAAAATAGAGTAAAAACTCCCCTTCAGCTTGTAGCCGTTCGATCTCTTTTTGTGCTTTTAAATTTCGATGTAAAGACGGTATAAAACTGGTTAAACGTGTTTTAACTTCAATCTCATCACTGGTAAATAAGCGATTGGAGAAGACATCGGACACACCAATACCAAGGTTACGCTTATCCATTAGTTTAAAGAATGGGTAATAGATCACGACACCAATTAGGATGATAACAGCCTGTAATATTGCGCCAGAAATAGCCCCTCCTGTTGCAACATAGCCGCTTAATAAAGGCGGCATTAACCAGCTTTGGATTTCACTTAATGGTGGCACAATTCCCCAATACATCGATCCATAAGCCACCACAAAACCAATTGCAGGTGCAATCAGAAAAGGAATAATCATGATTGGATTAAATATAACAGGCACACCATAGAGCACCGGCTCATTGACGTTAAAAAGACACAAGATAAGGGACGCTTTTGCTAATACTTTATAGCCTTCACTTTTTGCAAATAACAGCATACAAATAACTAAGCTCAATAAGTTGCCGCTACCACCAATGCCCGTAAAGAAATCATAAAAATTGGTGCTGATAATATTAAGATCTGCACCAAAATTATGCCATGCTGAAATATTCACCATAGTGATATCGTAAAGTTCAGCTTTGTACATATGAAGTACATTATGGCCATTGATCCCTACGGACCAAAACGCCCCGCGCAATAACTCATAAATAAGGCCATCAACAAAAGAAGTAGGATCAAGCGAGGGTAATAATGAAGATGAAATGCTTACCGAATTAACAGCAAAGTAAATAAGCTGACTGGATGTTATCAATGCACCAATGGAGACTATCGCACCTAGTAGCATGTTTGCTGAGCTGTCGATGACGGAGTCGCGATCACTGCCTCTAAAAACACGAAATTTCTTTAATCGAGAAATCAGTCCACAAGTAATATATGCCGTTAATAACGACAACGGAAAACTATTAGGTAATGGCATAATTTGCGATAAAAAGCCCCATTGGTAGGACACAACAAAATACACAGTTAATGCACTGGCTATTGAGACCCCTTTAGGGATACGTTTTACAGAAGAGAGGTATGTAACAAGATAAAAGTTGATCAATATAGGAAACATCAAACCCGTTGATTCACCTACATACCTTATCGTGCCAGTTAATGAGTCATAGCCGTAGTGCTCACAGAATACCGCTATAAGTTCACAGAACGTCGAGATTAATGCCAGCGGTAAGGCCATGATAAAGACATTCGAAACAGCAACAAGATATTTATTCGACGAGAGCTCTGACATTACTCTGTAAACAGTCATAACTATTTTCTTATTTAATT
Source organism: Photobacterium sp. GB-210 (assembly GCF_003026075.1). Classification (NCBI taxonomy): domain Bacteria; kingdom Pseudomonadati; phylum Pseudomonadota; class Gammaproteobacteria; order Vibrionales; family Vibrionaceae; genus Photobacterium; species Photobacterium sp. GB-210. The sequence goes on along the minus strand of NZ_PYNU01000011.1, from coordinate 68,234 downwards.
ATGATAAATACTATCAGCTCGATGCTGCCTGTATTTCACTACTCAATACCAACATTCGTGTTGATAACATCAACTAATCATCACGAACAACGCTAACTAATTATTTTATTTCAATAAATTATACTATCAATCATATCAGTTTATTATACATGAAAATTTATAAAATACTGTGCTACCTATCACTTCACACAAAACATGTAAGAGATTGTTAATAAAGTATACTTCGAACACTATTTAAAGCTGCATATCAAAGAAATAAGAGATAAATACCGTTATGTAACCACAGGAGTAATAATTAAAATGTGACATGTTTTAAACGTATTCTCGTTAATAGGGCATGGGTAAAATCATACACTGCCTTTTCCCATACTTATACACAGAAACAGTGGATAACTTTACTAACGCTGTGAAAAAACACACTTTTCGTATGTTTTTTATACAGGTGGGATTTTTAAATAATCAGTAAGTTACGATAGTAAGTCAAAATTATCATGTAATTCTCATTATGATTATTTTTTAGTTAAATAGTGGATAACTTGATTCTCACTACCACGCCATACCAAAGCAGGATCTCGTTGAGATTCTTCGTATTTTCCATCAACAAGAACATCGATAAGATCAACAATTTGCTGTTGCTGCTCAGTTAACTCAGCGAACGTGTACCCCGTCCATAACCAAATATCTTTACCAATACATTCACTACGGACACGTTTTACCAACTTTAAAATATCAGGCACGTTGTTTGGGTGTAACGGATCACCTCCAGATAAAGACAAACCACGGCGTTTAATTCTAGTATCGTTCAAATCATTAATGATCTGATCTTCCATCTCTTGGCTAAAAAAGTGCCCTGCATCTAGTCGCCATGTACTCTGGTTATAACAACCTCGACACTGATGAATACAGCCAGAAACAAATAAACTTGCACGAGTGCCCGGTCCATTAACAATATCGACAGGGTAATAGTTGTGATAATTCATATTGGTCACCTACACTCTCTAGTAATTTATTAAATAATAATCTTAAAAAGAAAAAGTGCCCTCTCAGGCACTTTTATCTTGTTACACTATGCACTCAAATAGAAATTACATGTGTTTAACACGACGCTTCACTTCTTCTTGTTTACCGAAGTTAAACGGGCGTGCGTCAGGGCTACCTAAGTAACCGCATACACGGCGTGTTACTGATACCTTAGATGGCTCGTGGTTACCACACTTAGGACATGTAAAGCCTTTACTTGTACAGTCAAACTCACCCGTAAAGCCACACTCATAACACTCATCAATGGGTGTATTAGTACCGTAATAAGGAACACGCGAATAGCTGTAATCCCATACATCTTCTAGTGCTTCAAGGTTATGCTGAATATTTGGGTATTCACCGTAACAGATGAAGCCACCATTCGCGATATCAGGGTAAGCCATCTCAAAGTCAATTTTATCGTATGGGTTTACTTTCTTTTCAACATCTAGGTGGAAGCTATTTGTGTAGTAGCCTTTGTCCGTCACACCTGCAACAACACCAAATTCTTTAGTATCGATTGCACAAAAACGACTACATAGGTTTTCACTTGGCGTACTGTATAAGCTAAAGCCATACCCCGTTTCTTTCTTCCATGCATCTGTTGCATCGCGTAAACGCTGAACAATGGCAACCGCTTTTTGGCGAAGCTCTTCACTGTCGTATACATGCGTATCATTGCCATATAGTGCATTCACTGTTTCATGAATACCAATATAGCCAAGCGAAATTGAAGCACGACCATTTTTGAAGATTTCTGATACGTCATCATCTTCTTTAAGGCGTACACCACATGCTCCTTCCATATATAAAATAGGGGCTACACGTGCTTTCACTCCATCAAGACGGGAGATACGTGCATCAAGTGCACGACGAGATAAGGCCAAACGCTCATCTAATAAAGTAAAGAAACGCGCTTCATCCCCTTTTGCTTCTAATGCAATACGTGGAAGGTTAATACTTACAACACCAAGGTTATTGCGGCCTTCGTGGATCAACTCACCATTTTCTTCATACGGACCAAGGAAACTACGACAACCCATCGGCGTTTTGAATGAACCCGTTACTTCAACTAACTTGTCATAGTTCAAAATGTCTGGGTACATGCGCTTAGAAGCACACTCTAACGCCAATTGCTTAATATCGTAGTTCGCGTCATCTTGTTTATGGTTTAACCCATCTTTAATGGCAAACACAAGCTTAGGGAATACTGCCGTCTTATGATTTTTACCCAAACCTGAAATACGGTTCTTCAAAATAGATTGTTGAATTAAGCGTGATTCCCACGACGTACCTAAACCAAAACCGAAAGTAACAAACGGTGTTTGCCCATTTGCGGTATGTAATGTGTTTACTTCATATTCTAGTGATTGGAATGCGTCATAACATTCTTTTTCAGTACGCGCATTAGCAAAAGCAACTGGGTCTTCAATGCCCCACTCTTTTGCTACTTCTAAATGCTTTTTATAACTAACAGTAACATAAGGTGCTAATACTTCATCAATACGGTTGATGGTTGTTCCACCGTAGATGTGGCTTGCTACTTGTGCAATGATCTGAGCTGTAACTGCTGTTGCGGTAGAAATAGATTTAGGAGTATCAATCTCTGCGTTACCCATTTTAAAACCATGGGTCAACATGCCGTTTAAATCAATCAGCATACAGTTAAACATAGGGAAGAAAGGAGAATAATCCAGATCATGGAAGTGAATATCACCACACTCATGTGCTTTAACAATGTCACGCGGCAACAAATGTTGAGTCGCGTAGTGTTTAGCAACAATACCAGCCAATAAATCACGCTGCGTTGGGATCACTTTACTGTCTTTATTCGCGTTCTCATTAAGTAAAGATGCATTGCTTTGCTCAATCAAACCACGAATTTCATTATTTAGGCGGCTTTTCTTTTCACGTGCAATATCGCGATCATGGCGATATTCAATATAGGCACGGGCAACTGTTTTGTGAGGACCAATCATCAATTGATTCTCTACAGCGTCCTGGATAGCGTGAATATCTACTTCTTCAGCATGCTGGAATTGAGCTAATGTCGCTTCAGCAACAGACATTGCATCCACTTCACTCATATTCATGTCATTGATTGACTGAGCTGCACCCATTACCGCTTCTTTAATGCGTTGCATTTCGAAAGGTACACGGCAGCCATCACGCTTAATCACAACAAGTTTCACACTAGGCTCCTAAATATACAATATTCATTACAGTGTCACGTAAACACAAAATATAGGCATTCGGTATACACGCAACAACAAGATGTGGGTATTAGGCGAGATTTTCAAAAAACAAACATTGATCCAAATCAATTTGTTTTAAAGAGAGATTACGATACGAACGATGCATCTGATGCGTCACAAAATTCTTTATAAAAGCAAATTTACATATACGCTTGTCAATAAAATTATTTGGTATTTAAGTAAAAATAATGAGAAAAAATTCTTGATTTTTTGCTGAATGAAGTAGACTGATTAAACACTTTTACCAGGCTGATTTGAATATTTAATGGATGGCTTAACACTTACACAGCGTATCAATAAAGTAACCTATAAAAACCTTCGTATTGGTTTTTTATGGTCATCTAAGATATCTCTGATGATCTTATCTTTAATGTTAGTCACATTATGGCTCAATCATTTCACTAATGACTCTGATATATCATTTTTGTTAACAGCCCAGTTTACTTGGCAAATGATACTTTCTGGTTTCGGGATCATTTATTTTAATCGCAGCACTGAACCTGCAAATTATCGCTTAGTGAGTGCCTTTTATAGCTTCACCTATGGTTTGAGTTGGGGAGCAACTATCTTAATCTTAGGCCTGTATGCACAATTCACTTTACTCTCTGAAGTATTAGCCAACCTGACAACTATGGTGGCATTACTTGGATTTTATACCTACCGAAATGCCTTATATTTAGCGATTACACCAATACTTGCTTTGAGTACTTGGATAACAATCAAAGATGAGCACTTAACATTACTGTTTTCGTTTGAAAAGTTTATGATCACTCTCATCATCATTGAATCTGGACGCCGTGTGCTATATCGCTGGTTCAGTAATCGTATTCAACAAGAACATGAGAATAAACGTTTACTAAAAGAGTTAAATCAACTCGCTTCTCGTGACCAATTAACCCAAATTAAAAATCGCCGTTTTTTCCAAATAGAACTTGAGAAGCAAATTAAAAATAGCCAACGCTTACATATCCCTTTGTCTCTAATTTTAATTGATATTGATCACTTTAAAGCATTTAACGACAGTCAAGGCCATATTGCGGGGGATGAGTGTTTAAAATTAGTTGCAAAAGTGATTGATGCAAGCTTGCTTCGAGGCACAGATAGTGTTTCTCGTTTCGGTGGAGAAGAATTTGCGGTTTTGTTACCAAATACCAACCTTGATGGCGCTATTTTAGTCGCCCAACGTATTCAGGAAAACTTAACTAAAGTAGCGATTGATCATCCCGCCTCACAAACCAGTCATATCGTGACAATCAGCCAAGGTATAACGACTTATGAGGAAAGCCAACGTTCAACGCAATTTATAGAAAAAGCAGATCACAATTTATATGATGCAAAAAAATCAGGACGAAATTGTTATATCGCTGCTTAGTAAATACCGCACTTTGAGCTATGTATAATAACCATCTGTGGCTGTTTTGGTCATATTGCGTCAACGGCTTGCCGACATTTAGATACTCGTATCGACATTACACTTTTATAGTGTTCTGCTTGCGCTTTGATATACACAGCGCAGCCAGCACGATCATGAGATATCCATGCCTTTTCTGGCTCAAGCGCTACCTTTTTCCCTTCAGGAAAGACATAGTTCAAAATAACATTGCCATTAGGTTGAATCGCAAAACTATAAAATCGATCTAAATGCTCTAAATAGCCTACTGTTAAAAATAATACAGGTAGAAAAGAGCACTTAAACACAATGCTTTTAACGGTTAATGACTTAAATTTCATGTATGCTTCTACACGCAGCACAACATAGACCAATACAATAGATAAAGCAGCAAACCACGCAAGGATCTTAAATTTCCCCCACGAAACTTCGGGTTCAAGCAGTAGTATTTCCACCTTAGATTCCTTTCTAAAACAAAGCTGACAGTAAGATGCCACAAAAGTTATAACTCATGATTTTTGTTTGAGATAACACACTGCATACGATATTAAGAATAGCTTTCAAGTGGTGTGATAACTCACTCCAGAAAACTATGTTTACCAAGAATAGTGAAACTGAATTTTCATCATAAATATTATAATAAGGCTAAAAAGTTAACCTAAAATAAGGAGAACATAATCCCGTATTTATTCTTTTTTGCGATTCAATTCATACTCGCTAATATTTGTCATGCACACTCATTAACGTTAATGACGTGGAATTTTCAATGGCTAGCGGATCATCCCAAAAACGACATACAACGAACAGCAAAAGACTACCAAGTATTAAAGCAAATCTTTCTTACTCACCAACCCGATATTCTCGCCTTTCAAGAAGTCGATAGTGCCTCAAGCCTTCATCGCATTGTTCCTAAAGACCGCTATCAAATATACATATCATCAAGAGTCAAAAACAAAGACGACGTTTTTAATGGGATCAACCAATTCACTGGTTTTGCCGTTAAAAAACACCTTACCGTTAAAGAACACCCAGATATAACCACGTTGAGCTCTCCCGCTATAGCATTAGGAAACAAGCCGTATTACCCACAAAAGTTACGTTATGGTTCAGCAATTAAAGTCAATCTTAATCAGCATGATATTATCGTTGTGAATGTACACTTAAAATCAGGTTGCTTTACTCCTAAACAGCTAAAGAACAACCGTAAAAAATCCTGTCGCACACTGAATTTACAACGAACATTAATCCAACAATGGATAGAACAGCAAGAAGTGAAAAGGCAGCCTTTTATCTTAGTTGGCGATTTTAATCATCGTATATCTCTTAATACAACAAATAACAAAACTTACTTTTTCTCCAATAATAATCAGCAAGGTTCTTTAAAATGGCTTACTCATAATGTTAAAGGTAACTGTTTAACAAAAAGAAGAAAGAAGAATAAAACCTATTATCGTCGTTATAAAGAATTAATTGACCATGGTTTTAGTAGTGAACATTTTACTATCTCATCTATCCAGCAGGTACCTTATTCCTTCGAACAAGTATCAACTTACCAATTGAGTGATCACTGTCCAGTTATCTTTAGACTCAGTTTTACACCGTTTATTTCTTCATGACTTATTAAGTTGTAAACTACAGTCAAAGAAAAGCCCACTTATCGACACCCTACGAGAAAGTGTAAAATAAGTGGGTATTGTTCATCAAATTTTATTCTGTCGCGTAATTGGAGCCATTGTAGTAACGTACATCAGGCACAATATTATGTTTATTCAACAAGCGGTACATTGTTGCTCTTGAAACACCAAGATCTTTTGCAGCTGATGCTACTTGACCACGGTGAGTTTCTAATACAGCAACCAGTACGTCTTTTTCTGCCTCATCTTTAATATTACGTAAACTTTGCTTCATATTAATTTTCTTAGGTAAGTCGAAGTGTTCAACACCCACTTCATTACCATCTGTTAATAACGAAACGCGTTTAACTTGATTTATTAGCTCTCGTACATTACCCGGCCAGTTATAACGGAGAAGTAACTGCTTTGCTTCTTCATTATACTGAGTTGCAATGGTGTTATATTCGCTTGAATACTTATGTAAGAAATATTCAGCTAAAGCAATAATATCAGCACCTCTTTCACGTAACGTTGGTACTGAAATATGGAAAACATTAAGTCGGTAAAATAACTCTTTACTGAATGTTTCATTCGCAATTGCTTGTTCTAAATTAGCACTAGAGCAGGCAATAACACGAACATCACACTCTCTGGTATCTTCTAAAGAGTCATTAGTCGGTTTTTGTAAATAAGCGAGAAGCTTCTGTTGCAAGTTTTTAGACAGTTCTTCAATACCATTAAGTAAAACCGTACCCGCTTTTATCGTGTTTTCAGATACATGTTCACCGTCTGAATTTAAAAAGGCTATTTGCTCATCATCGTCCATAACTGATGCGCAATTGATCATAGTAAAACTGTCATTTCTTCGTTTACTTAAATTATGGATAGAATTCGCAATAAGATCTTTTCCGGTTCCTTGCTCACCGCTAATAAAAATATTAACGTCTGTCATTGCAACACGCCGAACCATATCTCTCAAATGCTTAATTGATTTAGATTCACCAAATAAACCGACATCTTGCTGAGCATCTGTCCAAGAATTAGATTCAATTTCTAACATGCCTAATTGATGGCCGACAGTTTCCAATAGATGCGTCGATGGAATGGGAATTGAAAAATAATCAACACAATAATTATTTATAAATTGACAAATAGCATCCATACCAAGCTGTTCTTTCTTAATTACAGCAATCCATTTTACTTGCTTGGTTTTATTTGCCCTTAAAGAAATGCTATTTAAACTAAAATCATTATTACTAAGATCGACAATACAAATGCAAGGGCTATATTCTTCCAAGATGGCGTCAGCAGTACGAAGGTCATAACAACAATGTGTTTTCCATCCAGTTTGTTCTAATAACGCAATCCAAGGTTCATAAGTACAGCCAATAGCAACGAGTTTAGCTTTGAACGTTTTCTTATCACACTGTGCTAGCATTGAAGCCACCTTTATAATATCGTTGATTCCCCTCTTTTTTATAATATAGGCAACAAATGAATAATATGCCTCGTATTAATACCGCTAAATAAATAAAATATATACTATTTATTTTGCATACCAAAATGCAAAAAATACATTATTATATCTAATTCATCATCTTATTTATTAATTATAACTGTTTTTATGATGTTATATTTTTATCTAATTCTTTTTTTGACAAATAAATACAAGAGATAAATCCATTTTAAATATCTAATTAATTATGTTGTATTGTATAACTATATTTACATTCTTATTATAATAAGAAATTAAACAGCCATGACGGCAACCACATAAATTTCATTTTTGTTGTATCAGGCTCACCAGATCCATAAACATTAACTGGGTTATTTTGACTATCTATTGCCTCTTCATTCCCTACGATTTGGTATCCATTCTTTGCTCGTGAACGAATACTCTCCTCAATTTCAGCGACAAGCTGATCGTTGCCACGACAAAAAAGTCCCATTTCAGTATTATAGTGATTAGAACGGTTATCAATATTGTACGTCCCCACCATCACTTCATTTTGAGCATCACCATTGCGTTTATAAATTTGTGTTTTTGAATGCATTCCCCACCTTGCATTTTCCACCGCTTTACTCACTGTTGCAGTTTCATTTAGCCATTCGCCAGCATGGAGATAGATATGCATTCCCTTAGCTTGCCAATCATAAACATGACTATAGAGTTGTGCCGCTACATAAGTGGCATCGGTTGAGGATAAAGAATTGGTGTATAACGTCATATCGATATTTTTATCGAGTAATATTTGCATTAAATGCTCTGATTTTCGATTATTCAGTAAATAAGGAGAGGCCAATATTAAACTGTTATCGACTGTCATCACTTTATCGAAAATAGTTTTACGTAAAAAACGATAATTATCACTATACGGATCTTTAAATCGCGTCCAGAACGATCCTCCTGGTGCGTCTGAAGTAAATGTCGTTTCAGGACATAAATACGTCTTTTTCTCCATTAAAATCGGTCTTGCGATGGCTTCTATTCTTGCTCTTGTCGCCTCTTCAATTTCTGTGTGAGCAAGAAAGGCTTGAACGGCTTCCTGTTTACGCTCGTATTTTTGCAATTCAATACGATTGTTAGGTACTTCAGGAGAGTGATAACGTTCACTGATATCATGTTCAAAAAACGCATTAAAAGAATCTTGCATCGCTTTAACAATAGACCCTGATACATGCAGATCGCGATCAAGAAAGTTATATTGTTCTGAAAGATCAAAATAATCATTTTCGATATTTCGTCCACCCGTTACCGCTTCTTTACCATCAACCACCAACAATTTACGATGATTACGAAAGTTTATCGTAGAAATATAATACAGCGGTGCGGCATTATAATAACGAACATCAATACCATGATCTTTCAAACCATCGGCGTAGTATTCATCAAACTCAAATACGGTGGCAGACTTATCAATTAATACCCGTACTTTTACTCCTCGCTTTGCTGCTGACACTAATTCTTGCACGATTATTTTCCCACTCATATCGGGCGAGAAAATAAAGTATTCCACCTCTATCGTTTTATGAGCACGTCGGATCATATCAATACGGGTTTGTAATGCTGCAATACCGCTATTAAGTACAGTTATGTCATTGCGCCCTACACCGCTATCCGGCTGATAAATATCAACTTGATGAAACGGGTAAGGATTCGATGACGAAAGATCATGATAGCTCTCAAAATCTTCATCCCAATAAACCCAATTACACCCAGAGAGTAGTAATGATAATGACACAGTGGTTGCAATAGAACGGTAAGTAAACAACACAGGCTCCTTGTGCTATATAGATAAATCCCTTTATTATTTCATCTTGCATGACAACTTAATAAAACCCCATAAAATTGTAATAATCAGTAGGATAAAACAAGATCTCTGTTCTATTTTGATTTATTCTTACAATCAATCGACATAACTACCAAGGTAATACACCCATGTCTACGCCATTAGATGCAACAGCAATTGAAACAATCCAAGGTTTTGATGCCGAAAAGCGTTACAAGCATTTAGTTAAAGAAGTTGTCGCTAACCGTGAAATTTGGATCCTTATCGATGAACACGGTTGTGTAATGCTTAATACCGACGATGAAGACTGTGTACCAGTATGGCCAAATAAAGAGTTTGCAGAAGCATGGGCAACTGGTGAGTGGGATAATTGTAAAGCAGAAGCTATTTCATTAAACAAATGGCATAGCCGTTGGACACATGGCCTTGAAGATGACGAACTGGCAATCGTTGTATTTCCAATTCAAGATCAAGAGGGTTTAGTGATCTACCCTGACGAGTTAGATTACGAGCTAAAGAACCAAGCAAAAAAACAGCGTTAATCGCTGGACGAATTTACAATACTAAGGTCAGAGTTATTCTGGCCTTTTTTATAGGAGAAAAACGTAAATGGACGCACTACTTCAAACCATTAAACAAAATCCAACCATCGTTGAATTTGCACACGTTATGGCAGTGATCACTGAACATTACGATTACCAAGCCACCACATTTTACAATGGTTTAAAAGACGATACGTTAAAGAATGATGCAGGAACAAATGAAGGTTCATGTAAGATTTTTGCTTTTGCGCAATTAAATCAACTATCAGAACAAGAAACGCTAGCTTGTTTTGGTCAATATTACCGTCAAGATGTGTTAGAACATCCTGAAAACAACGACCACCAAAATATTCGTCATTTTATTAAATACGGTTGGTCTGGCATTCAGTTTGATACATTCCCGTTAACAGCTAAAGCTTAATCACAAACAAGCCATCACGATAATTACTCTCTATCAACTTAGAACAATACGATGATGGCTTGCTTAATATAATAATTGAAAAATTAACTTAACGGCTTATTACAATGACTACATTTCTGCGGCGGCTTCATAAAAAATGGTGAGCGAGTTGCCTGCCCACAGCTATCACAAAACTTGGTAGAACGAATAGTCAACAATGTTAATGGCACCAATAACACTAGAATCGCAACTAACCATACCGTTGGTGGTTGCATATAAATAATGAACCCGCCAATCACGACGTTACTAAACACGGTATAAATTGGCCATAATTTACGCTTTTTTGCTACATCCTTACCGCGTTGAAATATCATTACACTACCCACAACCAGTGCAACCCAAATAACGATAAAGCCAATTAATAGATTTTCCTGCATTACTTACTATCCCTACGATTAAACACTATAAAATTTCACATTGAACAAACTTCAAACAACAAAAGTAACTTATCCCCCTCATTGAAAGCATAATTAACCTCTCAATAAGTATGGTTTTATGACCCTTCTCACAATGTTGGATTATCGTTAAAAAAAATAAACATTTTTATTACCACTTTTCAAAATAAAGTATTATCTTTAGCGCCAGAACAGGACGTTCAGGAATAAATCACAGACTTAGCTGCCATTTGCTAGTGCGCTGTGCTAAAGGAGTAAAAAATGGTTGTTCACACTGTCGCTCGTACTCATCGTCTACTACCTTCTGCGGTTAGCAATGACACAATTGCTGATGCGATGTTTCAACATTCAAAAAATAGTCATAATTTTAAGCTCATTAATAAAACGAGTGTATTATTCAATTCACCGCATTCTATCAAAGAGCTACAGCAAATTCCTAGCTGGCGTCAGCATAATATTACACAGCCTTATAATCAGTTAGAGAAGTTATACCAGCACGCGTACCCAGCTCAACAAGAGCTAAATATGCTATTAGAATCCGCCGCACTCGCTAGCCATTCTCAGGCTTTTTTACCAGGAATTAAAAACCAAAAACGTGCTGAGAAGAAAATAGCCACAGAGTTACTCGGTAACGTAAATAAGCTAACCGATGTTGTACGAGGAAGTGTTGTCGCAACAAACATTAGCGATTTAGTGAAAGCTTATTACTACCTAGCTCAATATAGCGATATTGTTAGAGTGAAGAACCGTTTTGATTCCCCTGCAGTATCTGGCTATCGCGATATCAAAGTGTTAATTCGGTTAAGCAATAGTGGGCTTATCGCTGAAATTCAACTACACCTTGAAGCCATTGCAGAAATTAAAAATGGTGAAGAGCATGATATCTATGAAGCCATTCAAAACATCGAGCGTATTTCGATAATTAAACGTCGAGCGCTAGATGATATTGAAAAAATGCAAATCAAACGCTTACAGGAAAAATCCCAGGCACTATATGCAAAAGCGTGGCAAGCTTATACTCAGCATTTCAATCTAGCCAGCTAATAAAACAACATACAACAATGTGATCAGAACCGCATTTTTATGCGGTTTTTTTATCGTTTTATGAATATTGACACAGAGTTTACCTCCCATTCAGGCTATATTGCTAACATCAGATCAGAAAGTAAAACCAAGCGCCGACAAACTACACAACACTTTTAAATACTCTTTTTGTGTGTTTGATATTGAAGGACAATATCGTTGGGAGTTGCTTAATGGATGTAAAATCTGTTCTACGTACAAGCTTTATTCTGTTCTGTATGCTTAGCCGTTCTGTGGTTGCAGCACCCGCTGTTGCGCCTGCATACACAATCTCTGACCAACCATCACCAACCCGTTTATCTCAAGCAAGCCGGAAGTCATTTCAACGTGATTTAAGTGGTTTATATAGCATTCAATCTTGGAAAAATAATAACATTGCACAACCGTATGATGACTTTACTACCTTGTACCAAGCATCAACTCAAGCACAAGTTGAATTAGCACATCTTATGCGTAGCATTAGCCTAGTTTCATCAACTGAAGCATTAGTTCCTGCCGTTAAGTCAATGGCACGCGCACAACATAAAATTGAAACAGAGCTAAATGGTCAAACGAATAAAATTACGGATATCGCGCGTGCTTCTCTCGTTGCTAACGATGTTTCATCGTTAGTGCAATCTTTTGAACTACTAAGCAAAGAAGCGACCATTGTAGGTGTTAAAAACCGCTTTAAAAAACCAACAGCTTCTGGTTACCGTGATTTGAATGTATTAGTTGAACTGCCACAAAGTAAAATCATTGCCGAAGTACAACTTCACTTAAAAGATATTTCTGATGTGAAAAATGGTAAAGAGCATGATATTTACGAACAAATTCAGAAAATTGAACGTTTAGCTCTGCATCAAAAACGCCCTCTGACAGAGTTTGAAGAGAAGAAAATTAAAAAACTACGTCAAGAGTCATTACATTTATACCAAACCGCTTGGCAGCAATACTTACAACCAAACAGCGTTGCCGTTTAATTCACTTTCTATTCACTTCAACGCCCTACTCACTAGGGCGTTTTTATATTTGTCACTTGAATCGCAGATTTTTAATCATTCAAAAGCGCTACCTTTAAAAACAAACAGCAACACATAACTCTATGTGTGTAATTTGTCATTGGTTAACCGATAACAATAAGTAAAGCCCGTAGTGAGTGATCGTTACGGGATTTTTGTATGTTTATTAGAAATAAAGCATTAAGAATTTGAATTTATAACATTTTTAAGCAATACCTATAAAAACCTATTGTTTCAACGCAGGTAGACTTATGACTATCAAAAAGACAATTACACTTCTTATCACTCACTTACTTGCCTGTGCATTCGGTGTTGCCCTAGGGATCTATTTGCTGCCTATTTTGACTGCGCCAACGGCACCAACACAATCTGAAGTCTCTCGCAATTCAAAGCAAGCCCAGTATTCTGGTGAGTTCACAAAAGGATTAGCTGGTAGCGACTTTCTCCATTGGGGCGAAGGTAAAGTTTCAATCTCACCAACAAAAATAACCTTAATGGGAAAACTCGCACCAGGGCCTGATTATAAACTATACCTATCACCTAAATTTGTAGAAACCGAAACAGAATTTAACCAAGAAAAAGCCAATATGGTGTTGGTAGGAAACGTGAAAACCTTTGATAATTTCGTTGTCAATGTGCCTCAGAACATTAATATCACTGAATACGATACAGTGATCGTGTGGTGTGAATCTTTTGGTCAATTTATTACTTCAGCTAAATACCAATAAGATTGAACACAGCTACACTTTAGACGCGAATAACCTCTTATGGGTTGAATACAATAGTCTTAATATCCTCCACTCCAAATATTATTTTTAACTAACACTTGCTGAGCTTTTATTTTTACTATCAATAAATCATAAGATTAATTAGAGCTAGATAAAGCAACCTTCGCGCCTAATGCCATTAACACCACACCCATGACTTTTTCAATATACTGCTGAGCTGATAAGAAAGCATTTTTAATGTAACTGCGGTTTAAGAAAATTGCGACCATAGAAAACCAAACAAAACAGGTAAATGACACAATCGCACCATAGGTAATTTGAATAGCGATAGGTGTCGACGCACTAACTAACTGAGTGAATAAACTCAAGAAGAATAACGTTGCTTTAGGGTTTAACATATTGTTTAAAAAACCCATTTTAAAAGCTGCAATAGCACTAACATCCTTCTTTTTAAGATCACTATTCTCTAATGTTGTCTTCGCTGTGCTTTTTAGACTTTTATAACCAATATAAAGCAGATAGGCCGCACCAAGGTATTTAACGATAGAAAAGAGAACAATAGATTGAGAAAGCAATACGCCAATCCCTGCTAAGGTATAAAAAGTATGTACCCAAATCGCAGCAGCAACACCTAATGCAGTGAGAATACCAGAACGCGTTGAATGAACGAGACTATTTCTAACCACAATCAGAAAGTCAGGTCCCGGTGTAATAATGGTTAAAACCGTGATAGTAACAACGGCTATTAATTCTGTTAGGTAGGTCGTAAATAATTCCATTTCAGTCTCCTTTTCTTTTCACTCTCCACAATAGTTAAAAACAATTAAAAAACAAACAATTTATTAACAACCTAATATACAGATCAAAATCAAAATACCTTACTTCCCTTTGTGCTACCTTGCGCTTTCAATAAATAGAGACAACACCATGACCAAACCAGATATTCTCACAACTATTAAAGATTTCACTGCTATAGAGCAGGCACTTGATTACTTTGAGATTAGCTACGACAGCCAATTTATCAATGCCAATCGTGAGGCGTTAGTAAAGCGCTTTGGTGGTTATTTGATCATGGAAAAGCCTGATGATTGGTTTTCAGGCCGCCGAGCATTGAAAAATGCCTACTGTCGTGTACAACGTTCATTATTAGATAAATCAACAAGACAAGCTTGTCGCGGATGTACCAGTTGTCAACGTCGATAATAAACAAAAAGCCCATCACGTTTGTAATGGGCTTCATATGCAATATATTATTTTAATATGATGATACCTAGCCGGTTGGGATTCATCCTTTCACTATTGCTATCTTACTTTTTCTTCTTTACCTTGCCCTGTACTGCTTTAAATCTTGGATTTGATTTACAAATAACATAAAGGCGACCACGACGTTTAACGACTTGGCAATCCTTACTACGCTTCTTTGCACTTTTTAATGAGCTTAATACCTGCATTGTTATTCCCCTTTTAGCCCTGTCATCGCAAACTGTTTATTAAATCGAGCAACACGTCCATCACGTTTCGTCATCTTCTGCTTACCGGTGTAAAACGGGTGAGAATGCATAGAAACATCTAACGTAACATAAGGATATGTTTCTCCCTCTAGTTCAACCGTTCTTGACGTTTGTATTGTTGAACCAACCATTATGTACTTGTCTGCACCAGTGTCATGAAAAGCCACCGTTCGATATTCTGGGTGTATACCTTCTTTCATTATTACTCTCCCTTGCTGCCTTTGGTTATGTTATAACATAACAACAAGCAAGATCAACAAAGATGATAATAGTTATCAGTAAGATTCATATCGAGATGCGGATAATGACTGAAACCACTTTTTTATACCGATCATTTTATAAAGCAGAAGATCTCTTTCTTATTCATCAAAATGAGAATGGGTTAGAACATGATCTTGTTGCTAATTACATTCAATCAAGTTTAAGCCTCGCGACTTGGTATAGGAAAGAATCTGATTTTTCGAATCCATTATTAGAAGAACTTTTTCTTCGCCGCCTCTTTTACAACCTTTTGAATACCATTAATGACACACTTTAACAGCTTCATGATTAACATAAAAAACACAGAAAAAGAGAAACTTAAACATTAATCTGAATAACCAATGTAATAACGATTAATTTTCCAACCTGATATTGCAAAATTAGCTATAATTAGGGGTGTCACAAATTTTCTCTTTAGTTAAAATATCGAAATAATATGGCTGATTATCATGCCATTGTTGGGCTTTTTTGCCCTTTTAAACATCATCATTCAGGAATGTACATTCATGAACCAACCAGTAGACACTGTTGATAAAACTGAGCGAGATAATTCAACGAATGATATGCAACTTGCACAGTTTAATATTGCACGCATCTTTAGCATCATTCTTAATGTGGTATTAATCCTCGCACAAATTAAGTTATTAAAAACACACGACGTTACCATTAAAACATACGGACTTTTTCTACTATGTAACGTAAGTATTTTATTTAGTCTCTTTGCACCACGTTTAACAAGCTTTAAATTAAAACAAATTCTCAAATACGCTTATATGCCAACGGTTATTGCTGTATTTATTTTTATTGGTCAAGTCACTAACTAAATACTGATTAAGTACCGAGCATGAAGTGTTAAAAATAATGATTTCGATTATGCTAACACTTCATTAATTATTCTAATTCAGCTATCCCAATACTTCGTTACAAATAACCACTCAATAACAGAGTCATTCATTGTTTTATTAAAACATTCAAAAATGTATCACTCATCACAATCTTCTCTCTTACCTCCCATAATATTGCACGATATGATAGCTCTACTAAACGTTATATCTGTTCCTTTCTCCTTTAAGTTCGTTCATGCATGGAGCAAAAATGAATATCGGTATTTATATTTACGACAATGCAGAAGTTCTCGACTTTTCTGGGCCTTTCGAAGTCTTTAGTACCGCTAAGCGCTTACATGCAAAAGATTGGAATATATTCCTCATTGCTGAAACGTCCGCTCCAGTGGCAGCACGAGGCGGTTTCCAAGTTCTACCACATTACAGCTTTAATGATCACCCGCATATAGATGTCCTCATTGTTGTCGGTGGTATTCACACTGAAGAAATGAATAAAGCAGAAGTATTAGCATGGATAAAGCATGTTGATTCATCAGCAACACATGTTGTTTCTGTTTGTACTGGCGTATTTTTACTGGCGCAAGCCCAGTTGTTTACTCAGTTGTTTGTTACGACACATTGGGAAGACATCCCAATTTTAATCGAAACCTTCCCTGAACTAAATGTCATAGATAACAAGAGATGGGTTTGTGATGGAAAATATATAACATCCGGAGGTATATCAGCAGGAATAGACATGAGCTTATACCTCGTATCAAAATTACACAGCTTAGTGCTTGCAGAACAAGTGGCACATCAAATGGAATACCATTGGCAACAATACCCTTAAAATGATTTACAATAAATGCCAACAAGCAGGACGCCATGACGATCATATCAACCGTTAAAAATGCCCTTTCAGAAATAGGCTATCCCGCCAAAGCGATTAAAACCAGTCAGGTTCGGGCCCTTTCTGCTGCGCTTTTTAAACAATTAGAAATCCAAGATATTGATTCAACTTTATCAGTGTGTGAAACATTGCTAAAACAGCGTGATTGGGCTTGTAGTATTATTGCTTACGATTGGGCATTTAAAATGAAGAAGCAATATACTCCTGAAACCTTTACAACCTTCCAACATTGGTTATTTACTTACGTAACTGACTGGAACGATTGTGATGATTTTTGTACCCATGCTTTTGGTGAATTGCTACTGAAATATAAATCACTATTTCCTAAAATTTTGCCGTGGGTAAACCATGATAACTTTGCTGTTCGCCGCGCTACGGCAGTGATCCTGATTTATCCAATGAACAAAAAGGACTACAGCGACTTATTCCCATTAACCGTGGCGAATTTACTCCAGAATGATGAGCACTACTTGGTGCAAAAAGGATACGGTTGGATGCTAAAAGTACTGTCTAAACACGAACCTGAAACTGTGATTAAATACTTAACTCAGCACCGCAGCGCGATGACCCGTACGGCTTTTCGCTATGCATTAGAAAAACTGGATAAAACCACGCAACAAAAATTAATGGCACTATAAAACTACGAGCCTATTTGTTTTTTCAACGCTGCATAAGAGGTTTGCTGAGCATGAATGCGAGCCTGATTATGATGTACTAAGACCTCCCTTGCTCCAGCTCCCATCGCCAGTTCTTTTAACACTCGCTCTTCAATATCAGTGAGACCACCGTCTACTTTTTCCAATTGATGCATCACAATACGTGGGCTTAACACAAACTTGTTGTGACCTAATACTTCACGGACAGCATATTGCAGCACCTTTTCAGCGCATGCAAAATCACCGACAAACGAGCGTTTATGATCAAACGGATTAATTACTGTAATATTTGAACCTGATAAATGTTTTGCTTTATCACCAACAGCTAGTACGTTTTTTTTCGTATTTTCAATCGCAATATAAGGAGATAAATCCGCCCTTTCACCCGTTCCAAATACCTGAACAGATAACTGTTTAACACTCAATTCAACCAATAGATCGCATTTAAATTTTTGTAAAAACGACATTGCCTTGCTCTATCCTCAAATCAAAGCTGTTAAAAGTGATGCTTAATGGGAGTGTCTAATTCAGGTTTCATCACGACCATCGCATAATAGCCAAAGCTAAGATCTGTTTTTCTCCCCACTAAAATAACGCGATCATTTAATGATAATTTACTCCCAACTTCAGAGGGAATCTCACAAATACTATCATTCATGAACTGTGTAAACTCTTCAGGCTCAATACACCATTGCATGCTTCTATCTTGTGAAAGATCTTTAATAACGACAGTTTGATACGCAATATTATTAGGAAAGGCAGTTATTACACTAGGGATCAATTTTATATAAAAAATATAAATAAAGAGCGGTGTTATAATAAATAAAATGAATGCTGGTGCAATACTGAAAATTTTATTTCCTTTCTTTGTTATACGAGTAAAAACGTCGGTTCTAAAGCTATCATTTGTTACGAGAAAATAAACGAACAGCAAAAAAAGAATAATATAGGTACATATTGTCATCATTAACAACATGTTATGAGCATCTGCATACACCAATGTAGACGGCGTCAAAATCAGAAATAATAACCCACTAAAAATAAGAAATACGTAATAACCCAAAGATACGAATAACGACCACATTAGCTATTCACCATTTCTTTTCTAGGTGAACTCACATTCATTAAATTACCCACTAGCATAAAACTGGCACCTAAGAAAAGAGTCCAATCAATCCCTTCCTCATAAACATAAAACCCCACAATCGCGATTAAAGGCAAGCGCAAAAAGTCCATCATAACCACTAAGGTTACATCAGCAAATTGCATTGCTTTGGTCATACAGAAATGGGCTAATAGTGCTGAAACAGACACTAAAACAATCCAACCCCACGCAAAGATATTGGGTGATTGCCAACCTTGGTAAGCTAGTATTAACCCAAACGGAAGTTGTACTAAACACATGAAAAATAGAATAGTTAATGGCTTATCTGAAGTAGAAAGTGATTTAGTTGAAGCATGAGATACGGCATAACACATCGCCGCCCCTAGTACGATTAGCGAAGCACTATTAATGATTTTAATACCGGGCTGAACAATGATAAGTACGCCAATGAAACCCAGCACTAAGGAAAACAAACGCTTTGAGGTAAAGCGTTCGTTTAAGAACAACGTGGCAATAATTGCAGTCCAAATAGGTACGGTAAACTCAATCGCAAAAACTTCTGCCAAGGGTAATAATGTTAACCCTAATAACCAGCCATATTGACCAGCAAAGTGGAATACATTGCGAAATACGTGTAACCGCAAGCGTTGTGTCTGAAATAAACGCTTATCTTGATAATATAAGATAATAGCACTAATAATACCTAACCCAATTATACTACGCAGTGCCATTAACTGAGCTGTGGTGATATCACCAGATAACTCTCTAGCACCAATCGCTATTAAACAAAACGAGCAAAGTGCACCCATCATCCATAATATTGACAGCATCACTGCTAACCCTTTTTGAATACTTGTGATATTAATGATTTAAAGTCTAAACCAAGTCCATAAACCCAAACCAGATATAAATAATACCCACCAATTATAAAGCAATATAAAGTTCTTTAATTAATGTGGTTTATTATTAAAGACTCTAATTTTTCAACAACAGATGGAGATCTATTAATATCCAGTTCAAACCAACCATCAGTCCCCATCTGGTATAACTGACTTACCTTTAGCTCTTTACATTTTTTATTGTAAGTGCCTATAACGTTAAATATGCCAAAATCAGTGTTTATTCGACTTATATTAAATTTTTGCATTCGTTCAACTTAATAATAAATTACTCATATTATAACTTCTTATCTTGTCTTTCTTTTCGAATACAAATAAAGGCGAAGTACGACACATCTTCATGTAACAAAAATCCCCTTATCATTTACGTATAGACGATTATGCAATAGCAAAAGGTATGTTTGCATAACTCAATAAAGACAGAAGAAATAATCGAGAATATGCTTATTCTAATGCTTAAATATTGATTTTAAAGGGATGAGGTGATGTGATGAAAAAAGCGCTTAAAATAAATACTGTCTATATCAATATGGAAACGATTGTTGCTTTTGATCTTGACTATAAAATTGATGGTAATCGTGCTTTGTACCTAATGACCAATAGCAATGAACTACCTTTTCTTGAAATTGAAGTCGCAGAAGATGGGCAGGCAGAATCTACCGACTATCAAGCACAAAAAGTAACGAATCGAGAATATAATCGTATCAAGAGTGAACTCATGGCATACATGGGGTTATAAATCATTAGGTGCAATTATCTATGTAAGACTCGCAGCGCTTTATTCATCCAGATTTTATCGATAAAGCGTTGTTTCACTGTTTTCTTTCGTCAATAAAAGCCACTCAGAACTATGGGGAGTAGCGCTAAGTGGCAATCCTCTTCATAAAAAGAGGCAAGTGAAACCATTATATTTTTACTGGTATCTTTATTATTTTAAGATCGATTTAAGAAAACTATTCATTAAACGTAAGGATATGTTTTATAACGCACTCCCATCATCTGCTCCATGCAATGCACAACCTGACAGCTATAACCAAACTCATTGTCATACCAAATATACAAAACGGCACGATTATCTTGTGCAATGGTCGCAACACCATCAACCACTCCCGAATAACGCGAACCAACTAAATCTGTCGAGACAACTTCTGTCGAGTCAGTAAAATCAATTTGTGCAGATAACGTTGAAGAGAGCGCCATTTCTCGTAAATAAGCGTTCAACGCTTCTTTATCGGTACTTTGCTCTAATTGAAGATTCATTACCGCCATTGATACATTTGGGGTTGGAACACGAATCGCGTTGCCTGTTAATTTACCTGCCATTTCAGGCATGGCTTTTGCCACTGCTTTAGCAGCACCGGTTGATGTCAGCACCATGTTCAATGAAGCAGCACGGCCACGACGATCTCCGGTGTGGAAATTATCTATCAGATTTTGGTCATTAGTAAATGAATGTACTGTTTCAATATGACCAAACAATACACCAAACTTATCATGTACTGCCTTTAATACCGGAGTAATCGCATTTGTCGTGCAACTTGCAGCAGAAATTATCGTGTCTTCACGGTCAATAACATCTTCATTTACACCGAATACAACGTTCTTTATTTCTCCTTTACCTGGCGCGGTCAACAACACCTTTTTGGCACCTCTACATGCAAGGTGCTGGCTAAGCCCTTCAGTATCGCGCCACACACCTGTATTATCAACAACTAAGGCGTCCTTAATACCGAAAGTGGAGTAATCGACATCTTGCGGTTTATTGGCATAAATCACTTGAATGTAGTTACCATTCACAATGATGACTTTACGTTCATGATCGATGACTATACTGCCATTAAACTGACCATGCACAGAGTCTCGACGTAATAAACTGGCGCGTTTTTCTAAGTCACCGTCTTTTCCACCCCGCACCACAATAGCACGTAATCTTAATGGATAACCGGGCCCACTCTTTTCAACTAATAATCGAGTTAATAAACGACCTATACGACCAAAACCATACAGCACCACATCACGAGGCTCTGTCATTGGATCATCTTCAAGTGAATCTTTCAATGCTGTTTGCAAGAAATCATCCAGCCCATGTGTATCTACATTACTCTCCCAAAATGTATATGCGAGGCGCCCGACATCAATACGACAAGGTGACAAATCCATCTTAATAAGATGCTGAATAATTGGTTGCGTTTGTTCAACTGTAAGTGAACAACCAATGTAACGCTTGGCAACACGGTGAGCTTTGATGATGTCGATTGTTGTCGCATTAACTAATGTTTTACCAAAAAGTATAACTTCAACACCTTTTTGACGGTACAGTTGGCCTAAAACAGGAGCAATAGATTCGGCGTAAGTTTGACTCGTTTGCCATTCTCGGAAGTGCTTTTCTGGACTCATTTTTTCTCAGGACCTTTTCACGTTAAGTTTTTGCTTTCATGGCGATTGTAGGGAGCCACTTAGCATTAAGAGTGCATTTCAAGTCATGGTCTTTAGTGCCACTTTAAAGATTCGAAAGCACAGCATTTCAAGCTGTAGTTTTTATATGATTGCGTTTAAGATGAGATTAGCTGTTCAGCTAGGAAAAATAAGTGTCACTCATGATTGATAACGAGTAAAAGCAATGGAGAGCTTAAATCGTTACACATGGCGTCAATAAGGCTGCGACACATTAAAAATGGGAATGTTTCATCCCCCATTTTTAACTTATTTAATTTACAGATAATTAAATCGCAACCCAATCAAGTATCAATAACACGAAGACATTACTCATTGAAAAGTAAGGCCTCTCATTAAAAATTACTCAATCGTTAAAGTATCTGATCAAGGGCATTGAAAAAACGTTCGATTTCTTCTTCGGTATTATAATGCATTAAACCGACACGTAAGATCCCACCCTTTTTTGTTATTTTAAGTGCATCTGTCAACATATCAGCGTAAAGATGACCACTCCAGGTGTAAATCTCCTGCTCTCCTAAATGAGCGGCTACCTCTGTTGGGTTCAACTCACCAAAGCGCAGTGCAAACGTTGCCGTTCTATTATTAATACTAGGCTCGCCAAACAATTCAATTGAAGGGTAGTCTTTCAAACGTGTCAGGAACTTGCTCGCGAGAAAACTCTCGTAATTGCCAATGTTCTCATAACCACTCTCTAATTGTTCTCGTAAACACCTTCCGTGGCCTAAAGACGCTAAGTAATCAATTGTCGAAGAGAATGCCGATAACGCCTCAAAATTTAGCGTTCCTGTTTCCCAGCAATTCGGTGAGTATGAAGGAGCTGGCTCTACCTTATAAGGAGAGTAATACTCTAACGCCTGTTGGCGACCGTACAAGACACCAAGGTGAGGGCCGAAGAACTTGTAGGCAGAGCCTGCAACAAAGTCAGCGCCTAAAGAAGCAACGTTAATGATTTTATGGGGTAAAAGATGCACGGCATCAATATAAACGACACTGCCATTGGCTTTACCAAGACGGGTTATTTTTTCAATATCGACTAACGTACCCGAAAGATTACTCGCTGCAGTCACAGCAATAAGTCGGGTTTTATCATTTAGTAGGCGTTCAAACGCTTCAAGGTCAAGTTGGCAAGTATTATCCAAGATAGGAATATAATGAACTTTTACCCCTTTATCTTGAGCAGCCATCGCCCATGATGAGCGATTTGAACCATGATCTGCAGTACTCAGTATGATCTCATCACCTTCTTTCCAATCGTTACTTATCGCACGACTAAAATGGAAAGTCATCGAGGTCATATTAGCCCCAAAGATAATTTCTTCTTTTTTCTCTGCGCCAAAAAGTGCTGCCGCTTTCTCACGACATGTATCGACAAGCTCTACCGTTTTACGACTGACAGAAAAATGACCGCCGAGGTTAGTATTACCCTGCTTAAGATAATTACCATAACTCTCTATCACGCTAAGCGGTTGTTGTGCACCTCCTGGACCATCAAAATAGATAGCTTGACGACCATCAACCTCACAATTTAACGCTGGAAATTGTTTACGTAGAAGATCTACATGCTGACTAAGCGGTAAAGACGAAGACATCTCTTACTCCTTTTTGCCCTTCAATATTGGATAATGTTTCAGATATGTAATGATAAAAGCGTTCGTCATTGAGTATTACAAATTGGTTTTCTTCAAGCACTGTATTCATATGTGGATGCTGCTCTACTGGAGAAGCAAAGATTTGCGTATATCCGCCTGAGATATTTTTTCTTTGAACACAGAAAATACCAACATACCGAAAGCCATCTTGGTGTATTCCTTCTGGCGCAGGTGCACTTGCAGCATCATGGTCGCAAGTAACACGAATTTGGTGAACATCCACAACTGAGTGATCATCTATAGCCCCAGTGCGTTCCATAAATGATTTCAAAAGATGCTGAAATTCAACGGTATTTACCATGTCTTGTGATATATCAGAAAAGTCTCGCTCAACGTCACCGAGCACCCGGTTAACTTGAGATGACTGTTTAAATTTTGAATGGGGAAGTTTAATGATGCTTCCATTTTCAAACTGAAAACGCGCGTAAGCACGAAATCGATGATCGCTGTTGATGTACTTGTCAGGGGGGAGCAAGTCAAAGAATGGAGCAACTTTCGCTGCTACCTTTGACGGTACTTGGAAAGCTTCGATTAAGAATTTATTTTCTATCTCCATTAAACACCCTCGCCTCTATCCATGTTAATAACTCGTTAACTAACATTATAATATATTGCTAAAGTGTTTAATTTCAATCAAATAAGCCAAAAAGAACATAAATTCCAAAACCTAAATCCAGAAAAGAATAAAATTAAAACATTAATCTAATACAAGACAGAGAATCAGTGGTTTAATCCATTAATTATCAAAAAAAAAGAAGGCAGGTTACATTTATTCGGTTATGTCAATATTTTAATAAGCCGGAGAAAATATTCCATCATCAGCTGTGAATACATAAACCTATACGTAAAATAATCACAATAAAAAATTAAATTCAGAACTAAGCACAATATAATCAGTTGATAGGAAGGTTAACGCCTATTTATACATATTGCTCCTGCCGCTAAATGACAATGTGTTCTTTTCTAGTTAACAATCGTTTTCCTTTTTATTGCTCTAAAAATAACTTGACAGTTAAATAACACTTTTAATTTATATCTATTTAAAATTTAACCATTGTAATTATGAATTCTGCTATTCATAGTTGTCTTACTTAGATTCCTTTTTTCGATTTACACCGTTAGAGTATTACTATGAAAAAACGCTGGATTGTCGTTGCAACCCTAAGTGCTATTGCTGCCTTAGGTATTTATGCAGTTAAAGCTCCCTCTTCTGATGAACACCATTTCACCATGCTGACTGCTAAAAATGCGACGATTGAGAAACAAGCCATTGCGGTAGGACAAATCATGCCAGCTCAAGCGGTAAAGATTAAATCTCAAATAGAAGGGATAGTAGATAAAATTTATGTCAATCTAGGTGACAAAGTAGAGGCAGGCTCTCCCGTTATAAAGCTTCGTCCAAACCCTACACCGCAAGATCTGACTCGTGTTAATGCTGACTTATTAAAAAGCAAAGCCGATTTGGAATCAGCCAAAATAAAATTAGCGAATTTAAAACGTTTAGCGGCACAAAAAATTATTCCCGCTAATTTCGATGCCTATATTCAAGCACAAGCAGATGTGAAATCGAGAACCGCTGAGTTAAAACAAAAACAACAAGAATCTGATCTAATGAGTAAAGGCGAATCAGATGCAGGCTCCACCAAACTCACCTCTATTATTTATGCGCCGATTAACGGTACGGTATTAGATGTCAAAGTCGATGTCGGTGAACCGATCACTTCAACGGAATCAAACCAAGCAGCAACAGAAATTATGACCATGGCTGATATGAAAAATATCATCTTTAAAGGTTCGGTGAGTGAGCATGATGCAGCCCAACTAACAGAGGGAATGCCTGTTGAATTAACCCTTGCGCCTTATCCTGATCTAAAAATAGCGGGAAAACTCACGAAAGTTGCGGTGCAATCAGAAAAACTAAACAACGATAGTAATAATAATCAACAAGCACAAAGCTTTGACAATGGTTTTGCGGTTGAAGTCAGTGACATTCAGTTTCCTAAAGATATTACTTTACGCTCAGGCTTTACGGCTACTGCACATATCACATTGAAAAAAGCGACAGACGTAATGACGGTACCTGAACGCGCTCTGCATTTTAAAGGTAATGATCCTTTTGTACTTATCGCCGATGACTCAACGAAAGGCTATAAAGAGATTCCCGTGAAGCTAGGCTTATCAGACGGTATTAATGTTGAAGTCTTATCAGGCATTAAACCTAAACAAAGTATCATCGATGCTAGCATGGTCGAGGGCTTATAATGACAGCTTTATGGCGTAACACACTATTGAGTCTTTCACTGGGTTTGGTATGCACTCAAAGCTTCGCATTAACGATTGATCAAGCATGGAAAGCGGCAAAACAAACCAATCCTGATTACCGTATTAAACAGCTTGAAGAAACTCAGAGTCAATACGGTGTATCACTAAGCAAAAGTGCATTACTTCCTAGCCTTCAAGGGAGTGCAACAACGGGCTGGACTAAAGATGGTGGCAACAGTAATGGCTACAATATTTCACTTAATCAATCGATTTGGAATAGTCAAAACTGGGCTGCATTGGATCAATCACAAGTAGATGTAGTTATTGCAAAAATCGCGATTACGCAAGCGAAAAACACACTGGCAGAAGAGCTTATCCAAGCTTATTTCGCTTTAGCACAAGCTCAACGTTCGCTCACCATTGCAGAGCAACAACGTAAAGATAGTCAACAACTTCTCTCACTGACAGAACAGCGCTACAAATCCGGATTGATTATGTCAACAGGAATTGACGATGCTAAAGCGCATGTCATTGGCACTGAGACCACTGTATTGCAACGACAATCAGATCTCGTTGAAAAACAGTCTGAACTCGCTATCGTGATCAACCAAACACCTGATCGCGTCAATGAAATCGACAGCCAAAATCTTCACCAACCAGCACTGGCCGTCAATGATGAAAAAGCATGGTTAAACAAAGCAAAAGATAACAGCCCTGAATTATTGATTGCGAAACAAAATGTAAAACGTCAGCAACTCGCGGTAGATCAAGCACAAGCGGGATACTACCCTACTGTTAACGGCTCTGTTGGCTACAGTAATAACTTTGACAATAATAGCGAAGGGATGAGTGCAAACCTTGGTGTTTCAGTGCCGATTGATCTTAATGGCGCGATTAAAACCAAAGTTTCACAATCTAAGCTCGAGTTACAAATAGCTAAACAGCAATTAAGAAAAGTCGAACTTAATCTCGAAAATAATGTGAAAACACGCTTTAACCAACTTGATCTGGATTGGAAACGCGTTGAAATGGGCGTAGAAAAAGTCAAGTCCGATGAAAAGGCACTTAAAACTAAAGAAATTTTATTTAATTCTGGCGCTGATGGTACAACAGCATTAGACGTTATCAACGTTCAAGATACGGTATATCAAAGTAAAGAAGACTTACAGCAACTTCTCTATCAATACTGGTTAAACCGAATTGAATTGCTAAAGCTAACAGGTCAACTCAATGACCAAACAATTACTCAGCTTTCTCAGGCCTTAATGCCATGATCACACTGCTTAGCCAAACCGTTCAAACACTGCTTACCCATAGGTTGAGAAGTGCATTGGCCATTATTGCGATAGTCTGGGGGATTGTTTCAGTTTTAGTCTTAGTCGCATTAGGCGAAGGGTTTTATCGTGAAAACTTAAAATCTTTTTCTATGCTGATGAGCGATACACAGAAAGTCTCTTTTGCACAAACGAGCAAACCGTGGCAAGGATACCCTGCGAGAAGAAAGATCACGACAACGGAAAAGCAGCTAAGTGCGTTGTCTGAGGTGCCTCAAATAAAACAAGTCTCTATTTTATATTCGAATGCCAAAGCACAAGTCACCGATATTGACGGCACTCAATTAAAAGGGAATGTCTTTGGTATTGATAATCACTTCCTGGCGCTTAATAACACACGTTTAGTGCTAGGCTCTCGTAAAATATCACCGAGTGATTTAGCCAACCATACTCGTGTTGCCATTATAGGCTGGCGTCTCGCGAAACGCGGAAACATTCGTTTGAATGACAACATCAACATCAATGGTGTGCCGTTTCAAGTGATCGGTATTTCAAAAAAGACAGAAAGTAGCGGGCTTACCAGAATTAAACGTGCCGCCTTAATTCCAAGTACAACATTTAATGACTTATGGCTAAGTAATCCTACCGATCTGTTAGTGCAACCAGCGAAAGGCATTTCAGGCATGGCATTACGTACAGCAATGCAAAGCTTTTTCGCTAAACAGTACCAGTTTGATCCTAAAGACAAACAGGCTATACGAATGCCAGATTACAGCCGCTTTGCCGATTTCTACACCAGTCTGTTACGAGGTATCCAGCTATTTTTAGGCGCTAGCGGTGCAATGGCACTCGCGGTAGGTGCATTAGGTGTTGCTAATATCATGTTTTTATCTGTAGCAGAAAGAACCCGCGAAATAGGCGTAAGGCTTGCCATTGGTGCGACCCCTACTCATATTTTGATGCAGTTTATGGTCGAAGGTGCTGTATTGGTGACAGTGGGAGCTCTCACCGGTATTGCCGTTTCTGCCATCATCATTCAATGCTTAAATCTTCTCTCATTACCCGATTGGCTCGGTCACCCAGTAATGACGTCAACATCTATCGTTTTAACACTCATGATCACAGCAGTACTTGCCTTATTAGCTGCATTTTTTCCAGCACGTAGGGCTGCACACTTAACGCCAGTGATAGCATTAAGTGCGAGGGCCTAACAATGTTTCCTGTTAAACAAATTTTCCATGAAATGTCAGCCGAGAAACTTCGCTTAAGTCTTACTATTCTTGCCATTGTTTGGTCGACAGTCTGTATTAGTACCATGCTCGCAGCTGGTGAGGGTTTACGCCAAGGGTTAATTCGCAGTTCAACCAGTGGAAACGGCAATCTCATTTATGTATCAACCGGTGTCGCATCCATTAATTATGGTAATTTTTACAAAGGAAAATCACTTGATTTAGCCATTGAAGATCAAAAGCTTATTAAAGCATTACCAACAGTAAAAATGGTTTCAGCAACCGCAACATGGGAAGAAAGTGCGCATTACAAAGATCGCCAAGCCTTTATGTTTCCGCTTGCGGTTGAAAACAATTATAAAAAACTCAATGATTTAACATTAATGGCAGGTAGCCGCTGGTTTAACCCTCTTGATACAAAAGAACAGCGAAAAGTCGCTATTTTAGGGAAAACAACAGCAGCGCTATTATTTAACAAAGCTGCGTTTAGCTGGGATAAAGACGTAAAACTCGACAGCGATCCTGTTGGTAAACAATTTAAAATTGGTGATGAAGATTTCACCGTAATTGGTGTACTAAAAGATGATCGTAACATTGAGTCGGGGTCTTCCTCTGAATACAGCATATTGGTGCCGTTGGCGACATGGCAACGCTTTTATCCCAATTCTCCAATCCAAGGTATTAATGTAGAACCTCAACCCAACGCCAACCGTGAACAATTGGCCAAAACTATACGGCAAGTAATTGCACGAAAATACAACGCGGATATTGCTGATGAACAGTTAATTCAAACGGATGACATGCTGCTACAGCAAGAAACCATGCGTTCATTTTTACTCGGGCTACAGAGTTTCTTAGGCATTATTGGCTTTGTAACATTAGGCGTTGCGGGAATAGGTATTGCAAATGTCATGTACGCCAGTGTAAAACGCGCAACACGTGATATTGGAGTTCGGATGGCAGTAGGAGCAACGCCTAGCCATATTCGTTTACATTATATTGTGCAAGCTATGATGACGATGGCTATGGGTGGTTTTATCGGGTTATTAATGACACTTGGCCTTGTCAGCATCATTGACGCAATCCCTATTTCAGATTCGGGTTTTTATGCTCGTTTGGGCAGCCCTAAACCTGAGTTGTCACTGTCCGTTATGTTAATCGTAATTTCTGCATTAATTCTGGTTGGTATTCTTGCAGCTTGGTTCCCAGCGAATAAAGCCGCAAGTATTACGCCATTAGAGGCATTACAAAGTGAATAAAATGACAAATACATTGGGTACCTCCCCGGCACACACAGCTTTAGTTGAGCTTAATCATATTTGTAAGTTCTATGGCGAAGAAAATAATTTAGTTAAAGCATTAGATAATGTCTCTCTCACTATTCATTCTGGTGAGTTTTTATCAATACTTGGCCCTTCAGGCTCTGGTAAATCTACCCTGATGAACATGCTAGGTTGTTTAGATAAGCCGACATCTGGCGAATATTTGCTGGATAATAACGATGTATCATCAATGACAAGCCACCAACTTGCAAAAATCAGAAACCACAAAATTGGTTTTGTTTTTCAAAGTTTTAACTTATTAGAATATGCCACTGCATTAGATAATGTTGCGCTACCTCTCGTGTACCGAGGCGTAAAAACAAAAGAACGTCGAGCAAAAGCGGCAGATTTATTAGCCCAAGTAGGACTCGCCGATCGTATTCACCATAAACCGAATCAATTATCGGGTGGTCAAAAGCAGCGTGTGGCAATTGCGAGAGCTTTAGTTAACGATCCACAAATTATCCTTGCGGATGAACCAACGGGGGCATTGGACTCTAAATCAGGCGCAGAGATTGAAGCACTTTTTAATGACTTGCACCAACAAGGAAGAACCTTAATTGTCGTCACTCACGATGTCAGCCTAGCGGAAAGAACGCCACGCATTATCACTATCAAAGATGGACAAATAGTTTCTGATAAAAAGACAGGCTATAAACCGCATTTAGCATCGGCAGTTATTTAATCTTAAATATAAAATAGCGGGCATTTTGCTCGCTATTTTATAATTTTCGTTCTAAACCGTATTTTCTTATTTTTCAATAGTACATTGATATTGATAATCACCATTTGTTTCACCTGAACTGTTTTGTACTGATTTCTTTAAACATTTAGCATTTTTAATAGAAAGCTGTTTTAGTTTTTTATTATCAATATCATCGAGACCAATGAAAGGCTGTAGCGTATCCACTAACTGTTGGGCTAATTCTTCTTTAATCATGCGTTGCTCTGTCACTTCTTTATAATCACACTGCATTTCGTGCTGATGAGTATCGCAATGTATATCATCAACAATAACCCACGCTTTACCCATGCCATGCTCTACATATACGATTTTCGCCAATACGTTAAACAAAGCCTGATCATTTGCCATTGCATGTGAACTAACTAATAACCCCACCAGCAACAGAGTTTTTCTCATGTATCTTTCCTCTTTTAATGTGGGTTAACTTTACCACATCAAAAAAGCGAAACTTTATATCCAGTAAAATTTAACACTACTCAAACATTTATCGCTAAACTCATGTTCACTTTTGCTTAGTTGTTTGTAAGAGATCTCTTACAAACAACTAAGACAATCACACTTAAATTTGAATATAGTGTCCATGTGATTTTTATAATCATTTGTTTTTAAACAAATAAGATCAATACATACAAATAATTAATCGATACAACAAAGAAAATTTCCCTCTCTATATCTATATTCTATTCCTACTTTTACCTATTATTAATGGTGTCAGAGGGAACTGGCGACAGGAACAGGATTGGAACCAAGGACGTTGGTGATCTCAGGATGAGATGTGATGAACTAGGATGGTTTATCAAACAAGGACTGTGATGGAGACTACTGGAAGTAGTAAAGGTAAATAGGATATTTACCGGTCAGGATGACACAAGGACACTTCAAGAAGAAGTAAAGGACACCTCTAAGGAAAGAGATGAGAGTTATAACAGGATGTTATGACGGGTTATGGAAGCCATAGGAACAACTTCAGGAAGAAGAAAAAAGGATTATGCTGAAGGATTACAGCAATCAAAGGAATGATGCAAGGAGCAAGATAGTAGCAGGATGGCTGCAAGTAAGACCTAAGGGCGCAACGAAAGTTGCGCCCTCTCTTTTTTAATACTATGTAAAATAATGCTGCCTAAACCACTATTCGGCAAGTGTGTCTATGTTGAGCTGATTAAACTCAGTGATACGCCCTTTTCCTTGCATCTTTGATTGATACATCGCCATATCCGCACAATGTAAGACGCTATCAATCCCCGTCACATCTTGAGGTTCAATATAGTAACAACCGATACTCGCACCAATATTAATACTATAGCCTTTGATATTAATTGACTGGGAAATATTGTTAATAATACGCTCTCCTATATTTAAAATAGGTTCACGACTATTAACCGGATTGAGTACAGCTACAAATTCATCTCCAGCTAAGCGCGTAACAATATCGTTTTGACGAACACTCATCATTAATTTCTTAGCGACAATTTGAAGTACTTTATCGCCAATATCATGGCCGTAAGAGTCATTTACAAATTTAAAGCCGTCTAAATCAATAAACAGTACAGCCATTACATCGCTACGAGGTAAAGTAAGCGCTTCTACTAGATAATGGTGTAAGAATTCACGATTAGGTAAATGTGTTAATGCATCATGCTGAGCAATATACGCTAAACGTTGTGCTTCTTTTACTGAGCTGATATCGGAAGCCAACACAATAATTTGGCTCTCATTACTTTCAGTATCAATCAGTTGATTTATTTTTAAATGTAAAGATGTCGTAACACCTCTCTTACGATTAAAGAACGAACATTCTCCTTGCCATTGCTGATCTAAAGACAACGACATTAGAATTTCTTTTCTCATCAGTAGTGTTTCGGTTTCAATTAATACCGAACGGTAATATTTACCAATAATGGTTCCGTGCTCTTGACCTATCAATTCACAAAAAGCGAGATTCACCATCTCAATATAACCTTGGCCATTGAGTAATAAAATCGCTTCACGGCTATTTTCAAAAATCTTAGCCGCTAACTGTTGTTGCCGCTCTGCAACACTCCGTTCCGTCACATCTTCTAGCGCAAATAAAGTCTGGTTTTTATGCTGTAGCGGATGGCTCACTACTTGATATATTGCCGTTCCCTTTATGCCAACCGTTTTAACTAAATCATGACTAAACTGCTTATTGCCCTTTAGTGTTTGATCTAATTGATCTTGAAATTTTTCAAGATCAACCGGTTTAATCACATCACAAATATGTTGGGATTGCAGAACTTGTGGTGAATCGTGAAATAGTTTCGAGCTGCTATCATTGGCTAATATTATATGTCCAGAATGATCAACAACTAACAGCGCATGCTGTACTGTACTAATCACATCATCGGCAAATTCTTTCTCATATTCTAATTGAGAAATAGTCTGTTTAATTTTTAATTCACGCTGATTCAGTTTTATGATCATCGTATTAAAGCAATCGATCAATTCACTTAGCTCATCTTTCGAACTTGTAGGATGCTGTACAACTTCAGTTTGATTAAAGTGAATCACATTAATCATCGCATCATTTAATTGACGGATAGGACTGATCATCCAATGCCGTAATCGACGGATAACGAAACTACTAAATAAAATTAAAATCACTAATAAATACAAGCTAATTTCTATCTGAGATGATTTAAGGGCATGTAATCTATCAAGAGACACAACAATGCGCATTTTTGCAAGCTCTGTGTTCTCTATATAGATAGGGATCTGCATATATAAATACTGTTTACTAAAAACATGCCCCTGCGCTTTAACTATGACCTCTTCTGCATCATTTGCTGGTAAATGCCTATTATCGGTATTGTTAAATCCAGCAAAAACGACATCGTTCGCAGTTAACACAGAAACAGATACGATCATTGGATCGGCTGAAAATGCCGATAAAATCTCTTGCCCGGTTGTCGCGTCGTCAAACTGAATAGCGGCAGTTAAATTCGTACCAATACCCGTACTTAATATCGTAATTCGATTTACTAAATTTTGCTTTTCACTCTCTATATATTTATAAGAGCTTAACGTTTGAAATACGATAAAAAGTACAACAACAAAAAAGACTAACGGCAAATATAGACGTTGATTAAGAGAGAGAGAATTCATCCAATTATTGCGCATGATTTTCCCCTCCCTGCTGCTGGCTATTGAGAGAAGGAAGTATAGCTATTTTCAATAATTTTGAACTTATTGTTAACTCAGCTTTTTTGGCACTCGATATAGCAATAACAGGGCGGATTTTATTATTGACTGAACGTAATTCAATCATCCCTCCTTTTGCTAAAAAGGAATTACCAGTACCAATCGTCAGCACCCCTTCTTTAATTGGTATTTGAGTTAAACCCAGTTCTTTTTGCCTAGAAATATAAGCAATTTGGCACTGCGCAAGCTGACTAATGCTCGTTAACGTAACAATCTTGTTATTTTTAGCTTTCAGCAATCGGCTTAATGTTAACGCGATATTATCAGTACCTAAAGTGCAATAAGTTAATGTTCTGTCGTCTTGAGGCCAAGTAACAAACTGAGAAAAACGGTAAATATAGACAGCAGATATTTCATAGTCAGCAACGCTATCTGCATTGGCTTTATTTGCAAAAGTATAGATACAAATAAGTACAACAGCAGTAAAACACAGAAAGTACAAACGGCAGAAATGGTAAGGCTTTGCAAGCAGCCCTACCATCTTATTCAACACAACTTTACCTGGAGTGAAATAGTTACTCTGCATTCCGCCTCATTACAATTTTGTCCATGAAAAACGTAAAAACGCTGTTTCTTCTAATGGTACTTTATTCGGTAAATCTTCATATGTTGAACTACCTAAACCATCAACCACAAACTCAACCAGTGGCCAATCTTGATTGTATTGCCACGCAACACGTACATCCATTGTCGTTATTGCAGGCGGCTGATAAAAATCAAGAGATGATGATACCGAGCTCTTATGTTTTAGCCAGCCATCTATTTGCCATTGTGAGTTAATCGTCCACATCATTTGTAACGAAACGTAATGTTTTGGCTGAAGATTATACAAAACTTTGTAACCGCCATTATCATAGCTATTACATGTCATATATTCTGTACTGCATTCAGCCTGAGTATCAATATAACTGTATGATGTATTGATATTTATATCATTTGCTGGCTGCCAAAACAGTGACAATTCAGCACCGTAACTTTGTGCATCAATAGCATCAACTAATTTAAACTCGTGAACGGCTAATTGACCAGGTTGTGTCGAACCATCAACACATTCACCGTAGCGACAATACCATGACCCATTATCAAGCATCCGCAAATTTTCATAGTGACTTAGGAAAATCGTTGTATCGATCGATAATGTATCTGAGAGTTTCCCTCTATATCCTGCATCCCATGTAACAACCGATTCATTATCCATATCAGAATTACCCGCCGTCAACGCAAGCATAGGATATTGGGCATAACAATTTTGCTGTGAAACATCACAATTAGGCAAGGGTGCAACTACATATCCTAATCGATATAAATCAGTCGTCGAATCAACCGAGGAAGGTGTTACAACAGCTCGACCAACGCCCGCCCAGAATTGATGATCATCAGAAGCGCGATACAACAATCTCGCTTGAGGCTGAATCTCAGTCGTATTATTTCGAGTGAAATGTTCAACTTTTCCTCCTATGCTAGAGGTGAACTTATCTGTTAGCCGAGTTTCTAATTGCGAGAAAACATTATAAATTTGCTCGCGTTCTATTTGCTTCGAACTAGTACGACGATATGGCTCCATACCAAGGTAAAAGTCTGCTTTTTTCTCAGGAACTTTTATTTTGGTATAACGCGCACCTAAGCCTAATGTCAGCTCATTATTTTGATTTATTTGCTTGATTGCTAACACATCTGTATTAAATGTATCGTATTCACCATTCGCGGAGGGTTCTGTTCTTGAGTTACTATCAACCCACAATGTTGCTTCATACTGCGTATCATCAACCGTTTTACCTAGGTTTAAATTAGTATAAAAACCACGAGAATAATCTTCTAGCCCTACTTTATAGCCAACGACAGCACTCATTGGATCATTAGGGTAAAAGGGGGTCTCTAAAATTTCATAACGATACCAATCAGAATGTTCAGACTTGGTATGATAACCGCCTAACTGAAATGTTAAAAATCGATCATCTTCAACATAATCCGTACGAAATGAAATATCATAACTATTCCATTCATCATCATTGAAAGTGTAATAGTCAGATTGAACACCTTTCATTGATAATCTTGCTGTTGTCACATCATTAATTTGAAAACCGTTACGATAACTAACTTCTTTATAATTATATTCACCTACAGCGACTTCAAGAAATTGTCCCAACGTTTCATTACTATTTTTAGTAATGATATTAATGACGCCGTTAGTTGCATTCCCCCCCCACATTGTCCCGGCAGAACCGCGTAATATTTCAATGCGATCAATGTCATCTAAAATAGCATCAATAGTGTGCCAAAAAGTCCCTGACATTAAAGGACTAAATACACTACGACCATCAACCATGACTAATAATTTGTTAAATAATGCCTCGTTTAAACCACGTAAGGATACTTGCCAATTAAATTCACTGATTTTAGTTACCTGTACTCCTGGCGCTAAAGTTAAGGCTTCAGCTATAGAACGAACACCACTGCGCTTAATTTGCTCATTGGTAATAACATAAATAGCAGCAGGCACATCACTTAACGATTGCTCTTTCTTTGCAGCCGTAGTAACTGTCACACTTTGCGTTGTGAGGTCATCTAAATCCATCGACATCAAGTCATCAATTTCAGATGCTAATGAAACATTGCCGTAGCTAGAAAAACAAAGTACTGAAAATAAAATAGATGGTTTGATTAAGTAATTTTTCATAATTATTAGAAAGTAAAAATCTCAAACTAATTCTAGCAAAGTAGTTCTGTTTTTTAATAATTACAATTTATAAACTTCAAATAGCCAGCAAAATACCCCAATGGAATAATTGATGGTAAAAAATATTCTTTTTCATTTATAATGTAACAATTAGATAAATATATAGCTAACATAGCGATATCCAAGAAGTTAAATATACATTTATTATCATAACAATTAATAATTCACTATTAATTTGATTCCAAAAAGGAATTATTT
The DNA here is from genome assembly GCF_003026075.1 of Photobacterium sp. GB-210. Lineage (NCBI taxonomy): Bacteria > Pseudomonadati > Pseudomonadota > Gammaproteobacteria > Vibrionales > Vibrionaceae > Photobacterium > Photobacterium sp. GB-210. The sequence continues at coordinate 31,199 of NZ_PYNU01000011.1, read as the reverse complement.
TTTTCTTAACGAAATGTAAATAATCCGATCAAGTTAACACTAAGTTCATGATTTATTAACAGTACTAACATTGGTGAAACCGGATTATCTCTAAGATTATTTTTTATTCGCCATTATCCGCAATAAATAAAGGTGATATCTAGAAATTCGACACTGATTCAATATTCTAATTAATAATTCACTCAATTAAAAAGGAGCTTTGCAGCTCCTTTTCTATGGCTTAGAAATGATAGTCATCAGCTATTAGTGATCATGCTTTTCAACTAAATCTTGTTCTACTTCATCATTAAACACTTTAGGTGGTGGCGTCCAACCACGTTCTGACTTCGTATGCTTGTCAGTCCGCTCTTGTTTCATTACATCACTTAATGTTGACTCTAATTGGTTAAACAATTCCACATAAGAGGTATTAAAACGATCTTCTTCTGTACTTTCTAACCATGTTTGATAAAGCTTCTCTTTACTTCGGGCTTCAGTTTCAACAAATGTAGCCTTTTGCTGCTCAGCTCTGAATGGATGCACCCCTAAATTTTTCAACGCTTCTGTGCCCAAGGCTAGTGCAGAGCGGTATGTTTCACTGATCACGTAATCAGCACCAGCGCAACGTAACGAATAATGATGGCCTCGATCATAAGCACGTGCTAATACCCGTACTTGAGGATATGTTTGCTTAATATAATGAACAAGCTCTGTGGCTCGTTCTTTATCATCAATGGCAACAATAAACAGTTTTGCATCTTCAATACCTGCGGTATGAAGCAAATCATGTCGCGTCGCATCACCAAAGAAACTCTTAATATTAATTTGGCGCATGTTGTCAATTTGCGTTACAGAGTGGTCAAGCACGACTGTTTGCACCCCATTAGATGCCAATAGTCGGTTTACAATCTGACCAAAACGGCCAATACCCGCAATGATGACTTTCCCTTGCTCATCTATTTCATCAGCTTCACGCTCGTTTTTAGCCTCGCAGAAACGAGGTAAAATCACACGATCATATAAAATAAATAGACCTGGTGTTAAAAACATAGATAGCGCAACCACCAGTGAGAGTGTTTGGCTCATTGACTCAGGTAGAACGTTGTTTTGTACGGTATAGCTTAATAATACAAAACCAAATTCACCCGCTTGCGCCAAACTTAACGCAAAGAGCCAACGGTCGCTGCCTTTTACCTTGAAAATAAAAGAAAGTACCAACAGAACAATAAACTTAACCAACATCGCACCAATGGTTAAGCCAATTACTGTGCCAAATTGATCAAACAGTACGTTGAAATCAATACCCGCACCAACAGTAATAAAGAAAAGCCCTAATAGTAACCCTTTGAAAGGCTCGATATTAGATTCAAGTTCATGTCTAAATTCACTATTGGCAAGTACCACGCCAGCAAGGAAAGTACCGAGTGCTGGCGATAAACCAATTAGACTCATTAAGGCTGCAATACCAATAACTAACATCAATGCTGTTGCGGTAAAAATTTCACGCAAGCCCGATGAAGCAACAAAACGGAATAACGGACGGCTTAAATAATGACCACCAACTACAACACCAGCGATCGCTAAAATAATTACAATCGCATAAGCCCAACCGGGAAGACTCGCTACTAGGCTAAGATCATCATGATGTTCAGCAGCTTTTGTCACAACGGCTTGTGACTTTGCCACTAATTCAGGTACTGCCAGTAAAGGGATCAAAGCTAACATTGGGATGACGGCAATATCTTGAAACAGCAATACTGAAAATGCGCTTTTTCCACCTTCTGTTTTACTTAGCCCTTTTTCACTGAATGTTTGCAGTACAATCGCAGTAGAAGAAAGTGAAAAGATAAGACCAATAGCAAGGGCGTAAGACCAAGCAATATCAAATAAATGTGCAATACCCATCACGGTTAAAGCGGTAACAACCACTTGTAAACCACCTAAGCCTAATAAGCGATGACGCATACCCCACAACATTTTAGGCTCAAGTTCTAAACCGACAACAAACAGCATCATAACGACACCAAACTCAGCAAAATGCTGAATCGTCGTGGTTTCGCTACCAACTAAACCAATAACGGGTCCAATAACCACACCTGCGATTAAATAACCCAGTACTGAACCTAGCCCTAATCGCTTAGCAAGCGGAACAGCAATAACGGCGGCCACCAAATAGATGAAAGCCTGCAAAAAATATCCAGTCATAGTCGTCTCTTCTATTTAATGACTAATTCTAGGCTGTGATTCATTTTTGATAATTTACTCGCAACCTCATAGTTGAATTTATTATCTTGAATCGCAATCAGAACACGTTTCCAATCTTTAATGTGCTGTTCAATACGGTTTTCTTCATTCGCCATGCCCGCACCAAAAAGTGCAAATGGCGCTAGAAAATCCATACCCGTTAGCTCTGCCATTTGCTCTAGAGGTTGTAATAACTCACGAATGGTATAATGGTTAAAACCTTCTTTACGATAACTTGATTCAGGGCCTCCGGCTGTCAAAGCACAAACAAATTTTTTACCAACCAGTTCATTCCCTTCACTGCCATATGCAAACCCGTACTCAAGCACTAAATCTTGCCATTCTTTTAATAACGATGGGGTGGAATACCAATAGAGTGGAAACATAAACACAACAACGTCATGTTCACGAAGGCGCTGTTGTTCTTTATCTATATCAATACGATAGGTTGGATATTCGGCATATAAGTCAACGCACGTTACATTGGCTATAGTTTTAGATGCATTAAATAAGGGTACATTGATCTCTGAACGATTTGGCGAAGGATGGGCAAATAGGATCAGAATTTTAGGTTGAGACTCAGGCATGATTTTCCTGTTTTAATAATATTTCGTTCCACGACGACGATGTGACAGCTAACCGCTTCTAAAGTTCCGCACTATGTATACAAACAACAAGTTACATCCCTAAAAAGAATAACGATTATACCTGAAATTACACAATCAACTTTAGTTAAATATTTATTGATATCTATAGATTATTTTCGTGAATAATCTGAAATTTCATCAATACGGCTAGGTGGTACACCAAAATATCGCTTAAATTCTCGGCTAAATTGAGCAGCACTTTCATATCCTACTCGTTGAGACGCAAGGCTGGCTGAAAGACCTTCTTGTAAAATATAGTTTTTAGCATGATTCAGCCGAATTTTTTTGATGTACTGTAAAGGAGGATCCGTGACAACTTGTTTAAAAACTTTGTGAAAAACTGAGACGCTCATCCCAGCCATTGCAGCTAGTTCATTAACATGTAATTTTTGCGCAAAATTCTTTTGCACATGGCCGATCACGGCCGAAATTTTAGCTAAAGAACTGTCTTGCTCGCAGTAGTGTGCCAATAAATAGCCTTTCTCACTTTGCAATAAGTAATAGAAAAACTGGCGGAGAATTGAGGGGCCAAGTACCTTAGCATCAAGAGGATTATGCAAAACATTAAGCAACTCCAACATACAAAGATACATTGACTCAGTCATTGGTGCAGGAGAAACACCACAGCGTGTGTCTAACTCTCCCCAATTTTTAGATTCTAATTCCATATCAGAAACTAACTGGCTGATCGCATTAATATCAATATCAATATTGATCCCCATTAATGGTTCTTGCTGAGAGGCAAATGTTTCACATGTTATAGGATAAGATGTCGACACAATAAGACATTGTTCAACGTCATAACCAAACTGATGTTGATTTAAATGCCCTATTTTACTTCCCTGAAAAATAACAACTATTCCTTGTTCATACATTTGTGGCGTCAGCTTATGGTAACGATCAATGCGAAATAATCGCACACCAGTTAGCAACGTATGCACCCGATTAGTTTGGTCTGATATTTTGTAATATTCACATAATTGACTAGCAACTATAGCTAGCTCTCTTTTAAGCTCAGCTCTCATTGTACATCCATCAAACCTGTTCATTAACGATCGACATAACAGTCATTGTTTTGCCATTCTACACCTATTTACCTTATAACTAACATATCAAGCAAGGTGGCTAAAATAGAAATAGGCAAGAAATAAAGAGAATTATGTATTTAGTTTATCCTACGTTCGCTTCTACACTAGAGATCTCAACACAATAATTAGAATATCAATATCACAACGATATAACGGAGCCTACAATGGATAAGTTTACCTACCAAAACCCTACAAGCATTCATTTTGGTCAAGGTCAAATCGCGGCAATTAGCCAAGCTATTCCTAAAGATAAAAAAGTATTGGTTATTTACGGTGGCGGTTCTATCAAATCAAATGGTGTTTATGACCAAGTAACAGCAGCGTTGGACGGATTTAACTGGGGAGAATTCTCAGGCGTTGAGCCTAATCCACAATATGACACACTGATGAAGGCCGTCGAACTGGTTAAAACAGAAGGTTATGATTACCTATTAGCGGTAGGTGGTGGCTCAGTTGTTGATGGTACTAAATTTGTTGCCGCTGCTGCCTGTTATCAGGGAGAAGATCCTTGGAACATTTTACTTAAGCAAGAGCCTGTCACTAAGGTTGTTCCTCTTGGTTGTGTATTAACTTTACCTGCAACGGGTTCTGAAAGTAATGGTGGTTCTGTAGTTTCGCGTGGTAAAGACAAGTTATTCTTTGGCTCGCCACTCGTAAAACCTGCATTTGCTATTTTAGATCCACAAACAACATTGAGTTTATCTTCTCGCCAAGTAGCAAACGGGGTTGTTGATGCCTTTGTTCATACAATGGAGCAGTACTTAACTTATCCGGTGAATGCAAAAGTCCAAGATCGTTTTGCTGAAGGTTTACTGCATACCTTAGTTGAAGAAGGGCCAAAAGCATTAGCCACACCCGATGATCTTGCCGTTCGAGCCAATATTATGTGGTCTGCCACTCAAGCACTCAATGGTTTAATTGGTGTTGGCGCTCCATCGGATTGGACAACACATATGATTGGCCATGAATTAACAGGTAATTACGGTATTGATCATGCTCGTACGCTAAGCATTGTATTACCTGCTGTTATGAAAGTACGTCGTAAAGAAAAAGAAGCAAAATTATTGCAATATGCTGAGCGTATCTTTGGTTTAACAACAGGTACAGCAGATCAACGTATTGACGCTGCGATTGAAAAAACCATCGCCTTTTTCAAACAAATGGGTGTCCCAACAACACTTACTGACGTTGATTTAGGAGAAAAAGATATCGATGTTCTTATCGAAAGCCTTAAAAAACATGGCATGATCGCATTAAGTGAACATCACGATATTACGCCAGAGATAAGTCGTAAAATCTTAATGACGGCATTATAAGTTTATATTGTAATACGCTAACAATTTGAAAAAAGGGAGCATTAGCTCCCTTTATTATTTTTGTAATCACTAAACCGAAATAGTAAAACGCTGGCGAGTAACATCACCCCAGTAGCTATCGTGATAAATATCTTCAACATACTGTTCATTTGTGTACGCACCGATAGCACGACGCCAAAAAGCAATCGCATGTACTGCGCCTTCAATTTGCTTACTTTCCCATTCACCTGGCATCATTGAAAACAAGCTATGTGCGAAACGTTGACCTGCTTTATTTTTACGAAAGACAGGCACAACATAGAAATCACATACCTCATAATGACTGTTACCATGGTCAGCAATCGCTGCTAATCCCGCTGGCACACCATCAAAATATAAAAGAAAGCCAAGTACATTACCTTCTATTGGTGTATCAAGCGCAAATTTACCATCATTATCAGGCACTTTTTTCGTCAGTGGTGAAAACTCAGCTTCATATGCCTGAGTTAAGTTTAAATAAATGGTTATGTTTGAAGCATTAACTTGTACTAATTCCACTGCAGCGACCTTCTTTCTCTATTTTATTAGTATTTCTATAAGATCATTGATCAGTTTTTGAACAACGTGCAAAATCTATGTCAATTTGACCAAATATAAGCAAAAGCAATAAAGACTTCTGCTTATTTTGCTCATCGGTTATTTAAATTTTCAGGCAGTAAAACAGTATTCACTTGGCGTGACTTAGAGCCTTTTGCTTGCATCACCTGAGAAGCCAAGTTATAGCTTATTTCAGCCGCTTGGATCGTACTGCCATTTTGAGTTATTTTAGCCTTATCTTTTAACACCATCATGTTATTTGTTGGTGTATAAATGCCGTAAAGCGACTCTCCATCCACCACCTTTCCATCTTCCATTACACGATGAAAGTAAGCGGGTTTACCATAAACTTCCACACTCTTTAGTGCTTTTGTTTTGCTGTCCAGCTTTATCACGGCCTTGTCCGCTTTAATCTGAACGCCACCCTGTGTGATATCAACCTTTCCAGTTAAGGTTGTGATATTATTGATAACATCAACATCTTGTGTAATTGCTGCCAAATGGATAGGGAGTTGTGTATCTGCTTTTTCAGCCCATGTCGATGAACTCAGTAACAACATACATCCAGCCACAAATAGCTTTAATTTCATACTTAGTTTCTTCTACTCTATTATTTACGTCTTCTTTGCTTATTATACCTTGAAAATCAGCAAATAGCGGCAAAGCGATGAATAATTTGAAATGGCGTTTTTTATTTCATCAAAACGGTCACTAATACCAAGTTTAGCCTTACCTGTATCACATAGTTCAAAATTAGTACTATCTACAGGCTAAATACCAGTTTATAGATTATCTTACTGCACATATTTATATTGAAGAACTATACAACTTCAAACTCTAAACGATATAAAACATTTATCAATCAGTTAATTAAACTACGTATCTTCTAACAACTAAGATTTGACATGTCGTTAACACACCTACCGCGATGCGTGTTATTAATAAAGAAATACATCGTATTGGAGTGCTAAATGATCATCAGACAGAAGCTATATATCGCATTGGGCATAGTGTTAACGCTGATTGCAGGCTTTGACCATAACCAACCACTCGCCATCTTTGCTGGTATCATTATTGCGACTTCTGCATTTTTACTCGCAGAATTAAAACCCTAGTCTTAATTACCATATATCCTCAAGATTATTTGCACTGAATTCACTTTGTGCAAACAAAGGGCACTGTTATAATATAACATTACTTTAGTCTTCTTTGATGCTTAAACATAGTGCCAAGCTTGTAAATATGGAGATTGCATTTTCTATGCGTTGGATTTCTTTTCCTGCAATATTACTTTCGTCTTTAACCTTGTTTTCAACCGCTAGCCAAGCACATCCACACTCATGGATTGATATGAAAACCTATATCCAAGGTGATAAAAAACAAATCACAGGATTTAAAATGGTATGGACTTTTGATGCTATGACAACAGCATATATGCTGGACGGTGAAGATATGTCGCCGGAAAGCAAAACAGAAACACTTGCTCGTGTTGGTGATTCTGTAATGAAAAATATGATGAATGAGCATTATTTTACTTACTTTTATAATGACCAAGAACCAATCAAATATAAAATTGCTACCGATGGAGTATTAACAAAAGATCGCGCTAAAGCGACACTCACATTTGAACTTCCACTGTCTAAACCTCAGCCACTAACCAAAGATTCATTACGACTACTTATTTTTGAACCAAGTTACTATGTTGATATGTCTTGGAAAGCAAAAAACGACATCATCTTATCGCCAGAGTTAAGCAAAGTCTGTACTTTTGACCTCGTTGAGCCTAACCCAAGTCCAGAGCAAATGCTTTATGCCCAATCATTACCACCTGATGCCGATCCCGATAATGCACTTGGTCAACTATTTACTCAAACAGTAAAACTGCATTGCCAATCAGCCGACTAACTCTTATTAAAGGATTTCCATGGAGCACCATCATTCCGAGCAACATGCTCATACGAACAAAGGAAACTATTGGTTAGGCGCAACCCTTGTAGCCACTTTTTTAATTATTGTCGGTTATTTACTTTGGCACAATTGGCCAACGTTAATGCTTAGCACCATAAAATGGCAACGTGAAATAAACGGTCAATTGAGTGACTTGCTTTATGATGCAAAAGAAAACCCCGCTGCTATCTATTCGCTGGCTGGCGTCAGCTTTTTATATGGTGTATTTCATTCATTAGGCCCTGGACACGGCAAAATGATTGTAACGACCTATCTAGCAACAAACCCAGCTAAAGTAAAAGCAAGCTTAATCATGACGGTTATCTCTGCTTTTTTACAAGCCTTAGTTGCTATAGTGCTAGTTACCGTTCTACTGGTGTTTTTTAATTCATCGATGCGTGAAATTAATAGCGCAGCAGACCGATTCATCACACTTAGCTTCGTGGCCATGTTATTACTGGGTGTAATTGTTGCTTACCGAGCTTTAAAACAAAGCTGGCAATTATACAAACAGAAAACCCATAAACATGACCATACTCATCATAACCATAGCCATAGCCATAGCCATAGCCATAGCAGTGATTGTGGTTGTGGGCATAAACACTTTGCTGATGCTGATAGTATTAATCAAGCAACCAATATGCGTGAATATATTGCAATTATCGCCAGTATTGGTATTCGTCCATGTACAGGTGCGATATTAGCACTACTTTTTGCCAATATGGTTGATATGTACTGGTTAGGTGTAGTGAGCGCTTTACTGATGGCTGTGGGAACGGCGCTGACGACTTCAACGATCGCTACAATGACACTTTCGGGTAAAAAGCTGGTAACAAAATATCTTGCGTACTCTGATCACCAGCATTCATTTGCCCCATTAGTATTTAAGCTATTTGGGGGCTTATTGCTCATCGGACTTGGTTTACTGCTACTTAATAGTCAAAGCTATGGGATGTCGCCTGTACTCTAAATAAATCTTTTCTATGCTAGCGTTGCGATAATTCAGTTAACGCTAGCATAGCTTGCTCGGCATGATTTTCATTGACGAAAATATGATCATGATAAAACCCTGCCATCACATTGGCACTAATTCCATGCTTCGCAAGCTCTGATGCTACAGTAGCCGTTAAACCAACAGCTTCCAAACTGGAATGTACTTTTAATGTAATACAGCGATACACATTATTGATTTCAATATTATGCTGGACTGCACTTTCATAACTTAAAATGAATGTCATTCCTTCTTCTTCACAAAATGTCGCTAATGGTGACATAGAAGCAATAGCATCTAGATTAGTATTTTCTGTGCAACAAAAAATATAACGCGTAAGGCTTAATTCTGGTTGTAAATTCATCAGAAGCTCAGTTAAATCAGTGATACCAGCCATTTTTCTTTTTCCCTAAAATCAATCCAAGACAATATTAAGTACAAGCTAACTATTGGATAAAGCCAGCTTATACCCGTTTAATATTTTACGTTCAGCAATCGTTGATAGAATGAACATCATTACATAACCTAAACATAATGCGACAATAATAGCGACAACATTTGCAGTAAATATCGATAATAAATAATAACTTGCTATTAGCGTGATGATACCACTAAGACGAATGAGTAAGCTTAATGTGAATTTCCCATGGGCTTTTATATAGGCTAATTGGTAAGCATTTAGCATCATAAAAATAAAGAACATAGAAAAATGAAATAATACAATAACGGCACCATGATACTGAGGGGGAAAAACAAAACCTATAATTTCACGCCCACCGATAAGCATAATGAGGAAAAATGTCACACTCACCATTGCTGCGAGACGAAAAATCCAACGCCTTATTGCTTTGACTTGTTGGTGATCACCTTGCTTAATACATAAGGTTAACTCAGGCAAAACAAAACGATAAATAGGAAAGACAAATAACATCGTCATATAAGTGAATATCGGACGAACAACGACTTGGAAATCGCCAAGTTCATCTAAGCTAAAATGCGTGATCGTCAATAAAACCGTAATATAAATCATCAATATACTCGCCCCTGCTTCTAATGAGGCAGTGAAGCTTTTGCGAACATAGTTACGCATATTAGGATCAAGTTGAACCGATTTTATTGGTTTCGTCGCAATTTGTTTACGTCGCTTCCAATACATAAAATGGGCAGCAACAAGCGATGAAAATGCCATGCTATAAAACAATGAGGCAAGTGGTGTAAAGTGCAATACGTAGTAACAAATAACAAAGCCCGCTACATTCGTAACAGGCTCTATCCAAGTCACTTTATTAGACACATCATACAAACGGTACATGGCTATCAAGTTGGTAAAATAAACCTTCATTCCCATGCTAAAAATCACACCAACCATTTCGAAATAGCCAACGTTGATGTGTAATTCGTGTTTAATGTATGGAAGTACAACTCCCCATGTTAAGAGAACAATCGTGATCAAGCAAAACCGGAAAATATTGATAATGTCACGATCATTATTCGTTTGGCTGTAAGTCACAACCATAGAAGAGCGAAAACCCGTCATTAATATTAATGATAGAGATACAATATCTATCACACTATTAAACAGCGCTAAGTCGTCTTTATTAACCCACTGAGCGAGCCAAATCTTGAATAAAAAACCAATAGAAATACTGGCTAGTGTCGCGGCAGCGCCTGCTTTAAAAGCCGTTTTCAATCGAGATAAAGCATCTTCACTTGATGGCGGGGCAATATTTTGCTTTTCCATATATATAAACAATAAATCATCAGACTGATTATAATACGTTATTTATCTTTAAATATCTCTCGTAAATATAATAATCCATTAATCCTTTATTGGTTATATTTCTTTAGGTGATGAGTATAATGACTCAAAAATATTTAATTCTGATTCAAGTTCTGACAACAATAATGAAACATTTGCAACATCACCATTATTAACACAGATTTTAATTTTATCACGAATAGTTTTAATTTTATTTCTACTAATAGTAATTAACGACATTTCTTGAAGTCCAACGTAAGATAATACAATTGTAATATGTAAAAGACATTGTCCACCCCAACGATATTTGTTTGTTAGGACAATGACATTTCTTTATTTGAGCTTGAATAATACCTTAAAATGTGACGCATGTCACACTTATTGCAGGGGATGGGTCACATATTAGCCGAGTAAACTATTAACGCTTAGAAAAGACAGTTATTGATTACTTCACTTTCTGCTTATATACGGCTTAAACGTCAAAAAAGCAGTATCTAAACGGTTTAAAAGGCGATTTTCCATATTATTAAATATGTAATGGGAATTGGTAGAGATTTATAATAACCCAATATTACATGTGGTATACGTACCAGAAATCGAAATAATACAGATACAAATTGCTATAAGTTACAGTCATTCTTTATTAAAGTCATTTTGTTAATAATTAACTCTCTTCATCATTTTTTAATTGACTCATCACATAGCAAAACTTATGGTAAAACAACAGAGCGGATATCGTATAATGGTATTACCTGAGCTTCCCAAGCTCAAGACACGGGTTCGATTCCCGTTATCCGCTCCAGTCTTTATCAAGGCCTGCATTCTAATTTTAGCGAACTGATTCTCTTATCTATAACGTCAATATTTTGATTAATATTAATCCTCTGACTTTCCTCATGATACACACAAAATTCTGCCCACTTGAATCTCTTTATTTAACTGCGTAAAGTTGCCTCCCTTACTACGACTAACTGAGATAAATAATGAATAATTGGATTATATTAGCCTTTCTTAGCATATTCATTATCGGCTGTGCTCACTCACTATCAGAAGGCACATCGATTCAAGCTCATGGCAATGTTGAAATGAGCCGCAGTATTAAGTAATTATAAAAATAAAGACCAACATGTTTTGTTGGTCTTTATGTTTAATCTCCCAACACCACACCAAAATGTTCGTCACAGGATACGTTGCTTGGGTTACTACCCGAATCATAACCACAATAATCAAGCTCTAATATATTGTATTCTTGGCGTGTTTCTTCTAATAACTGCACAAACTCTTCTTTTGTCACCTTACGCTCTCGATAGTAACTCGCATATGTTGATGATCCCATAAAGAAACCTTGAGCAGTACGCACTCGCGTATCGTTCGGTGGTAGTGTCGTTAGCTGATTTTGGGTAAAACTCCCATCGGGTAAACGCACTTGATACAGTACAGTATCATCACCGATCAATGTTGTTGTGGTACTTAGCGTCATACCAAAAGCTTCAAATGGTCCAGATAAATTACCATCACAATCTGACGCGCTTTGATCAGCACTAAAGACTTTTTCATTACCGTTATCACCGCATATACCAGAGCCAACAACATCTTCAACAGAATCACATTCAGATGAATTTTTAGCTGGGTACAAAAATACGTTACGCTGCTTAATACTGTTGCCAATGACTTCTAAATGGATAAATCCACGATAATGATCGTAACGATATGGCCAACTCGCAGAAACATTGGGATCACCATCTGCCCCTAAAAAGGTATATTCGCCAACCCACCAGCCTTCTTCACGTTGCCAAGGAACAAAATCGAGTAAATTAACACTTTCTAAGTCGCATTCAGGTTCTGGAGCCGATTGAGTCAAGAACTCAGACTCAGACTCAGACTCAGACAAGTTATCATCTACCGCTTGCACTTCAACTGATTCTGATTGTACTGGTTCTGGCGTTGTATTAACTTTTACCGCATTTTCATTATCACTGTTACAAGCCATCATTGAACCACACGCTATCAACGTTAAAAATATTCGCCAAGCCATAAACTACAACCTATTAATCATCTCTTAATAGAACAATGTAGTTTGCAAATGTATGGTGCTATTACTCAGTTATAAGATTTCATCAATTTTGCTAAAAACCTCGCCAATAAGCTCATTTTTTATTTATCAAAAACTTCCTTTATATGACTATTTTTCAATCAGTTAAACGATTTAAAGTAGGCACTCTTACTTTGAACGTCTAATATTGAATATGTTGTAAATTGCATGGAAGCGATAGATGAAAACATCATTATTAACTAACGAATTAATTGTAGCGGGATTACAATTTCAACCGACCTATAAAAATGGGATCAGTAATCATTTACCAATGACTTTAGTTGCACTTGATCAAATGGGTGCTAACGACGAGCGTATATTACTTTTTTATCATCAATATATATCACAGCTTGAAAACGTCGCTCGTAATGAGCCCTTTATTAAACAAGCGGATAAAATTGAGCAACGTATTAAAAATGATGGCGTTGAAGCAACACTCATCGCCTATATGCCAAGGTTAATTGCTAGTTTTAATGCACAAGCTTTCCAATGCATGATACGGTTATCTTATGCGATAAAAAGCCAGCAGCAACGTGAGATCGCTTATGCATTAACCTATTGGGAACAAAGCTATCAACTTATTACTCCATTATCGATAACAGAGAAATACAACGCAGAGCAGCAGTTAGAGCAACTGGTGTATGCTTTTTCAAATAGCTCATTCCAAACCAATAATGCTAGTCAGCGTATTTTTGAGGTGGCACAGCATCCTAACTATCTAAAGCTTGCTCCCGTCCCTGTTGATATAACAATAGAAAAAGTATTGCAGCTAGTTGTTGAGTATTACCGTAAAACAAGTGACTCCACCTTCTTATATGGTATTACTGCCGTTCACGCTTTTATCGAGTTGTTACAATATTTTCCAGATCAACAAACAGCATTACAATGGTTTTGGCAAAGTTATACAGCCGCTTTTGCGACGGTAGGAAAAAACCTTCCGCAATCTCGTGATGTATTACCGCCTCCCCCTCACCTTAGTTGGCTTGAAACGATCACACGTGGAGCTTTAAGTAACAATGATCACACGATAACGTTGATATACAGCTGTAGTGAGCTTTATAAGCGCTATCCATTGGCAGAATTAAAGTATATTGCGAATCAATGTATAGCCAATGAAAGCCTTTAATATTAAGTAATATCCAGCCATATGATGATGTTTATATGGCTATTTTCTATGCAGTCCGTTTGTGAAACTTTCATTTATTTAACGTAATCTTATACGATACAAAGCTAGCCATTTCAAAAATAAAGCATCAGAGGTAGAGTATTACCCTGTAGAGTTAAATTTAGATCTACGTTATTTTATAAACAGCTTACGCTTTTTTACTATGTGGTAATTAACAAATGAAAATTGAACAAGACGTTATTGAAACGCTAGAAGAGTTAAAAACCTTTATTATCTCAATTGAAAATGGTGGTTTAGGCTTAAAAGATGTAGAAGGCATTGGCTTAGCTAAAAATAACGCTGATGGTCGCCCTTTCATCGCTGTTTTTGATAAGAATCAGCAGTTGATTTATGGACGCTGGTTAAGCCAAGATGTTTATGATAATGGTAAAGATATTGTTCGTAACGGTGTGAAACATCACTAATTAAATACTTTAGGATCTGATCTTTATCATATTGTTATTGCGTTAGATCCTAAATACTGACCATAAGACATCTTAACTATCGTTTTAGTATTTTCGGTTTAGATCTATATTGAAAATAATTAGGCATAAATAGTTTAGGCTCTGTGGTTTTGTCGAGTACTTTTACAATGTAAGCAGTAAGGATATGCCGACCAATCTTTAACGTATCTTCTGTTAACGATAATGGGATTTTTGAATGTATTTTTACTCGCTGCAGATCTGAACGATATTGAGCATTCACTGCAACAATACTTGCTTCATGCCTTGTTTTACAAATAATACAAACATAACAATCAAACTTACCTGCACGCCCCCAGCCACTTAGAAATATATTCTTGGCGGTCACATAATACATATATAGGTATGCTCACACAGCCGTAATAATAAGCACACATTAATGCAATCAGGTGCTTATGTCATATGCTATTTTGTTACTACTTAGAACCTATATTGAATTACTTTTTTGTTTATATTATCAATTTGTTAGTATCGATAATTACAGAAATAATCAAGCCCCTATATATTTGACAAAATCATCTTAATACAGAGGCTCAGTTGATACTTATTCCGGTTTTCTTTCACCGGTCATAAATGCATGAAGAATTTCTGGTGTTAGCTCACCCGCCTCTTCTAATCGCTTTAATTCAGCAACAATTTTCTTCTGCTCATCAAGCTCGGGAATAGGGAGCTCTGGCTCTTTTTCGTAATCATCAGGTATAGATAAATTTAAATCATGCATAGGAAAACCCTAACTTTTAAATAGTATATTATTTGCTGATTATACACGTAAATGTTTCACGATAGCATCTTGTTTACCGTTTCACATGCATAGCCAAATGACCTTTAATCTGCATAACTACTTCCACGTTGTTTGCCGCAGTCACCGGCATAAAAGATGCGGCAAAATAGATCATTGGTGATCGATTAATGCCGCACTCATCATCGTTCTATTAAATCAATTTACTTACAATGACTGTTGGTGCTTTTCAATCAACATATCCATCGCTTCTTGAGCACGTTGCTGGGCATGAATCATGGTATCTTCATGTAACATTGGCTCTACTACTTCGTAGTAACATTTTATCTTTGGCTCCGTCCCTGAAGGCCTAACAATAACGCGAGCCCCACCTTGTAAGTGATAGATCAATACATCGCTAACGGGTAATTCAATACCTTCAACTGTACCATCACTAAATGTTCTCAACGATTGCTTATAATCTTCTGTGCATACAATCGGTAACCCTGCAATCTCTGTTGGTGGTTGATGGCGTAATGTATCACCGATAGGCGCAGCGGTTGGATCCAATGCAATGCTACGTTGCGCATTAATATACAAACCATGCTCACGATAGATAGCTTCTAATTGATCCCAAATAGTCTGCCCTTTAGCATGCAACTCTGCGGTTAATTGTGCAAACGCAACTAATGCAGATAAACCATCTTTGTCCCACACCTTACTACCAATGGTGTAGCCCAATGCTTCTTCGTATGCGAACAGGAATTGATGCTCTTCTGTTTGTTGTGCCATCGCTACATTAGTTAGCCACTTAAAGCCCGTTAACGTTTGGTAATAACGCGCTCCAAGAGTCGTCGCAATCTTGCCAAGTAAGCTTGAAGATACAATTGTATTCCCCACTAGGTTTTGATTAGCATGTGCATGGCTTAATAAGTAATAGCCGAATAATGTACCAACCTGATCCCCTGTTAGCATTTGGTATTCACCGTCGTCACGACGTACAGCAACAGCAAAGCGATCTGCATCTGGATCATTGGCACAAGCTAATACTGCATCGTGTTTTTTTGCTTCCGCAATAACAAGATCCATCGCGCCAGTTTCTTCAGGGTTAGGGAATTTGACCGTAGGGAAAGTACCATCAGGCTCTCTTTGCGCTGCAACACTGTAAACATGGTCAAACCCAGCATCAGCTAATAATGTTTCTGCCATTTCGGCACCAACACCATGCATTGCCGTATAAGCGATGTTAATTGATTGCGGATTGGTGTGATTTATCAGTAACGGATTGGTATTCATCGTTTGGCGATAAGCTTGGTAGTAGTCTTCATCTAGCCAAACGAGTAGCCCTTTATCTTCAGCCTCTTCTAGCGGTAAATACGACAATTCATGTTTTGTCGCTTTATCAATTTCATCGGCGATTCCAGCATCTTGCGGCGGAATAATCTGTGCACCATTTTCCCAGTAAACTTTAAAGCCATTGTATTGCGGAGGATTATGGCTGGCAGTAACAACAACAGCAGCAGCGGTATGAAGATGTTTCACGCCAAATGCAACAACTGGCGTTGGTGCCACTTTTACCGTTAAATAGACTTTAATGCCTTGTGCGGTTAATACTGATGCTGTGTCATGTGCAAATTGTTGTGAATCAGGACGCCCATCATAACCAATAACAACACCTTTACTGGCCGCTTCAGGGACTGAACGTAACAGATATTGCCCCAATCCTGCCGCTGTTTCTTGAATGACTAAGCGGTTCATTCGATTAGGCCCAGCACCAACAACTCCGCGTAATCCTGCTGTACCAAAAGCTAATCGACCGTTAAAACGATCCGTTAACTCTGCTTGATTATTGTCTTGGATAAGCTGTTCTAATTCATTTCGTGTTTTTGGGTCAGGATCGCGTTCCAACCAACGAGCGATATCACTATTCATTATTATTGTCCTGCTATGTTGATGATTTTCTGAATCACAATCGAATTGATATGTTCAAGAACTTGCATCATTAAGTACTACATCATGCTATCAATAAACCACAAATGATAAACATTCGCATTATATACCATGCTATTTTTATCATATTTACATCTGTGTGTTTAATTATTGCACACGCAAACGATAGCGTGAATATTGCGCAGTACTCTATGATTTAGCGATAAAAATAATATGCTGATGCGCTGCAATTACGAAGGTTAAAAAACGCGTATAAAAAAACCGATAACGCTAAGAGCCTACTTGCTTTAGCTATATCGGTTTTTAATCTCTGAACCTATTTAATCAGTAAGATATTCTTACCACATCAAATCATCTGGAATAACGAAGTCTGCGTACGGATCATCTTCATCTGCAATACTGTCAGCCACGGTATTATTTAATACAATAGATTCTTCATCACGTTGTGCAATCTTATCTGCGACAGAAGCGGGGATTACTTCATAGCCATCAAGGTAACGTGCAATCGCTAAACGACCATTTACTAGCTGATTTTGCATTACTTTATCAACATAGATCTTTTTAACCGTTGAACCATCAGTAAAATTGTAACCGATATCACCACTCTGACGATCCAAGCGATTCATTTCAATAAGCTGTTTAATTTGAGCAGCCAGCTCTTTCGCTTTGATCTCTTCATCACGAACGCGATTAAGCTCTTTATCTTTTTCTAGCTGTGCTATGCGATTTGCTTCAACAGCAGCTTTTGCTTCTTTCGCTTGAGTACGAGATTTTTTAGTGGTTTTACCCGCCTTTTTAAGCTTCTTCTTATCTATAAGCCCTGCTTTTAGCATCTGCTCTTGTAGACTTAGCTTTGCCATTGAAACTCCGTAACATTCATTATTATTTATCAGTGTAGACACACTAATTTATAGCCGTATTATCACGTTTAGCGCTAAAACAGGTCAAGCTTAAACAATAAAATTACTTGCAGACTTTAAATCCATTCTTAATGGCTAAAGAATCGATTATTCATCTAACAAATCACAGTTAACAATTTAATAAAAAAGTAGAGTTCAGCATTATTTCCCGCTTTGTCTCTTCCTTAGTCATTAAACTCGCGATACCTCACCATCATCTAATTAATTGAGTTATTCTCAAAATTTCGTCTCGCGTCGTTTAAAGATGCCTTACAATTTTTTCATTCATCATAAAAAATACTTACACTCAACTTATCGCCTTTTGTTTATGTAAAGATCACTGTTGAAAGTTATACACCGAGCCTAAATTAAGTATCTGAGTCAGTTCATCTAATGCGGTGCGAGATTCCACCAGTAAATTGGGATCAGCTAAATCAGCTTCAACTAAACGATCACGATAATGCTTATCAACCCACTGGTTTAAAACAGAAAATTTATCATCTGACATTAACACCTCAGGATTTACAGCTTGCAGTTCTTGTTCATTAAGCACGACACGTAGTCGTAAGCATGCTGGTCCTCCACCATTTGCCATACTCTGCTTCAAATCAAAGATCATCACTTTATCAATGCCTTGCTGACTCGTTACTAATTGCTCAACATAGCGTTTAACTTGGCTATTTTCTTCACACTCTTGCGGTAAAACCAGTACGGTTTCTCCATTAGGTAACGATAATAATTGTGAGTTAAATAGATAGCTTGAGATCGCACTATCAATCGACACACTCGAAGTAGGCACTTCAATGATCTTAAAGTCCTCACCCATTTTTTGTTTTAACTCTGCATACACTTTCGTTTGATCAACATACGCTTGCTCGTGACAAAACAATAAATCTCTATTACCAACAGCAATCACATCATTATGGAATACACCTTGGTCAATCACAGCAGGATTTTGCTGAGCAATCACAACTTGCTGCTCATCTAATTGGTGTAACCGTGCTATAGCTTCACAAGCCTCAAAGGTTTGCCTTGCTGGATATTTCTTTGGTTGAATAAAACGACTATCAAAAGCATGACGACCGTGAACAAAAAACTCAACGCCAGCTTCACCATATTCACGACAAAAGCGGGTGTGATTGGCCGCCCCTTCATCGCCAAAATGATTCACTGAAGGTAAAGCGCTATGGTGATGGAAATGTTGTTCACTCGAAAACATCGCTTTTAAAATCTTACCTGTTGTCACATGCTCGATTGAACGGTGAAACTGATTAACTAAATTAGCTGGGGTGAAATGTACTCGCTTATCAACAGTATCAGCAGATGGCGATACTGTGGCTGCATTGGCTGTCCACATACTGGAAGCTGAATAGCAAGATGCTAGTAACTTGGGATTATGTTTTGCTACCTGCTGGATAATATTTTTATCTGAGCCAGAAAAGCCCAAACTACGGAGCGTAGCAATATCTGGTCTTTCTTGTGGTGCAATGATCCCTTGTACTAAGCCTAGATCAGCAAGGGTTTTCATTTTTGCCAGCCCTTGTTTCGCTGCTTGCTTAGGATTAGACGCTTTGGCGCTGTTCTTAGCTGACGCAAGATTACCGTAAGCTAAACCGCTGTAATTATGCGTCGGGCCCACTAAACCATCAAAATTCGCTTCAAATGCTTTCATTTTCCATCCATGTCATCCGCTAAATACATAGCAATTAACATAACAAAATTTTTACATTTACCGCAACAAAACACGTTTATGTCTAATTAGTCATTATTTATAGATTATTATTTTATATCGTTCGTAAGTTTCCTTTGAATAGGCTTGTTTTCTGCACTTATTGTAAATTAAATGAATAACTACGCAGTTTTAGGTAAAAAAAAGCAGCCACTAAGGGCTGCTTTTATATTCTATTTTTCTATTTAGTGACCGCTATCTATCTTAAATGCATTGTGATCAAACAGTGAATTCATAATATCAACAGAAGAAGCCCCATCCACTAACCCAAGATCATGGGCCGGATGAATATTATCTAAGACAATATTTTGCGTCTTACCGTCATCTGTTGTGATATCAAGATTAACATTACCTTTATCATCAACACCTGCACTTACATGATCCAATAAGTTATCCATATCTGACTTACCACTATCATCATTGCCAAGCAATTCTCGGATATCAATCTTATCTTTACCAAGCTCAAAATCAGCAATAGTATCGGTATTATTGCTATTAGATAGCGATGTTTCATGCCAAGTAAAGAGATCATCACCAGCACCGCCAGTTAAGATGTCATTTCCAGTACCCGCGAGTAAATTGTCGTCACCATCGAAACCAAATAAAGACTCACCTTGGCTATCTGCGATTAAGTCATTGCTCTCTTCATTACCAAAGTTCTTACTAAGCTCAAGGCTGCCGTTATTCAATAACGTTGTCACTTTATCCGTTGCAGTCATCTCACTAGATGTACTACCAAATAAGTCATGGTTAGACACACCATCTAGAATGATATTCTGCACTACCTTATCTTGATCGTTAGAGATCTGAATTAAGGTACTCCCATCTTGCTCAGTGATATTCAGACGATTATTCAAATCCGCTAATGAGTGAATATCTTTCGTGTCTAATGCATCACCTAGGCTGATAGTATCGATACCAACTTCAAAGTCCATGATCTTATCTGTCGCAGGGGCATCTGCCGTACCGAAATCACTTTCTGACCATAGGAAGGTATCTTTCACCCCATCACCATGACCGCCTAGCTCCCCACCCCATAGAATGTCATCACCAGCACCACCAACAAGGATATCAGAGCCTAAACCACCAACCAGTACATCATCACCATCACCACCGTAAAGCGTTGCTGCTGCAGTACTGTCGATGATCAGATTATCGCCACTCACATTTGAATTGTGACCAATAACGTTATTTGTTTGCGATAAATCATCTACAACGATATTGATATTTACAGGTGCAGATTCTGCATAAGAGCCATCAGATTCAGTCGAAACCGCGACAACATTAATTGAGTGCGTACCTTGGTCAAGATCTTTGATATACAAGCCATTAACCTTGTCAGCTGGCACTTCCCAATTACCATTGCCTAAATCGGTACCAATAACGTTACCATCTCTATCAACAACCTGACCTGAACCTAAATTCGTTAACTTAACGGTTAAGGTTTCAGATGCATCCGCGGATGCCGCAGCAATTAAGCCAATCAGTGGCAACATGGTACCAACAGAGCTTCTTATCGCTGCTGTTTGTAAATGTTCCGGACTGATACTTAATGATGGCGCATCTGCTTTAGGAGCTACATTAATTTCAACTTTATTAGTTGCAGCTTGGTTACCGCCAGAGCCTGTATTGCCGCCATCGTTAGTCGTAATGGTTAACTCATCTTTACCACTGTAATTTTCATCGCCGGTATAACTTACCCCACTATTAAGTACGGCATTAATATCATCCATTGAACCTTCAAGCGTGACATTACCGACTCCATTTTGAACCACTTTCACTGGGCTGTTATCTGGCAATGTAATCGTTAATGAACCATGAGCCACACTTAGCTGTACCGACATACCAGTATTATTGGCTAGTTCATTAAAGTCGACGTCTGATACTTGTAATCCAGTGATAACAGTAGCAACGTCTTCATCTGCCGCAATACTGGTTGGTACATGGTTAACAGGCGCATCGTTAACCGGTGTCACCGTGATATCAACCGTATCGATATCCGTTAATACGCCACCTGCACCAGCGTTACCGTTATCGCTGGTAGTCATGGTTAACTGATCTTTACCTGCATAATTCTCATCACCGGTATATTTAATACCGTCAGCAAGTAATGTGTTGATCTTATTGATATCACCACTGATAACTAACTTACCGTCACCATTATCAACAATATTCAAACCTTGCGTATCAGTTGCAATAATCGCTAACTGGCCATGACCTACTGCTAACGTCACCGTCATGTCACCTGATGCGCCATTTTCCTTCGCATCTACATCACTGATCTTAAGACCACTGATCACATGGCTGCTGTCTTCATCAACAGTAAATGCATCAGGTACCGTGTTCACTGGCGCATCGTTAACAGGCGTCACCGTGATATCCACGCTATCAGTATCGGTTAGAGCACCACCTGCACCAGAATTGCCGTTATCGTTGGTTGTCATGGTTAAGCTATCAGTACCGTTAAAGTCTTTATCACCAACGTAATTGATGCCTTTATCCAATAGCTGATTGATCTTAGTAATATCACCTTCAATGGTTAATGTGCCATCACCATTACCTTTGATCACCAGACCTGTTGTATCGACACCATCAGCAATACTTAATTGACCATGCTGTACACTTAACGTCACCGTCATGTTCATTACTGCATCATGATCATGACTATCTACATCAGTCACTTGCAGGTTCTTGATCACGAGTATTGCATCTTCTTCAACTGTTAGCGGATCCGTTGGCATATGGTTTACAGGTGCATCGTTATCAGGCGTCACATCAATGTGGATTGTTTTATCCACCGCAACGCTATCTGTACCAACAACACCGTTATCCACCGCACGAATATCGAAATCTAGATCACCCGTCCAAACTTTACCGTCAATCACAGTTTGGTTGTTCGCATCACCTGGGTGGAAGGTCAATGTATCAAGCTCAGAGCCATCAACTTTAATGACCCATGAACCATCTGCTTGTTTTTCACAGCTGCCTTTTACACCATCCGGTAATGTAAATGAACTTGAATCAGGCACATTAGTAATGGTGATTTGTAGTGATTCCGCCCCATTTTCATGCACATTTGAATTTGGGTTCTTAACGGTGTTTTCGTCATCATAAGCTTTAATGCCTAAATCCAACGTGATTGAACCATTTTCATCACCAGATGCATTTGGGTTTACATCTGTATCGACTTTATCAGCAACTGGCTGAACATCAATAGTGATGGTTTTACGGTTTTCAGCTGGCTTGTCTAAGGTTTCTTCTTTTGAATACACCACAATATCGATATTAACTGTACCGCTGAAATCTTTCGGTGGCACAATTTTCACGCTACTTAAATCAAATGATTCCCCCGAACCGCTAAGTGTCCAAACACCACTACCATTATTGGTTGCGCCTTGAACAATAAAGCCATCCGGTACATTTTCTAACTTAATAGAAACAATATGCTCAGAGCCATCGCTGTCTTGTAGTGTTCCACCAACACCACTTAATGAAATAGCGGTATCTTCATTACCGACAATCGGTGTCTCAGTACCATGCCATTTAACTTCGTCATTAACAGCAACGACATCAAAACTCACTGTGTTATCAAATGTCTTTGATGCTGATACTTCTTTGCCACCAGCCGTTTCATCATAAACAGTGGTATCAACAACCGTGGTTTTCACATCAATATCAACCTTGCCGCTAAAATCAGGCGCTGGACGGAAATGAATATTCCCCATCAGGCTAGCATCAATGGTGATAGATGAACCTAACACGTTACCGTGTTCATCAATGAACACGCCGTCAGTGCTGTCTTTAAGCGTTAATGTCACAGACTCAACGCTCTCTTTACCGTCAGTTAGCTCTGTGCTGACATCTTTTAGTGCTACAGATAGATCGAGCTTGATATCTCCATCTTCATAAGCAACATCTTTATAAACTTGCTCTGTTTTATCATCAGAAGACGAGATCGGCTGCTTATCACCGTTTAAGCCTTCAGTTTCAACCACGTTGATTTCAACCGATTTAGGTCCATCCACTTCAGGTGCAATTTGCACTGAAATCGTGTCAGTTTGTGTTTTGTAATCACCACTTTCGGTATCGGTAGTCACAAACTTCACATCTAGCTTAAAGTCACCGGCAAAATCTTTCGGCAAGTTAATGTGAATGCTAGATAAGTCCACTTCACCATTCGCAGATACCGGTACTTTCAGTACATACTCACCTGTTACGTGATTATAATCAGCTCCAGAAATCGAAGCCCCATCTGGTAGATTTTTAGCATCAATAACAATGGTTAACTCATCATTCAATTGATGACCGTCAGCGGTACTCACTTTTAGGATGTGATCGGTAATTTGTTTACCTAAATCTACCGTGTGATCTTCTGTACCCGTTACAACGTGATCTTCAATGATGATGTCTGCAGCTTTTTCATCATGACTTTCAGTATTCTTACTAAAATCAAGCGTAATAGTGTCTTTCTTAACCACTAATGCACTTGGATCACCATCGTCACTTAAATCTTGAACCATAGCGCTAATTTGTAGCACTAGAGTCTCTTTAAAGCCTTCTGGTGCTTTGATCTGCAAGTTGCCTAATTGCGACTGAGGAATCGTCCAACTACCATCACCATTGTTAATACCACCAACAATCACAAAACCTTCAGGAATAGGTTCTAGTACGACTTGCTGAATAACTTCAGAGCTGGAATTATCGTCATTAACCCAAGTGATTTTGCCATCTGAGTCAGCACCATTAGAGAGATCAATTACACCATCACTGTCACAGCTAATATTGGTAACAGTTTTGCCGTCATCACTTACAACTAACTGACCATCGCTTTCCACAACAGCTTCAATATCAACGGTTAAAGTACCTGTAATATCTTTCGTTACCGTCTCTTTATCACCATCAACATCCGTCTCTGATACCGTTACTGTTGAAGTTAACGTGATATCTTTATCCGAATCTTCTGGCGCATGCAGTGTTAACTTAGTGCCATTCAATAACTGTTGTAATTGGCTATCAGTAAAGGTGATTTTTCCTGATGCATCGGCAACTAATAACGTATCACCCAAGAACAACTGGTAACCTTGTGGTAAACCGTTTAATGCAACAGCCGTAATATGTTCTTTCGGATCGGTAAACTCAGGTGGTAACCAATCAATTTGAATCGGTTGATCTTCAAAACCCTTAGAAACCGTACCGTAATCTGTCGCATCAATCTCAGGCGTAACATGAATAACCAATTCGCCATTAAACGCCTTACTCGCACCATCGTTTTCAGTCACCACGACTCGTACATCAAGCGTAATGTCTTCTGTGCTATTTTCAGGTGGTACGATTTTTACATCATTTAACGTTGTCAGATTAACCTGATAAATAGGCTGACCGTTTTTATCTTCACCAGCATAAACCAGTGTTTGAAGGTTACCGTTCTGATCGTACAGTTTTGCCCCTTCTGGAATACCAGAAACCACAATACTTAAGGTTTCAGAACCATCAGTTTTACCATCAACCGTGTGCTCACCTGATACCACTTTAAAATCAAACTTCGCGCTACCGTCTTCTTTGATCGTGGTTTGTAAGCCAATTTTACCGTTATCTAAACGGGTCCAATCAGAATTTTCTGATTCAATTCTCGCCTGATCAACCACACCGGTTAATGCAATATCAATCGATTGTGGGCCAACAACTTTCTCGCTAGTTTCCGTTGTCACATTACCATTAGCATCAGTAATGGTTGCAACATCTCGGATCACACCGTTGACTGAGATACTAAAGTCAACGTTGCTATCTAATGGCGGCTGAAGTGATAAACCGTTCAAGTCTTCATATTTAATTTCATACACACCATCAGCATTTGGCGTCAGAAGTTGATCATTTAAGTACAATACCGCACCTTCAGGAAGTGCTGAGATTTGTAGGAATAAATGCTCAGAGTTATCGGTATTATCATCTAACGACACAAAGTTAATGTGCGTTGATAGATCAATGCGCTCATCTTCTTTCGATTCAACACGCGTTACTTTTAACGTGCCATCATCAGCTTGAGGATTTACATTGATAACAATTTCTTTCGCAGTCGATTCTGCTGTCTGATGGCCATTAACAAAGTTATCAAGCTCTTTACTTTCAGCTGTGATAGACAGTTTAATATCACCACTAAAGTTATCAGCAGGGTTCACCTCAACAGATTTCATTTGCTCAGCATCTACTTTGTAAATACCTGACCCTGGTGATGTTTCAACTAGTGTTTGACCATCAATTTCTAATGTACATTTATCTTGGTACTCTTTTGGTACCGTAATGTAGTAGAACAGTGCTTCAGAGCCATCGGTATCTTGCAGATCAGCAACAACACTTAGCTGAACATTAGAACCATCTTCATCAACAACATAATGTTCAACAGAGCTTGCACTCCATGTTGGCGTATCTGCAATACCCTGAACATCAATCGAGAACTCACCATTCATTACTGGGTGGTTACCACCATCAGTGGTATTCACTTGTGCACTAACATCAAATTTAATACCGTTTGCAGAGGTCGAGAAATCTTCTGCAGGAACAAAAGTCACGCCTTGTAGGGTGTAATTCTCACCGCTAGCATCTGCTGTAAATGCACTTGCAGGAATAGTGATTGAACCATCGCTATTAACAGCTAAAGGCTGACCGTTAAACATAAAGACGCCATGCGCTTCGCCTTGCGGGTGAATAGTCACAGTGCCAATGTGCTCACCACGATCATTATCACCAACATTGATGCTCATATTGATCGCAATACCATCACGATTTACATCAACATTATCGTTGGGATCGGTTGAGTGACGACCGTCTTCTTCCTGACCAATGCTGTTTTGCAAGCTTAAGGTTGCATCTTTATCCGACACTTCAAGCGTGATCGTACCTTGTGCCTTATCACCGTCGCCATCGGTTACTTCAAAGCCAATATTTTTAAGGATCTCTTCTTGGTTATGATCCAAATTATCGTTCGCAGCAAAGTAAGTATCACCATTAGGTTTGATCATAAGATCACCTAACTTTTGACCATTCTCTGTTACTTCATAAATACGATAACCGCCAGACTCTGGCAATGTTGATAAATCAATATGCTGCCCATCAACAATCAATGCTGTGACTTGTGCACCATCCGCACCGGTACTCACAATCACATTTTCCAGTGTCGTCGTGCTGTGCTCAACCGTATTTAGCGTTACATCATGTACAGATGGAATATCATCTTTAATTGATACATCAATATTGACTGTACCGCTGGTATCACCATCTTTATCAACGGCATAAACAGGAAATTCAATCTTAAACTCATCTTCACCTTGAGTGGGATGATCTATTGTCCCTTCCAGCTTAAATATATAACGACCATTAGGTAACAAGGCATAGGTGAAGACAACTTGTCCATCCGCTATCCCTTGATAAGTACCCACACCTGTCTGCTCAAGAACAACGTCGTGGCCTTCTGACTTAATGGTATTTTGAGCATTAAACGCTTCTACATCGACCTTAAAGTTAGACACATAGTCACTGCCTTGATCGACTTGAATATCACCCAGTGCTGTTACGCCATCTTTTGATGTATTTGAACCACCCGCTAATGCATCTTCATCAACACTGATAGCTGGAGCAGAAATAATGATAGGTGCGGCACCATCATTAATGGTGATTTGCGCATTTACATTATTGGCAAGGTTATCACCGTCAGTGTCTTTGACTTGGACCGGCACATCGATAACAATCTTATCGCCATCAACACTTACAAAACCTGAGGTTTCACTACCATGATGATCTAAAGGCGCATGTTGAGTAATGGAAACTTTCACGTCTACATCATGACCATTAGCTGCCTGTACTGCTGAAACCGCAACCGTTAGAACGACTTGACCATTAGCAGTACCGATTAGCTGACCATCGTGATAGCTAAAGCTAATTTTTGAACCAGATGCTGTTAACTCTGACTGCAACTCATCAATTAATGCCGAAAGATGTGTACTATCGATTGAAACCTTAGTTGGATCTAAACGGTCAACGCCAGCTTTCACCGCAATGTCAACATCACCTGAAACAGGGTAACCTTGTTCACCTGCTGTCGGTTGTAAATCGCCTTCAGTAATAACGATAGAGCCAGTTTCGCCACCTTTTGCATCCTCACCATCATGAATATTGATCGTGATCTGACCCGGCTTGCTGTTATCACCGTCATAGTCTTGAGCAACGACATCTAGCTTAATAATTTCATTATCAGCATTCTTGTCATCGACCTGATCAATCGGTTGTTTTTGTTCAACAACGTAATGACCATTAACATCAATCTTGATTTCCATCACAACTTGAGATGGATTGTCTTTTAATACTACGGTGATTGTAGAGCCGTCAGCACTTAACGAATACGTCGTTTCATGACCATTACTGGTTAAACCATCCAACGATGATTGGTTACCTTTAAAGTACACTTTCGCGACTTGGTCACTGCCCGTATCAATATCAATAGTGCCAGATGCTGTTGCTGTGCCTGATACCCCTTCTTCCAAGGTTGCTGTTGAATCATGACCAAACGAAGGCTTCTGACCATCTTTAATCGTAATATTCACATCAACGGGTTTGTCTAACGCGTCACCATCGGTATCTTGCATTTGAACAGGTACATCAATGGTGATCTTACCGCCGGTAACATCAACATAGGTGCCGTTTGATTTTATGTGATCAAGAGGCAAAGCCTGATGAATGGCCAAATCAACAGTCACATCACCATTCGCTGATGAGGACGGCGTCATGCTAATACTTACCGCTTCTTGACCGCTTGTTGTCACACCCGTAATAGTGATTACACCATTAGCATCAGTGTGAACAGTGAAAGTCAGTGCTTCACCATTTGACGTTAAGCTATTGAGCTCTTTTACTAAATCTACTTGTGCGCTATCAGCAATCTTCAAGCTATTAGCAACTAATGCATCATCTGTGGCATTAACTGTAAAATGCGTATCTGCTGAAACAGGGTAACCCTTGCCAGCTTTAGGATCTTCAAGATCACCTTCTGTAATCGTGATGTTTGCTACAACACCCTCACCGGTAGGGTTTAGACCATCTTTAATATGGATCTCTAATTGACCCGTATTACTGATATCACCGTCTTTATCTGTTGCAGTAACAGCCAGATTAATATCAACGGTATCGCCTTTGCTGTTGTCTTGCTCAATTGGCAGATGTTGATGAACCGTGTAACTACCATCGACATTGATTTCAATCGTCATTACCGCTGCGCCATCATTCGCGCCACCGTTAATCACAACTTTAATTTCATTACCATCAACCACATAACGGGTTGCTTGGTTATTAGATACAATCCCTTCAAGTGACGGCTGAGACTGTGCAAAATCAATATGTGCAATATCATCAGAGCCCACATTTAGCGGGATTTTACCTGTTGCGGTTGCACCATTTTCTGTTTCAGTGATCGTTGTACCTTTATCGGTACCAAATTCAGGGTTCTCCCCATCAACAATCGTGATATCCACATTGGCTGGTTTGTCTAACCAATCGCCATCGGTATCTTTCGCCTGTACGGGGACTTTAATCGAGATGTCATCACCATCGACAGTGACAAAACCTGAACTGTTACCTGAAGCCTGATGATCCAGTGGTTGTTCTTGGATGATTTTAACTTCGACGTTAACGTTTTGACCCGCTTGCGTTGGGGTTAATTCAACACGTACGGCAACCGTATCAGTACCTGCGATAGTACCGACCAAGTTACCATTGGCATCAATCGTAAAGGTTAATGGTTTGCCGCTGGATGTAAGCTCAGCGTTGAGCTCTTTAATTAAATCCGCTTGCTGCGTCGCATCAATGGCAACGGTGGTTGGATCGAGGCGATCTTCACCCGCAACCAGCGTAAGCTCACCGGTTTTCTCTACCGGATAAGTGGTATCTGCGCCACCTGTGCTTGTGCCGCTACCATCCACATCGCGGTCACCTTCGGTGATTGTGATATCAATGTTTTCACCACCTGCCGCATCTGTACCATCTTTTATCGTGATGTTGAGTTCACCACTAGCCGTATCACCGTCTTTATCTGTCGCGGTAACATCAAGCTTAATATCAGCAATATCGACACTGTTTTGGTCAACAGGCCCGGTTACTTTAACGGTATAGGTACCGTCATTAGCGATCGTCACTACCATCACAGGATTAGAGTCTGCATCAACCACGGTTAATACATTGCCATTAACAGTAAACGTGGTTTGCTGACCGTTGCTGGTAATGTTGGCTAGGCCCTCTTGGGTCGCATTAAAGTGGATGGTCTGAATATCATCAGAGCCGACATTTAACGGGATCTGACCCTGCATCACTTTATCAGCGTCGGTGGTTTCATTGATGATGATACCTTTATCGGTACCAAATTCAGGGTTCGCCCCATCAACAATCGTGATATCCACATTGGCTGGTTTATCTAACCAATCGCCATCGGTATCTTTCGCCTGTACGGGGACTTTAATCGAGATGTCATCACCATCGACAGTGACAAAACCTGAACTGTTACCTGAAGCCTGATGATCCAGTGGTTGTTCTTGGATGATTTTGACTTCGACATTAACGTTTTGACCCGCTTGCGTTGGGGTTAATTCAACACGTACGGCAACCGTATCAGTACCTTCAATGGTACCAATTAAATTGCCATTAGCATCAACAGTGAAGACCAACGCTTTACCGCCAGAAGTTAGCTCTGAGCTTAACTCTTTAATTAAATCCGCTTGCTGCGTCGCATCAATGGCAACGGTGGTTGGATCGAGGCGATCTTCACCCGCAACCAGCGTAAGCTCACCGGTTTTCTCTACCGGATAAGTGGTATCTGCGCCACCTGTGCTTGTGCCGCTACCATCCACATCACGGTCACCTTCGGTGATTGTGATATCAATGTTTTCACCACCTGCCGCATCTGTACCATCTTTTATCGTGATGTTGAGTTCACCACTAGCCGTATCGCCGTCTTTATCTGTCGCGGTAACATCAAGCTTAATATCAGCAATATCGACACTGTTTTGGTCAACAGGCCCGGTTACTTTAACGGTATAGGTACCGTCATTAGCGATCGTCACTACCATCACAGGATTAGAATCTGCATCAACCACAGTTAATACATTGCCATTAACAGTAAACGTGGTTTGCTGACCGTTGCTGGTAATGTTGGCTAGGCCCTCTTGGGTCGCATTAAAGTGAATGGTTTGGATATCATCAGAGCCGACATTTAACGGGATCTGACCCTGCATCACTTTATCAGCGTCGGTGGTTTCATTGATGGTGATACCTTTATCAGTACCAAACTCAGGGTTCGCCCCATCAACAATTGTGATATCAACATTGGCTGGTTTATCTAACCAATCACCATCGGTATCTTTCGCCTGTACAGGGACTTTAATCGAGATGTCATCACCATCGACAGTGACAAAACCTGAACTGTTACCTGAAGCCTGATGATCAAGTGGCAGCTCTTGGATGATTTTGACTTCGACATTAACGTTTTGACCCGCTTGCGTTGGGGTTAATTCAACACGTACGGCAACCGTATCAGTACCTGCGATGGTACCGACCAAATTACCATTGGCATCAATCGTAA
>NZ_PYNU01000010.1:0-117236 GCF_003026075.1 Photobacterium sp. GB-210 | reverse complement strand
TGATACCGCGCTCACGCTCTTCTGGAGCGTTATCGATTGATGCGAAGTCACGAGCAGCACCACCGTACACTTTTGAAAGTGTAGTACAGATAGCAGCAGTTAGAGTTGTTTTACCGTGGTCAACGTGACCGATAGTACCAACGTTTACGTGCGGTTTTACGCGTTCAAATTTTTCTTTAGACACAATTGTGTTCCTTCCTAGTTAAGATACGCCCCCTACTAGGTCGGGGACGGCTCTGAAGTTTGTATTTTATGCGTCAATAGCCATCGACGCAATAATGAAATTAGTTACGTTCTGCAATAATTTTGTCAGTAACATTCTTTGGCATTTCAGCGTACTCGCTAAACTCCATAGAATAAGACGCACGGCCTTGTGTTGCTGAACGCAAATCAGTTGCATAGCCAAACATTGCCGATAATGGAACTTGTGCACGAATAATTTTAATACCCGCATTGCCTTCGTCCATACCTTCGATCATGCCGCGACGACGGTTAAGATCGCCAACAACATCACCCATCCAATCTTCAGGCGTGGTAATTTCAACTTTCATCATAGGCTCAAGCAATACAGGGTTTGCTTGTAGCGCACCTTGTCTTAATGCCATTGAACCTGCGATTTTAAATGCAATATCGTTAGAATCAGTTTCGTGGAATGAACCGTCGAACAGCGTTGCTTTAACATCAACCATTGGGTAGCCAGCAAGCACACCACTCTTCATTTGTTCTTCGATACCAATCGCAGCAGCCGTGATATACTCTTTCGGCACGCTACCATTCACGATTTCATCTACGAATACGAAACCTTCACCAGGCTCAGTTGGTTCTAATCGTAAGCAAACGTGACCATATTGGTTACGCCCACCCGTTTCACCAGCTTGGCGAATGAATTTACCTTCGACTTCCGTTGTACCACGAATACTTTCACGGTAAGCAACTTGTGGGTTACCCACATTACAGTCAACGCTAAATTCACGTTTCATTCGATCAACAATGATATCAAGGTGAAGTTCACCCATACCAGAAATTAATGTCTGGCCAGATTCATTATCAATTTCTACTCGGAAAGATGGATCTTCCATCGCTAATTTTTCTAGCGCGATTGCCATCTTATCCTGATCGGCTGTTGAACGAGGCTCAACAACGATCTGAATTACTGGTTCAGGGAAGTCCATGCGCTCAAGAATCACTTTATGATTTTGATCACATAGGGTGTCACCTGTTGTCGCAAATTTAAGGCCAATAGCTGCAGCGATATCGCCAGCACGCACTTCTTTGACCTCTTCACGCTTATTCGCATGCATTTGAACAATGCGACCTAAACGTTCACGTTTATCTTTAATGCTGTTAAAGACAGTATCACCTGAATTTACAACACCAGAATAAACACGCATGAATGTTAACGTACCTACAAACGGGTCTGTTGCAATTTTGAACGCAAGAGCTGCAAAAGGTTCATTGTCATCTGAGTGACGTTCAACAGGGTTACCGTTTTCATCTTCACCAGTAATTGCTTTTACTTCTGTTGGTGAAGGAAGGAAATCAACAACTGCATCAAGTACTGCCTGAACACCTTTGTTCTTGAATGCAGAACCACAAGTCGCGAGTACGATTTCGTTGTTGAGTGTACGTTGACGAAGACCAGCTTTAATTTCAGCTTCAGTCAGTTCGCCTTCTTCAAGGTATTTATCCATTAGTTCGTCATTCGCTTCAGCGGCAGACTCAACTAAATTCATGCGCCATTCTTCTGCTTCTTCTAATAACTCAGCAGGAATGTCTTCATAGGTAAAACTAGTCCCTTGATCAACTTCTGACCAGTTAATGGCCTTCATTTTGATCAGGTCAATTACACCTTTAAATTCATCTTCAGCACCAATATTCAGTTGAATAGGTACTGGGTTTGCGCCAAGACGGGTTTTAATTTGCTCGATAACTCGAAGGAAATCGGCACCAGTACGGTCCATCTTGTTAACGAAAACCATGCGTGGTACTTCGTATCTATCAGCTTGACGCCATACAGTCTCTGACTGAGGCTCTACACCTGAAGAACCACAGAACACAACAACAGCACCATCTAATACACGTAGTGAACGTTCAACTTCAATGGTGAAGTCTACGTGTCCTGGAGTATCAATGATGTTGATTCGGTGCTCGTCGAACTGCTTGTCCATACCGCGCCAAAAGGTGGTTGTTGCAGCAGAGGTGATCGTGATGCCACGTTCTTGCTCCTGCTCCATCCAATCCATAGTAGCAGCGCCGTCGTGTACTTCACCAATCTTGTGAGATAGGCCTGTATAAAACAGGATGCGCTCGGTCGTTGTTGTTTTACCGGCGTCAACGTGAGCACAGATACCAATATTACGGTAGCGCTCGATAGGCGTTTTGCGTGCCACGGTTGTATCCTCTTACTAAGGTGAACCTTAGAATATGGTTTAGGCACAGCAGGAAAACCTGCCGTGCCCAAGCGGTATTACCAGCTATATTACCAGCGGTAATGTGCGAACGCTTTGTTCGCATCTGCCATACGGTGAACGTCTTCACGTTTCTTAACAGCAGAACCTTTGTTGTCAGCCGCATCAAGCATTTCGCCTGCTAGACGCTGAGCCATAGATTTTTCACCACGCTTACGCGCAGCTTCAACTAACCAACGCATAGCTAGTGCATTACGACGTACTGGACGTACTTCTACAGGCACCTGGTAAGTTGAACCACCCACACGGCGAGACTTAACTTCTACCGCTGGACGTACATTTTCAAGAGCTTTTTCAAATACAGCTAGGTGTTCTTCACCAGAACGCTCAGCCATAGTTTCTAGTGCAGAGTAAACAATTTTTTCTGCAGTAGATTTTTTACCGTCAACCATAAGGATGTTAACGAATTTTGCCAGCAATTCTGATTTGAATTTAGGATCTGGAAGGATCTTACGCTGACCGATTACGCGACGACGTGGCATGGATTATCTCCGTTGTCTTCTTCAGGTTATCCAAAACTTTTCAGTTTCTTCAAAATTAAATAATTTTAGTGTTTGGCCTTACTTAACGGAATCCATTAAGACTTAGGACGCTTCACACCGTACTTAGAACGACCTTGTTTACGGTCATTAACGCCTGCACAGTCAAGTGCACCACGAACAGTGTGGTAACGAACACCCGGTAAGTCTTTAACACGACCACCGCGGATAAGAACAACTGAGTGCTCCTGAAGGTTGTGACCTTCACCGCCGATGTATGATGTTACTTCGAAACCGTTTGTTAGACGAACACGACATACTTTACGTAATGCTGAGTTCGGTTTTTTAGGTGTAGTAGTGTAAACACGAGTACATACACCACGTTTTTGTGGGCACGCTTCTAGTGCTGGCACGTTGCTTTTTACAACTTGCTTAGCACGTGGCTTACGTACCAACTGGTTAATAGTTGCCATTAAATAGCTCCTGAATATTACTTTCGTAAGGTGAAAAATCTGCCTCCCAACAACAGGAGGACGCGAAATTTTAGGCATCGCACCCTAGGGTGTCAAGATCTAACCAACGATCAATCAAGTGATCATTTCTTAAACAATCCGTTTTTTATCACTTTTAAGGCTAATATCATACTTATTCACGCCCATTTCATATGCTGCTCATGCTTAACAGTTAACGAAACAAAGCCTTTATAATCAATAACATTAAGATTCTCATCACATTTACCTTGCAATCCACGTGCAATGAGATCAGCCTCAAGTAAATAAATTTTTACGCCAATATTTTTTATTACATTTAAATAATTATTTTTTGCCAAACTGGCGATCACAGCATCTTCTAACAGCAATATTTCATCACCAGCGGCAACATATGCTAAACATTGGGCCAAAGATTGGCTTTGATAGGGTGAGCGAGTAACGGTATGAAGCATTACGACCTCAAAATGTAAGAAGTTGTCGACATTGATGCATTTTTTCTATCAATTGTGCTTGTTCACAAACAATCACATCGATGATCAAATCATCTGTTGTTAGTCCGCGCGCACGGAGTGATTCTGCATTCACATAAATATTTTCAACATCATAAAGTTCAAGCATTTTAAATGTCGCAATATAATCTCGACTTAAAATTGCTTGTGGCTGCTGCTGTTTTAATAACTGAAATACACCATCATCAATAAAATACAGTGACAACTCTTCAGTATAAGCCGAACTTGCCAATACAGCATCTAGCCCTTCTCGCCCACTATTGTTGCCATGTGGTGAAGTTCTAAAGATAAAGCCCAGTGAATTCATATCTATACCACTAAAATTGTATGACGCGATCTGCCGTTAACAAGACTTCAGCAAGACCACCAAGCCCTGCCTGTTCAAAGCCATCTGCAAGATTGACAGCAGATAATTGGTTTTGCTCTGCTTCTTGTTCACTGACAATACCGCGACGCAATGCGGCAGCCACACAGGTTTGCAATTCAACATTATGCATTTTAGCTAATGCTTGCCATGCCGCCACAAGATCAAATTCATCGGATGCTGGTGCCGTTAATGCAGAGCCATTTAACACGCCATCTTGATAAAAAAACACGCGTTGTAATACGTGTCCTTCTTCAATTAATGCTCTTGCAAATTGATAAGCTGAACGTGATGTTTGATTTCCGTATGCAGGACCATTGACCACGATAGCGTAAGTTAAACTCACTTCTCACCATCCTCGGTTTTTCGCTGGCGAATATACAGATACACAGTGTGTTTGGAGATATTTAAACGATCTGCAACACGATTAATTGCATCTTTAATATCGAAAATGCCTTTATCAAACAACTCCATCACGATTTGACGGTTTTTGGCATTATTTGATACGTTTTTATCTGCATTAATTTCTTCGATAGTACGTTCTACCGTTTGATCAACGAGCTCATCAACATCGCTGGCAAAGTTAACCGTTGATGCCGCTTGCTTAGCTTCATCAGTAGGCATAAACGACTGCAGAATTTGAGAGAAAGGGGCATCTAAATTAACGTTTATACACAGTAAGCCAATGATATTATTTTCACCGTTACGAATGGCAATCGTGATTGACTTCATTAAGTCACCACCTTTAGCACGGGTGAAATAAGCACGAGAAAAATTGCGCTCAGAACCTTCAATATCGCGTAGCATGCGTAATGCAAGATCAGTGATTGGCGAGCCAACTTTACGGCCGGTATTTTCTCCGTTAGCAATCTTAATCGCAGAGGTGTTGAGATCGGCTAATGAATGGAGCACGATTTCACAAAAGGGACCAATTAACGCTGCTAAACCATCAACAACGGCTTCATAAGAGCGAAGAATAATATAATCATGCTCAGAGAAGATTCGGCTATCGACGATATCACTGTCGACCATCACCTCTGAACCAAAGTTATCAGTTGAAACCACTTTTCAATCTTCCATGTTGCAATCAATACTATTAATACGACTTATACATTCAACTTATGTATTAAATAGAATCAATAAAATTTAAAATATTGCTAGTAAGTTTATCAGATAATTAAAAAGAAAAGACCCGACATAAGTCGGGTCTTGATATTTATCAGCATATTTATTGGTAAATATTGCTCAACTATTGTGTTTTTGTCTCTGTAGCTGCTGGTTTTTCAGCTGGTGCCGCTGCAGGTTTTGCAGTTTTATCACCTTTAATACTTAGTAGCTCAACTTGGAATACCAATGTTGAATTAGCTGGAATGCTTGGGTTTGCTTGAGCGCCGTAAGCAAGTTGTGGCGGAATAACAAACTCAAACTTTGAACCTACAGGCATTAGCTGAACGCCTTCAGTCCAACCAGGGATTACTTGATTTAAAGGGAAAGTGGCAGGTTGATTACGCTGGTAAGAACTGTCAAATACGGTACCGTCAGTTAGCATGCCTTTGTAATTTACTTCAACTGTATCGGTTGCTGTTGGTTTTGGACCTGTACCTTCTTTCTCAATCTTGTACATTAGGCCGGTTTTAGTTGTTACAACACCCGCTTCTTTCGAGAACTTAGTACGGAACTCTTCACCAGCTTTTATGTTTTTCTCAGCTTCAGCTTTTGCTTTTTCTTCAACAATTTTAGCTACGCGCTGGTCAAGTTCTTGAAGCGCTTGTTGGGTTTGCTCTTGCGTTAAACGACTCTTACCCGCAAATACATCTTCAACACCTTGAAGTACGTCTTGACGATTTAGGTCTAGACCTAGCTCTTTTTGCTGATCAAGGTTGGCTGATAGGTATTGCGCCAGTGATGCACCAATTGCATAAGCTGCTTTTTGAT
This sequence comes from Photobacterium sp. GB-210, assembly GCF_003026075.1. Classification (NCBI taxonomy): domain Bacteria; kingdom Pseudomonadati; phylum Pseudomonadota; class Gammaproteobacteria; order Vibrionales; family Vibrionaceae; genus Photobacterium; species Photobacterium sp. GB-210. Next base: position 110,990 of record NZ_PYNU01000010.1, on the reverse strand, counting down.
TTTCAGTTTTAAATTCAACTTTAGCATCAGCAGCTGGAGTCTTAGCAGCAACCTGCTCTACTTTCGCAGGTTCAGCAGGCTTATTGGTGTCTGCTTTATTATCATCCTGACAACCAACAGCGAGGAAAATTGTTGCTGCCAATACAGACATCTTTAGAACAGGTTTCATGTATTTCTCCATCAGTCAGTGAGGCAATGCCTCATTTTTTAACTGTACTTTTTAGAATGAGTATGAAAATAAAGTTATAACAATATACTACTAGCATTTGATTAAGTAACTGTAAAAAGCATGTCAGTTCAGTTATTTAATCAGACTAATTTACTCTACTAGTTACCCTATGCAAGCGGAACAAGAGCTTAATGTATAAAACTTTTTTTTCATTTTGTTTATTTTTATCCACTTTAACCTTGAGTGGTTGTTTCTTTTCTGGCTCAGAAGTCCAACGCTGGCAATTAGCCCCACAAGGTGCAACCAGTTTTAGCCTTAGCCGAGATGGTCGTTTTGCAATAGTTGCTGCAATAGAACAAGGTATCGTGCTATGGGACTTACATCAAAACAAAAAGTTAGCTGATTTTGGTTCTCAAGATCAACATCACAGTACGGTGATAAGTAGCCATATTTCTGACAATAAACGTTTTGCTATCACGGCCACAGCACAAAATTTTGCTATTTGGGATCTTGGCTGGTCCCAAGCACAAGGTTTATGGTCGATTGATGACACTACCATTAGAGATGTCGCTATTGCCAATAATGGCGACGACATCTTATTAGCGCTAAGTAATGGTAAGGCCTTATTTATCAATATTAGCACAGGAAGACGACTTGAGTTTTTAGCTCATCAAGAGAAAGTTAATAGTGTCGCTCTCTCTCCTAATGGCCGTTACGCGCTATCCGGCGGCAATGATCATAATGGCTATTTATGGGATACCCGAACAGGACAAATCTTGTATGGTTTCCCTCATAAAAGTCGCATTACTCGAGTCGCACTACAACGAGATGGAAAATTTGCCCTGACTGCCGATGGCACCAATGACGTCTTTATTTGGGATTTAACCAACGGCAAGAAAATATCAGAACTAGACATTACCCTTCGCCAACAAACCCTTTCGAGTGCGCGTTTTTCTGATGATGGTTCAATGGTAGCAACTGGCACTCCCTCACGCCGAGTGGAGTTATGGCAAACATCGGATGGGAAAAATATCGGTAGTTGGAAGGCGGAACGTCAGCAAGACACTCGACCCGCTACAGCAGTGGTGTATGATGTCGCTATTAGCCCAACAGGTAACGTCATCTCTGGATCATCATCTGGATTTGCCCAAGCCTGGTCAACCGATTGAAAACGACCATGACTGAGATTGAACAATTACAACACCGTATTGATGAACTTGAAATGAAACAAGCCTTTCAAGAGCAAACTATTGATGATCTTAATGATGCCCTTACCAAACAACAGTTCATGATTGACCGCATGGAAGTTCAGATGAGATTTTTAGTGGGTAAGGTAAAAGGCATGCAAGCACCAAATATGGCTAGCGAGTCGGAAGAAACTCCGCCGCCACACTATTAATCGTGTTTGACTAAAAAATGAAAACAAAAAAGGAAGCCTAAGCTTCCTTTTTTATTGATATCATCAAATGATATTAGTGAGAGCAGCAACCGCCTTTCTCTTCGCCACCGCAGCAACCTTCGTCACTGTTACCGTGATCGCCACAACCGCCTTCGCCGCCACAACAACCACCACCTTGATGTAGGTGACCGTGTGCAATTTCTTCTTCAGTCGCTGCGCGTACTGCAACAACTTCAACATCAAAACCTAGCGTTTGACCAGCAAGCATGTGGTTACCATCAACAACTACGTGATCGCCATCAACTTCAGTTACTTCAACAGGGATTGGACCTTGATCAGTATCTGCAAGGAAACGCATACCAACAGTAATTTCATCAACACCTTGGAATACGTTTGCAGGAACACGTTGAACCATTTCGTCCATGTGCTCGCCGTAAGCGTCAGCAGGAGCAACAGTTACTTCGAACTTGTCGCCAGCTACATGACCTTCAAGCGCTGCTTCAAGGCCAGGAATTAGATTGTTATGACCGTGAAGGTAATCAAGTGGAGCTTCAACTGTTGATTGATCTACAACTACACCATCTTCAGTTTTCACTTGGTAAGCTAGGCTTACTACTGTGTCTTTAGCGACTTTCATGTTTACTCCAAAATTTGAGCTCGGGGTGATAAGTTTTGCTCGACATCATACAGGATAATATGGCAATGATGCTAATTCCGTATTAGTCAGGCTTGAAAACACCTATCACTTGTTGTTTGGTCGTTGACGAAAGTTGTTCACTTTCTTGTACCGATTGTGGCACCCGTGTATCTGCATGATCACAAGCCACACACTCGACATATTCAACATCATCTTGTTGCCACCAGCGTAAAGTATCGATGGTTTGACAACTAGGGCATGCAGCCCCTGCGATAAATCGTTTTTTTATCATCCTGCTCTTTCCTTGATCATCACACAAGCGCTAGCTTAATCCCAACCATGATGGCGCTCTTCCTCACCCCGCATTTCACGATCGAAAATTTCTTCTAACTCTTTACGGGCTTCTTTTTGCCTTGATGCTAAATTGACGTCTTCACTATGCTGCGGCAATAGGTCCCGTAAGGCTTGTGTATCTATTTTACGAAAATGTGCCTCAGCACGTTTCGCTTTATACGGATGCATACCTAAAGATATGAGGGCTTGGCGACCTAAATCAAGAGCACCAGCAAAAGTTTCACGTGAGAAACATTCAACGCCTTGACCTAGTAATTGATGCGCTTCAACACGACTTCTCGCCCGCGCTAATATTTTTAAGTGCGGGAAATGTTGCTGACACATAGCCACCACTTCCATGACTTCTGTCGGTGCATCAGTACAGATAATAATTGCTTCCGCATTATCTGCCCCTGCTGCGCGGAGCAAATCTAACTGAGTAGCATCACCGTAAAAAACTTTATAACCGAACTTGCGTAAAAATTGGATTTGGCTCGGATCGCGCTCAAGTACGGTTACTTTAATTTTATTAGCAAACAGTAATCGTCCTATAACTTGTCCAAAGCGTCCAAAACCCGTAATGATGACACGGGGGGCACGATCAACAACATCCGACTCTGGCTCAGGTTGCTCACTCGCTTTGAAGCTTCGCACAAACCAGCGATTTTGAAGCGTTAAGACGAGCGGTGTTGTCATCATTGATATACTTACAACCACCAGCAAGAAAGCTAATAATTGCGCATCTAGTAAACCTTCAGCACGAGCGGCAGTAAACAAGACAAACGCAAACTCACCACCCTGACTTAAAATCGCCGCCATCTGACTACGTGACTTTTCTCTTACGCCAAATATCCGGGCTAAAAGATAGAGCACGATTCCTTTTACTGCGATTAATGCTAATACCGCGGCTAAAATCTGTAATGGATATTGCCACAGTAACCCAATATTTACCGCCATACCCACTGAGATAAAAAACAGCCCCAGTAATAACCCTTTAAACGGCTCTATCGCAATTTCTAATTCATGGCGATATTCGCTCTCAGCTAATAGCACCCCCGCTAAGAATGCCCCTAACGCCATGGATAATCCAAGCGCCTGCATAATCAATGCAATACCAAGCACTAACAGTAATGCCGCAACATTAAACAGTTCACGAACACCACTCATCACCACATAACGAAACAGTGGACGAAGTAAAAAATGTCCACCGACAAGGAGTACGGCGATACCCCCTAACATCCAAAATGCATCATTCCAACTCCCCCCTTTACCACCAGCAAGAGCTGGGAGTAAAGCAAGCATTGGGATCACCGCTATATCTTGAAATAGCAGTACCGCAAAACCCGATTGCCCCGTTTCACTTCCTGATAATTGCTGCTCTTCTATTACACGTAGTGCAATTGCTGTTGAAGATAACGCCAGCCCCATGCCAATCACGGCTGAATCGCGCCACGTCAACGAAGGTAAAAATCCATTAAAGCTCATAACCACTACGGCAATAACCCCACTGGTGATCACCACCTGCCCACCACCTAACCCTAAAATGGGTTTACGCATTTGCCACAGTGTTTTCGGATTAAGCTCTAAACCAATCAGAAACAGTAACAACACAACGCCAAATTCAGAGAAATGGAGGATAGCATCAACATCGGAGATCAAGCCTAAGCCCCAAGGGCCAATGGCAATACCCGCAATCAAATAGCCTAACACTGAACCTAAGCCAAGCTTTTGCGCCAAAGGGACGGCAATAATAGCTGCGGCCAAAAAAACCACACTTAGAACAAGGAAATCATTGGTCATTGTTGGTCTCCTTCTTCGTTAAGCTAATTCGAGGCTCAATAATCAAAGGGTTCGCTAACCATGATTGGTATGCGCGTGCATGTTGGTTTAATTCATCCTGCGTGACGCGTCTTGCCCAGTGCAAGATAAGTGGCGGTAACCAATGCATTTGGCAAAGATCAGCACAAATTTCAAATGGCTTTAAAATGGTATCAATACCATAACGGTTATAACCATCCGGACTATAAGCTTCTGCTCCACCGCCAGTCGTGATCACCGAGCGCCAATATTTACCCACGGTTTCATTACCGTCACCGTGAGCGAAGCCTTTGCTTAACACTCTATCAAACCACTCTTTCAACAATGATGGGCAGGAATACATATAGAGAGGATGCTGGAAAATAATGATGTCGTGACTCGCGATCAGCTCATGCTCTGCGACAACATCGATAAAGAAATCGGGGTACGTGGCATATAAATCATGCACAGTAACGTGACCTAATAGCTCAATGTCTTGCAACATTGCGCGATTAGCAACGGACTCATCAGGGTCAGGATGAGCAAAAATAATGAGAATTGATGGTAAGTTTTGTCGTGTCATAACATCCTTTGACAATCGTTCATATTCATCATGTGCAACAATAAGGACTTGCTCAGTATTATTCCATCATACCTAATTGTTAACAAACATGATCTTTTGTTTATCATTTGTTCAGCAAAACGTAACCTAAAGCAATAGAGAGATGTTAGCCACTCTGCGCTGTTTGAGTTAGACTTCCGCCCATAAGTCCAGTTTATTTAGTGGAGCGGGCAAGACCCCGGCAATATTGATGATTATCTTTTCAGATATCCAACTTCTACGTGGTGGCAAAGTATTACTTGAAAACGCCACTTCAACGATCCACCCGGGCGACAAAGTCGGTCTTGTCGGTAAAAACGGTTGTGGTAAATCGACCCTGTTCGCTTTACTGAAAAATGAGCTCAGCTTAGATGCTGGCAACTGCCAATTTCCGAGTAACTGGGAAATGGCATGGGTTGCTCAGGAGACACCTGCGTTAGAGCGCGCAGCTATTGAGTATGTCATTGATGGCGACCGTGAATACCGTGAACTTGAACGCCAACTCCTTGCCGCAGAACAAGCTGATGATGGTACTAAAGTCGCAGAGCTTCACGGTAAAATGGACACCATTGGTGGCTATAGTATCAATGCTCGTGCGGCTGAATTACTTGACGGCCTAGGCTTTTCACAGCACCAGATGCAATGGAACCTGACCCAATTTTCGGGTGGTTGGCGTATGCGTCTTAACCTTGCTCAAGCGCTATTATGCCGCTCTGATCTGCTACTACTCGATGAACCAACTAACCACTTAGATTTAGATGCCGTAATGTGGCTGGAAAAATGGCTCCAAAGCTACCGTGGTACCTTAGTGTTAATTTCCCATGACCGCGATTTCTTAGATCCTGTGGTTAACCGCATTATCCATATTGAAAATCAAACCATGCACAGTTACACCGGTAACTATTCATCGTTTGAAGTACAACGCGCCGAAAAACTGGTGCTACAACAAGCGATGTACCAGAAACAACAAAAGCAAATGACGCACATGCAGTCATACATTGAACGTTTCCGTTACAAGGCCAGTAAAGCACGCCAAGCGCAAAGTCGTATTAAAGCCCTTGAACGTATGGAAAAAGTGTTACCGGCTCAGTTTGATAACCCATTCAGTTTTGAGTTCCGCGAGCCAAGTGCTCTGCCGAACCCAATCTTAATGATGGATCAGGTTGCCGCAGGTTATGACGACTTACTGATTTTAGAAAAAATTCGCCTGAATCTTGTTCCTGGTAGTCGTATTGGCCTACTTGGTCGAAATGGTGCCGGTAAATCGACCCTGATAAAAATGCTATCGGGTGATTTACCAGCGAAAGCCGGTGATATGGCGTATTCGCAAGGGGTTAAAATTGGTTACTTTGCCCAGCACCAATTAGAAACCTTGTACCTTGATGATACCCCAGTTCAGCATATGGCACGTATTGCGCCACAAGCAACCGAGCAACAACTCCGTGATTATTTAGGTAGCTTTGGGTTTATTGGTGATAAAGCGCTAGAAAAAGTCGGTCCGTTTTCTGGCGGTGAGAAAGCCCGCTTAGTGCTAGCACTGATTGTATGGCAACGTCCTAACCTATTGCTGCTCGATGAGCCAACCAACCACCTTGATTTAGATATGCGCCAAGCACTGACGTTGGCATTGCAATCTTATGAAGGTGCAATGGTTATTGTCAGTCACGACCGTTACTTACTACGTGCAACAACCGATGACTTATATTTAGTGCATGATCGCCAAGTCGTACCGTTTGATGGTGATTTAAATGATTATCACAAATGGCTTACCGAGCAACAGCGTAATGAGCGCCGAGATCAACAAGCAACAAAACCTGAAACCAACAAAGATAACAGCGCGGCATCGCGTAAAGAGCAAAAACGTCTAGAGGCAGAGTTCCGTAAACAAACAGCCCCTATTCGTAAAGAAATCACCAAGCTTGAAAAACAGATGGACAAGCTTAATGCCATTATCACCGATGCTGAAACCGCATTAAGTGATAGCAGTATTTATGAGGCTGAGAACAAAGTCCGTATGAATGAGCAATTAAAACTGCAAGGTGATGCAAAATCGGATTTGGAAGATGTAGAAGTTGCTTGGATGGAGTTACAAGAGCAATTAGAAGAGATGGAATCTCAATTTAGTGCCGAATAATATCGCCTAACACCTATAACGCCAACGAGTACTTCGTTGGCGTTGTTATTTTCAGTTATCTAGAACAAAGGGCAACCACTACCAAATCATCATCACGCATGCTGCCGTTAGTGCTCCCATCGTCTGATTAAACCGAATCGTGCGACGTTCTGATGTTAGCCAATGACGTATCACCACTCCAGTTGCAGTCCATAGCGAAACGCAAACAAAACCCACCACGAAAAATACCGATACAATCATTAATATCGATAACCAATAGTGCTCCCCGCTAACGGCGAAGGTGCTTACTGCCGTTGCTGACATCATCCATGCTTTAGGATTAACGTATTGAAACAGAGCAGCAGAGAATACACTCATCGGTTTCGCCTTCACTGTTTGCTCTGTTTTACTCATGCTGCCAGCAGTGGCTATTTTCCATGCTAAATACAATAAGTACGCACACCCAACAACTTTTAATACCTCGTGAACCATAGGATAACGTTCAAAAATAATGCCGAGCCCTGCCGCCAGTAAACTGATCATGCTCGCCATACCCACACTGATCCCCGTAATATGCGGAACACTACGCCAATAACCAAAGTTTGCTCCAGAGGCGGTCACCATCATATTGTTAGGCCCCGGCGTGCCTGTCATTAATATGGCAAATAAAATAACTGAGATGATTGTTGATCCTTCCACACACATTCCTTAATAAACGATAGAAATAAAACTATCCAGATCATCTCCCACGAAATTGTACCGATACAATTTTAGTTATTTCGCGACAACATAAAAAATCTCTGGCAATACGGTTGTTTTGTGCGCACAATTTAACCTAACAAGGGAAGTTATTAAGATCAAAGGATTTATTGTCACCATGACAATCGAGAAAAAGTTATTAAATATCCAACTTATCGCTAAAACTAAAGAACCACTTTATCGTCAAATTGCAGATGGAATTGCACGAGCTATCGAGCAAGGTGACATCGCAATTGGGGAGAAACTCCCCACACACCGCGCACTTGCCGATCAATTACAGGTTACCGTCGGTACAGTGACACGTGCTTATGCAGAAGCGGAACGACGTCATCTTGTCGAAGCACGTATTGGGGCTGGGACGTATGTCTGTGATAACAATAAAAACCATCACTGGATCTATCAATTAGAAGAGTTACAGACTGAAGAATGTAATTTCGGCTATAACATTCCTCCGCGATTTGATCGCAGTGAGATGATAAGCAAAGCGATGGCAAAAATTAGTGCTAATCCCTCGCAATTAAATGACATGATGTTGTATCAGCCACCACAAGGGATCGATAATCATCGTCATATCGTTTGCCAATGGTTAAATCAAAAAGGCATTGATGTTTCATCAGAGCAGATGTATTTCACCTCAGGCGCACAACATGCTGCGGAATTATTGCTGAGTATTTTCTGTCGTGCTGGTGATACCGTGTTAGTCGAACACTTTTGCTACCCCGGCTTTCTAACCCTTGCTCGTCAACATGGTATTACCCTAAAAAGTGTTGAGATGGATGAAGATGGGGTGATCCCTGCCAGTCTCGCATCGGCCTGTGAACTCTACCAACCACGGCTAATATATTTAACACCAACCCAGCAAAACCCAACTTCGGTAACAATGCCGCTCTCTCGTCGTGAAGAAGTGATTAGCGTGTGTCGTGAGCATAATGTGTTAATTGCGGAAGATGACGTCAACGGATTACTGCCGCCCTCACCGCCACCACCTTTAATCAACCTAGCACCTGAACATGTAATCCATATTGGAGGGTTATCAAAATGCCTCGCACCTGGACTTCGCTTAGGTTACATCCAAGTGCCGAAACAGTGGCAGCAACATCTAAGTGCAGCACTCTATAACCACAGCTTAATGATCAGCCCACTGCTCTCTGCTATCGCTTGTGAATTAATTGTTCAAGGTGATGCCGATCGGGTATTAACGACCGTTCGTACTGAAATACAACAACGGCAATTATTGGTACAGCAATACCTTGGTGAGTTTGCCATTACAACTCAGACTTATAGTTTTCATGTTTGGCTGCAATTACCAGAAGACTGGCGCTTAAGTGATTTTATGGCGGCAACAACAGCCCGTGGGGTCATAGTTAAATCAGCAGAATTATTTACTCCTAGAGGTAATCATATTCAACCAGCAGTACGGCTCGCCATTAGCTCACCGCTAAACCAACAGCAATTGATCTTTGGCTTAAAAACCATTGCCGAGTTATTACGCCACCCCCCTTTATCCCATTTTTCGCTGTAACAGAGGATATTCATGTCTCAATTTACGCCAGCATCAGGGTTACAAAATCCACACATTCAAACCTTATTACCGCGATTTGTTCGTCGCCAGCCACTATTCACACCTGTGACGCAACGACTGACCACGCCTGATGATGACTTTCTTGATCTCGCTTGGACAGAAGCTCCTACAAACGATAGCAAACCATTAATGATCCTATTCCATGGTTTAGAAGGCAGCTTCCATAGCCCGTATGCCAATGGACTATTATATGCTGCAAAACAACAAGGTTGGCTTGGGGTTATGATGCATTTTAGAGGCTGCAGCGGTGAGCTAAACCGTCAACCTAGAGGTTATCACTCAGGTGAAGTCAGTGATGCACGCTTTTTCATTACATGGTTACGTGAGCAATTCCCCCTACGGCCTTTTATCGCAGTGGGAGTATCCCTCGGCGGCAACATGCTGATTAACTACCTGGCAAAATATGGTGACGACAGTGATCTCGTTGCCGCTCAAGCGGTGTCTCCCCCATTAAATTTAGCCTCATGCTCGACACGTATTCAACAAGGTTTTTCTAAGATCTATCAGCAATATCTACTCAACTCGATGAAGCGCACAATGGCAAAACGAATAACACTTCATCAAGATAAAATGCCTATCACCCACCAGCAATTAGCTGCGATAAATACGGTATGGCAATTTGATCAGCACATTACCGCCCCTCTCCATGGTTTTATTGATGCTGACGATTATTATCAACGTTGTAGTGGCCTTCAACAGCTCAACTTGATCAGTACACCACTGCGGATTATCCATGCCAAAGACGATCCGTTCATGACCGAATCGGTGATCCCATCACAACCATTGCCGAGTAATATCGACTACAACTTATATGAAAAAGGTGGCCATGTTGGGTTCGTTAGTGGTTCTATTTTTAAACCGACGTTTTGGCTCGAACACAGCGTTCCAACATGGTTTAAAACCAAACTCACCACTCCTCAATAGGGCTAGTGATATTTTTATCATATACTGCGCGTATCAGTAACGCAGTCGACGAGACATAAAATGATCATTCCTTGGCAAGATATCGCCCCAGAAACACTGACTAACCTGATTGAACAATTTGTGCTACGTGAAGGCACTGATTACGGTGAAGTTGAAATGAGCTTAGAAAACAAAGTGAATTACGTGATGCAGCAACTGAAATCCGGTGATGCTGTGATTGTATTTTCTGAATTGCATGAATCTGTCGACATAAAATTACGCAATCAGTTGCAATAAGTTTTATTAATGTGAGTCGTGCCCAGAGAGTTACGACTCAAAACTTGCCTCCGCTAGCAGTTTCACTTTTCAATCCCGACATCCCTGTTAACTTGTAGTAGCATTGTTGCCTGATCAGGTAATTTTATTATTGCCTGCTTTCTCATTTATCTTTCGATAATCAACAACGACAAGGTTAGTCATGTCTGCAAAACATCCTATTATTGCAGTTACTGGTTCATCAGGAGCAGGAACCACGACGACTTCTGAAGCATTCCGAAAGATGTTCAATATGATGAACATTAATGCGGCATGGCTAGAAGGCGATAGCTTCCATCGCTATACCCGCCCTGAAATGGACACTGAGATCCGCAAAGCTAAAGAGCAAGGTCGACATATCAGCTATTTTGGCTCAGAAGCCAATGACTTTGCCCAATTAGAGCAATTTTTCAAACAATATGGTGAAGATGGCACTGGCCGCTTTCGCCGTTATCTACACACATTTGACGAAGCCGTACCCTACAACCAAATGCCCGGAACGTTTACTCCGTGGCAACAGTTAGCAGAAAACACTGATTTACTCTTTTATGAAGGCTTACATGGTGGGGTTGTCGATGGCGAGATCCATGTCGCACAGCATGTTGATCTTCTTATTGGCATGGTACCCATTGTAAACTTGGAGTGGATCCAAAAAATTGTTCGTGACACGAGAGATCGAGGGCACTCTCGCGAAGCGGTGATGGAGTCAATCGTTCGCTCCATGGACGATTACTTAAATTATTTAACTCCGCAATTTTCACGCACACATATCAACTTTCAACGTGTACCAACCGTTGATACCTCAAACCCGGTGAGTGCCAAAGGGATCCCAAGCTTAGATGAAAGCTTTGTTGTGATCCGATTTCGCGGTTTAAATAATGTCGATTTTCCGTATTTACTTTCCATGATCCAAGGCTCATTTATGTCACGTCATAACACGCTTGTCGTCCCTGGTGGAAAAATGAGTTTTGCAATGGAATTGATCATGCGCCCCCTTATCGAGAAACTGATTAATACAGGGAAAATCAGTTAAGTTTGCACAAACGAAAATAAATAGAAAAAAGGTTGGCACAAACACCAACCTTTTTCATCTCAATCATTATTAAGCAGTGATGATTTCATACGAATGAGTCAACTTAACCTTTTCACCAATCATCAAGCATACAGAGCAATATTTCTCTAAAGAATCAGCAATGGTGTTAGCCACTAAGGTTTCATTTAAATCAAAACCTGAAACAATAAAATGCAAATTGGCTGCGGTAAATAAACGTGGCGCTTGCTCTCGACGCTCAGCTGAAATAAGAACCTCACAACCCACAATATTTTGCGCTTGGGATTGTAAACCACTGACAACATCTACTGAGCTACACCCTCCCGCCGCCATTAATACCAATTCCATTGGACTTGGAGCTTTATCCCCTCCATTACCATCCATGACTACACTATGACCGGAGCTAGATTGACCTAAAAAAGTCATATCTTCTACCCATTTTACTCGGGACTGCATCGCTTAATCCTTATTCAAACGCCCAATAATTGTCTCTAGTCTTATTGATTAAATAATGAATGTAAATCCTAATTCTCCGCCTTAATAACAACTTTTTCCCTCTCTAAAAATCGTCGTAATAATCTTTACTTATCGCACCACTTAAAATTATCTCGCCGCATTGTGATCCTGTGCACAGTTATCCATATGAAATGAACGAATCTACTAGATCAATATCAAGAAAAAGGCGCAGAAAAAGGATACACTCTAACTTATTCAAGTTAGCTTGCAGCCCAGCGGCTGAATGGATACCCTATCAGTAGGCAGTTTTTTTTCTCGTGATAAAAGTTAGAAAAGAAACCAATGCTGTTGGGCAACAAATGCAGAGGAAGTTAGTAATATGGTTCCAGGTAAACCGCAAACAGATCCAACTTTAGAGTGGTTTCTTTCCCATTGTCATATTCACAAGTACCCATCGAAAAGTACGCTGATCCACGCAGGTGAGAAAGCAGAAACGTTGTACTACATTGTGAAGGGTTCTGTTGCTGTACTAATCAAGGATGAAGAAGGTAAGGAAATGATCCTTTCTTACCTAAACCAAGGTGACTTTATTGGTGAGCTTGGCTTATTCGAAGAAGATCAAGAGCGTACTGCTTGGGTTCGTGCGAAAAGTCCTTGTGAAGTAGCAGAAATTTCATTCAAAAAATTCCGTCAGTTAATTCAGGTTAACCCTGATATTCTGATGCGCTTATCTGCTCAAATGGCAAGTCGCCTACAAGTGACAAGCCAGAAAGTAGGTGATTTGGCATTCTTAGACGTTACAGGTCGTATCGCACAGACATTGCTAAATCTTGCAAAACAACCAGATGCAATGACGCACCCTGATGGCATGCAGATTAAGATCACTCGTCAAGAAATCGGTCAAATTGTTGGCTGTTCTCGTGAAACAGTGGGTCGTATTCTGAAAATGCTTGAAGAGCAGAACCTAATCTCTGCTCACGGTAAGACGATTGTTGTTTACGGTACGCGTTAATTTTTAACGTCTTTAACCGTACGAAAAAAGCCGCACACTGTTGCGGCTTTTTTATTTCTTATTGATTAATAATCCCCCCCCATAAATACCTTTAAAAAGTGTGTCATTAATGCCATTAATTAACTTGTATTGCTCAAATTAAATGCTAAATTCAAGCAATGAATGGACTTCATCTTTTTTTGGTTTTTATATGGATATTGAACGTTTTGCCCCGAATAGCTACACCACTGTACCTGGCGCTATCGCTCCTCAACCTACAACTATTGAGATGACAGGCTTTAGTGACCGTCGTTGTTATTTAGAACAGCAAACAGGTTTACGTCGCTGTCCTGTTGAAGACAGTGGTATTTGGGGATCGCCCCTCGATAATTAACAGATTTAAAAAAGCAGCCGATTGGCTGCTTTTTATTGCATTGTTTACACTGTTCAAGAGTTATAAGTACTTTCAAAGATCTTATCTGCCGAAGCTTCTACAAACCCGGTATAAATCTCACCATCTGGCTGTAAATAACGTTTAGCAAACTCATAAAATCCGCCAGAGACCAACATCTCACCATCAGAAAACGTGACCATGACTTTATCAGCCATGGTTGCTGATTGCTCTAACATCACAGTAGGATCGCCTTTTACCGCACCTCCCGCCTGATTAATGTCAAAACCACTTGATTCGAGAAAATGGTTCACTTCAGAAATTTCATTAAATTGCTCAAGCTGATTAATATCAACAGTAAAATGATTAGCACCAAAACCATGCGCTGCCACCCACCCTGCATATTCACTTTCTGCATTTAAAAACTGATAACTATCACGGCTTAATTGCCATGGTTTACCTTGAGAAAGAAAAGCAGGATCAGCAAAATAAGCATCATCAACTTGATCGACAAGCTGACGTACTTCTGTTTGTAACTCTGTTGAACATAATCCTAATTGCAGTTCACTAATAAATACTTTAGGCGCAGCGGGATCGGGATGTTCAAAGTGCTCTGCATATAACTTTTTCGCTTTGAAATGATATCGACCTTTGGGTTTATAACCTACCGCAATAAATGGAGCCGCTAATCTTGCTAAACCACATTTAGGTAGTGCAAAGGTACGCAACGCAATATGATCATTTCTAAGTGGCGCATCTTCGGTAAGTAATTGCCGAATATTCAGCGCTGAAGGGCATAATCGCTGAGTATAATCTTGCCATAACGCGGTAAATAATTGTTCCATGCTGCACAATCCTTACTGTAAGTAATACAGTGAACCTATTAGTCTCAGAGTGAAATACCCGGAGATAACTGCTCAGGTAAGCATGTTGCCTCACCTTCCATTGATGCCATTGGGTAAGCACAATAATCAGCAGCGTAGTAAGCACTTGGGCGTAAATTACCAGATGCTCCTGGGCCACCAAACGGTGCATCTCCACTCGCTCCCGTTAACTGGCGATTACGATTTACAATCCCCGCGCGAATATGATCAATAAAATATTGCCATTCACTATCATCGGTTGATACAAGCCCGGCTGATAAGCCATAACGGGTGTCGTTCGCAAGACACACGGCTTGAGCAAGATCTTGATAACGCACTACCTGCAATAATGGGCCAAAGTATTCTTCATCGGGTAAATTTTCGATATTCGTAACATCAACGATCCCAGGTGTAACCACCGCTCCCTGTCCGCGCTTTGCCTCTACCAATACTTCGCCACCAAGCGATACTAATTGTCGTTGAGTTTGCACAATATTGTCTGCGGCTTGGCGGGAGATTTGAGGCCCCATAAACGGCGCAGGCTCGGCAAATGGTCCATCGACCACAATCGCTTTGGTTGCTTCCACTAAAGCTGCCAACAACGCATCCCCTTCGCTACCCAAGGGTAAGTATAGTCGGCGAGCACAAGTACACCGTTGTCCTGCGCTGATAAAAGCAGATTGTAAAATGGTATAAACGGTAGCATTGAGATCACCATAAGCATTGGAGATCACCATCGGGTTATTCCCCCCCATTTCTAATGCCAGCATCTTGCCCGGTTGACCTGCAAATTGGCGATGTAGAATATGCCCAGTATTGGCACTGCCCGTAAATAATAAACCATCAATATCTTTTGAAGCGGCGAGTGCCTCTCCAGTTGGGCGAGCTCCCTGCACAAGATTAATAACCCCATCAGGTAATCCGGCTTGTTGCCAGAGTTTCATTACAACTTCAGCTGTTTTAGGCGTTAATTCAGAAGGTTTGAATACCACCGTATTACCTGCAAGCAATGCAGGTACGATGTGGCCATTGGGTAAATGACCGGGGAAATTATAAGGCCCAAATACAGCCATCACCCCTAATGGTCGATGACGTACAACTGCTGTGGTACCTGCGATATCTTTCTCGCGTTGGCCTGTCCGTTCATGATAAGCACGTAAAGAAATCGCCACTTTCCCCACCATTGCTCCTGCTTCTGTTCGCGTCTCCCATAACGGTTTACCCGTTTCTTCTGCTATCGTAATGGCAATATTTTCACTATTGGCTTTCACCAGCTCAGCAAATTTTTCCACGATGGTTTGGCGCTCAACAAGGGAAGTATGACGCCATTGAAGTAATGCTTCACGCGCGGCATTCACCGCTTGCGAGACTTGCTCACTTGTCGCGGCTCGGCCTTGCCAAATCACTTCATCAGTAAAGGGGTTGAGCGATGCCATCTCATCACCTAAACCATCAACCCATTGACCCGCAATCCATTGACTCATACTTTTCTCCCCTCTTTATATTCGTAGTTTTACAGCTCAATAAAGCGCACAGGCTCACCGGTATTAACCATGAGAGTATCAGCGACCTCTTGCGTCATAACCACGGTTTGCGCTTTATCATTGATTTCCAGTGGGCTCGCAACCGCACGAAAATCAGTAAATGATGTATTCGCCACTAGGCACTGCTGTTCACTTTGATGATCGTTAATTTCAACGATATAACGCTTTGAGTGGCGAACCGTTTCAACATTACGTACATCACATTCAACCGTCGGGCCTGCATCAAAAATATCGACATAACCACGGCATGAAAAACCTTCATTTTCTAGCAAACGTAATGCAGGTCGCGTATTGTCATGAACTTGACCTATGACCGCTTGGGCTTCTTTGCTCAATAAATTGACGTATATCGGAAGTTTAGGCATTAAGTCCGCAATAAAGCCTTTTGCTCCGATCCCCGTTAGATAGTCAGCATGAATAAAATCAATCGAGAAAAAGTTATCTTTTAGCCATTGCCAGAAAGGTGAGTTCCCTTCTGCATCGGAAACACCGCGCATTTCGGCAAATACCACATCGGCGAAACGATGACGATGCTCTGCCATCATTAAAAAGCGCGCTTTAGACAATAGACGACCATTTAAACCTTCACGCCATGGTGTACGTAAAAATAACGTGCAAAGCTCGGTATCTCCGGTGTAGTGATTACCTAATGTCAGTAACTGTACGGTATTGTGCACCCCTAATCGGCGCGAGGCATGAACCACTGTACTTAGATGATAGTTATAAAAAGGGGCTTCTAGGCCAATCGCCGCTTCAATGGCAGTAGTACCTGCTATCTCGCCGGTATCTGTATCTTCAGCGACCATCAGGTAGCCTTCATCCTCAGGGCGAACGACATGTTTGGCAAAGCTGCGCTCTGAATGAGCAATGCGGTTACGAAGCATTTCTTCGTTAACAGGTAATGAAGTAAAACCATGACCTGATTCTTCAGCGCACTGCATGAGTGCAGAATAATCATCAGCGATGATAGGACGAATAACCAGCATCGACTTCCCTCCTGATGCAGGTAGTGACTATTGCCACTAACTAGATGGATAACAATAAGTCTTATAAGATAACTGGCAGTCGTTCCTCAACTGCCAGCAGCAATGCAAAGTAGAATTACTCGGCGTTATAGAGTGTTGCTATAGCGCGTTCTAGACGAGCCATACCTTCATCCACATCGGCTTTTTCAATCACTAGCGATGGTGTAAAGCGCACAACACTCGTACCTGCAACTAGCATCATTAAGCCTTCTTTGCCAGCTTGAACAAGAATGTCACGTGCACGACCTTGCCACTCTTCTGTGAGAGACGCTCCCAACAGTAAACCTTTACCGCGGATCTCAGCAAAAATTGGGTATTTAGCATTAATCGCTGTCAGCCCTTCACGGAACCACTGTTCACGTTCTTTCACTCCAGCTAGAACATCAGGTTTACTCACTTCATCAATTACCGCTTCTGCGACAGCGCACGCTAACGGATTACCGCCATACGTTGAACCATGAGTACCGACTTTTAAATGTTCTGCTAATGCTGTTGTAGTAAGCATTGCGCCAATTGGGAAACCACCACCCAGTGACTTAGCCGTCGTTAAAATATCAGGTGTTACACCTAAACCTTGATAGGCATAAAAATCACCGGTACGACCATTGCCAGTTTGGACTTCATCAAATATCAATAGGGCTTGGTGCT
Source organism: Photobacterium sp. GB-210 (assembly GCF_003026075.1). Classification (NCBI taxonomy): domain Bacteria; kingdom Pseudomonadati; phylum Pseudomonadota; class Gammaproteobacteria; order Vibrionales; family Vibrionaceae; genus Photobacterium; species Photobacterium sp. GB-210. Next base: position 93,413 of record NZ_PYNU01000010.1, on the reverse strand, counting down.
TATCACATAACTCACGCACGCCCTGAACAAACTCAACGCTCGGGCTAACCAAACCACCTTCACCTTGCAATGGCTCCATCATCACCGCACAAGTTCGCTCAGACATAATCTCAGCTAAAGCTGATAAGTCATTGTAAGGAATATGCGTTACCGCTTGAGGTTTAGGGCCAAAACCATCTGAGTAAGCTTCTTGCCCACCAACAGTAACGGTGAAAAAAGTACGACCGTGAAAACCTTGATGAAAGGCAATAATTTGATCTTTTTCAGCACTAAACTTATCGACCGCATAACGGCGAGCCAATTTCAGTGCCGCTTCGTTAGCTTCAGCTCCCGAGTTAGCAAAAAAGACTTTGTCAGCAAAACATAACTCAGTGAGTTTTTTCGCTAAACGCAATGCAGGTTCATTAGTTAACACATTACTTAAATGCCATAACTTATCGGCTTGATCTTTTAATGCATTAACCATAATTGGATGGCAATGACCCAGACAACTCACCGCAATTCCACCGGCAAAATCGACATATTCACGATCATGTTGATCCCATACTCGCGCACCACTGCCACGTACTGGGATCTCAGCCATAGGTGAATAACAAGGTACCATTACCTCATCAAATAAATTACGCTCTACTCTTTGCTCTGTAGTCATCACATTATCCTTCTGTGTATAACGCTATAATCATAGTATTTACATTTTATTAACCTTTGCCAATAGCAGAATATTTTTTTTGCTCTTTGGCAACGATGCTTTTTTTAATAAAACTGACATAGTTATGCGTTATCTCGGCAAGTTTATTAACCAACAAAGACAAAAAGGTGTGTTTCCTATCAGGAAATGAATAGCACAGAGAAATATGCTAGTGAATAGCTTTGCAATTTCAACAAATGAGAGTTGGAAATATAAAAATAGAATATGTGTGGTTGATATCGCGATTTTAAGACAGGAATATAATAAAAATCGCGATTTAATTCGAAATCTAGCGCTTAAGAAAGTTGGCTAATAAGGCGTGCCCTTGCTCCGTTAGAATACTCTCGGGATGAAATTGCACCCCTTCTAACGGCAATGTTTTATGAGCGATCCCCATAATTTCATCAAGTTCCCCTTCACGCTCAGTCCATGCTGTAATGTTAAAGCAATCTGGCAGCGTATCTTGTTTAACGACTAAGGAATGATAACGAGTCACTGTTAATGGATTATTTAACCCTTCAAACACACTGGTATTATTATGCTTGATCGGAGAGGTTTTACCATGCATCACTTGCCTTGCTCGTACCACATCCCCACCAAAAGCTTGTGCTAACGATTGATGGCCTAAGCACACGCCTAAAATAGGCAATTTACCAGCGAAGTATTCAATGGCTTGTAGTGATATACCCGCTTCATTTGGGGTACAAGGTCCAGGAGAGATGACTAAATGGGTGGGTGCTAGCGACTCAATACCTGCGAGATCAATCTCATCATTACGGACAACCTTAACCTCAGCGCCTAACTCACAAAAGTATTGATACAGGTTATAAGTAAATGAATCATAGTTATCAATAATTAACAGCATATATCTACAGCGACCTTTTCTATTCTGCGCCCTATTGTGCAACACATCACTAGAAACGCAAACCATAAAAAAAGCAGAGCAAATGCCCTGCTTAATCTATCTATCGTTACTCGTTAGTAAGGGCGAGCAACAAAGCCTACCGCTTGGTATGCTTTTTTCAGCACTTCAGCCGCACGTGCAGAAGCTTTTTCAGCACCTTGCTTCATTACGCTATCAAGGTAAGCACGATCAGCACGAATACGATGGTATTTAGCTTGTACTGGCTCAAGCATAGCAACTAATGCTTCACCGACATCTTTCTTAAATGGGCCATACATTTCAACGCCTGCATATTGTGCTTCAATTTCAGCATACGTCTTGCCTGTTGCGCCTGAATACAGACCCATTAGGTTTGAGATCCCTGCTTTGTTCTCGGTATCAAATGCAATGCGCGGTGGTGTTTCTGCATCAGTTTGTGCTTTGTTAACCTTCTTAAGAATCGATTTTGGATCTTCCAACAAAGTGATCACGTTCTTACGGTTATCATCAGACTTCGACATTTTCTTAGTCGCGTCTTGTAGGCTCATGACACGCGCACCAACCGATGGAATGTACGGCTCAGGAATTTGGAAAATTGGACTTTCTTCTGTGCCATACAAATTATTAAAACGTGTAGCAATATCACGAGCTAACTCTAAGTGTTGCTTCTGATCGCTACCTACAGGTACTTGATGTGCGCCATATAATAAAATATCAGCTGCCATCAATACTGGGTAACCGAATAAGCCCACGTTTACATCATTCGCATGACGCGCTGATTTGTCTTTAAACTGCGTCATACGACTTAGCTCACCCATTTGGGTGTAACAGTTTAATAACCAGCCTAGTTGAGCATGCTCCGGCACATGTGACTGAACAAATAACGTGCTCTTTTGTGGATCAACACCCACCGCTAAACAAATCGCTAATGCATCTAATGTTGCTTCATGTAGCGCTTTAGGATCTTGACGTACTGTGATGGCATGCAAATCAACCACACAGTATTGGCAATCGTAATCGTCTTGCATCTGTTCCCACTGACGCAGCGCACCTAGGTAGTTACCAATACTTAATTCACCAGAAGGCTGTACGCCACTTAATACAATGGGTTTACTCATGATCAGACAATCCTGTTAGTTTCTTATTCATAGAAAAGCGAGAGGCATACTCCCGCTTTTTACTTTGTTAGCCAGTGTACACTGGAACGTACTAGTCGCCTAGTTTAACCACATTTGCTAATTGCTTGAAGTGATCGCACACAACATCAGGTGCACTATCTGCAATAGGCTGACCGTAGTTATAGCCGTAGGTTAAACCCAACGAATGACATGTTGCAGCCTTTGCTGCCAAGATATCATTGCGAGAATCACCCACCATTAACATCTCAGACGCGGCAATATTGTGTTTTTCCATTAACCAATGCAGTGCATAAGGATCTGGTTTTTTCAGTGGGAAAGTATCACCACCAATCACATCAACAAAATACTCGCTGATGCCATGCTCTTCAAGTAAATGCGGGACAAATTGCGACGGTTTATTGGTTACAATCGCCATTGACATACCCGCTTGATGAAATGCAGCGAGTGTCGCTTTTACATCTGCATACAATGCACTTTTTACATGACCGCCAAGCTCGTAGTAGTGATCAAATAATTGGCGAGCTTCTTTTTGTAGCTCTGGATCAATCGTTGGATCGACATCAACACTTCGGCTTAATGCGCGACCAATTAAAATATCAGCACCATTACCGATCCAAGTGGTAACTTGCTCTACGGTCACGCCTTCTCGTCCAAGGTGACGCATCGTTTTATCAGCAGCATCTGCTAAATCAGGTACGCTATCGAGTAATGTGCCATCTAAATCAAACGCTATAAACTTGATGTTTTCAAATACCATTAGCATTTAGCCTCAGCTAATTCTGCGCGCATTTTGTCTATCGCGACTTTATAATCAGGTTCATTAAAAATGGCAGAGCCCGCGACAAACATATCTGCGCCAGCAGCTGCAATTTCTCGAATATTATCAACTTTCACGCCACCATCAATTTCAAGACGAATATCACGGCCAGATGCATCAATACGTTTACGAACTTCACGTAGTTTATCAAGTGTTGATGGAATAAAAGATTGACCGCCAAAGCCAGGATTCACTGACATCAATAAAATCATATCGACTTTATCCATAATGTAATCAAGGTGGTGAAGTGGCGTTGCCGGATTAAAAACCACACCCGCTTTACAACCATGCTCTTTGATCAGTTGTAAAGTACGGTCAACATGATCTGACGCTTCAACATGAAACGTGATCATTGTTGCGCCAGCTTTAGCAAAATCAGGAATAATGCGATCCACCGGTTTTACCATTAAATGCACATCAATCGGTGCGGTAATACCGTAGTCACGAAGAGCCTTACAGATAGGCGCACCAAACGTTAAATTAGGCACGTAATGATTATCCATAACATCAAAGTGAATAACGTCTGCACCCGCAGCTAACACCTTGTCAACGTCTTCACCCAAACGTGCAAAATCAGCCGATAAGATAGATGGAGCAATCAAGAAGTCCTTCATGTACTTGCCTCTCTTCGATACACAAAACCTGATACTTGGAAAACCAAGCTCAATAAATTGCCATAATTCTACCCGAACCGTGAAATATTGTCCCAATGGATTTATTTATTACTTCAGTTGATCAAAATGATGAGACAAGCCACTACACTCAGTAAAAAGGGGAAGAAGAAGAGGCTAGATGAATATAGCTAAGTCAAAGAAAAGCACACCATTACAAGTTATTGTGAGTGTGTTAGCGGCGTTATTTGGCGTTCAATCAGATAATAATCGGCAGCATGATTTTAAACAATCAAGCCCATGGTCATTTATTGTTGCGGGGATTGTAGTTATTGGCGCAATGATTATGGCAATCATTGCCGTTGCGCAATGGGCAACGGCGATCTAATTATTCTTCTTCAGAAGCAAACGCGGGCGCCTGCTCTGTGCTTGAAACAGAGAATAAAGCTAACAGCTCATCGACCTTATTGCGCCCACTACCATTGCGGCTAATGGTACGTTTTACTTTAACCACAGAAAGATCTGCTCCTGTGTATAAACGACGCGTTAGTGCTGTATCGTGGTTAGAAATCAACACCGCTATATCTCGCTCTGCTGCCGCTTTTTCTGCAACATCAGCAAGGGTGGCTTGATCATCTAAGCTAAAACCATTACCTGAATAAGAGGTAAAATTAGCCGTGCTAGATAATGGCGCATAAGGCGGATCGCAGTACACCACACACCCTTTTCTCGCGCGTGAAAATGTTTGGAGATAACCTTCACAGACAAACGTAGCTCGTTTTGCTTTTTCCGAGAAATAATACATTTCAGCTTCAGGGAAATAAGGTTTTTTATACGAGCCGAACGGCACATTGAAGCCACCTTTTTTGTTATAACGACATAAGCCGTTAAAACCATGGCGGTTCATGTATAAGAAATACAATGAGCGTAAATACGGATCATCACTCGCATTAAATTCTTCACGAATTTTCAAATACGCTTCTTTATTATTGTATTCAGGCGTGAAAAGTTTACGTGCATCTTCAATATAGCGTTCAGGCTCATGCTTGAGGATGTTATAAAGATTGATCAGATCAGGGTTGATATCGGCCAATAAGTAATGGTCGTAATCGGTATTAAGAAAAACCGACCCCGCCCCAACAAAAGGCTCAACCAATTTACGCGCAGGCGGTAGATGTCGTTTAATATCCTCAACGAGAGAGTATTTACCCCCAGCCCATTTTAGGAATGCACGATGCTTTTTCATTAAGCTAAACCCACCAACACTAGCAATATTGTCACGAAAGGTCGCGGATTGTACCTCATTTCTACCCTCTACCGATACCAATTCACGTAAATAACTGCCCTCATGGCTTTATTTTCAACGTTCTATTTCTTGTTGAATTTTTCGATATGATTTAGGCCACGGGCTTAACGCTTTTAATTGCTTCGGTAAGGCTTTTATTGCCGAGCGTGCCCGAGTCGCTGTTGTGTAATCACCCGAAATTACAATAAACCATATTTTGCCGTCTCGACGTGTTTTATAAATACGAGCAGAAGACTGGATTTTATTCTTTTCAACAAAGGCTTTAGTTTCATTCCAGCTCATCGAAGCTGACAATTGAATAGCATAATGCCTTTTATTTATCGCGAGTATAGAGGCCGTATTAGCAAGCTTAATCGGCGTTTGAACAGCCCCCTCTTTTTTCGGCAGTCGCGGTTTACCATCTGACTTTGCAATCATTGTCGTTGCAGAGAGCTTTAGTTTGGGCTCTGTTATCTTAACAGCAGATGCAGGTAAAGCGCTTGAATCATGTGACTTAATACTAGTCGCTGACGTGCTTTGGGCTTTTACGTCAGTCTCATCTTTGAGTGTTACTGCATTGTCTGTAGTAGCTTGCTGACGAGTCTGTGTCGCTACACCATCAGATATAACAGGCTCACTTTGAGCAGGTACGTCTAGCACCTCTTGGGTAAATTCTTTGGCAGCACTTTCGCCTGTACCACCAACACGTTGCTCATCAAGTATCGCATCAATCAGTGGTGATGGTACAACTACCCGTTGCGCTTCATTTTCAGCACGTCCCACCGTCAGCCCTTCACTATGGATCTCTGTTGGTAATGGCGTTTCATCAATAACGATACCTGTACTCTCGATGGTATCGGCCACAATAGGCTCAGCCTTAGATGCAAGAAAAGTCTCACCAGACGTAACTTTTGTTGTCTTTGTGCCTTGTAATGCCTTAAATCCAAACCATCCCACAATGCTGATACACACTATGGCAATCAACCCTATTAACAGTTGCGCCGGGGGTAAACGTCGTGATCCTTGACTCATCGCAGTCACGTCCTGTTGTGGTAATTGTTGTAATGCACCAGGGCGAGGTTCAACTCTAGCTAATCGTGACTTAATATCTCGTCGGTGCTGACTTCCAAGCTGCTCATCATTGAGTAACATCTCGCTAAACTGACTAATTTCATTAGGGCTTAATTCACTAATTTCTAACTCAAGTAAGGCCGGCCCTATTGTACGAACAATATCGCCGAATGGCTGAGTGATGGCATTAGGATCAGCAAAGAGCAATACATTAATTTGCCAACCAGAATGCATTTCTGTTTGACGAACCAGTGCCCATAATTCAGTAAGTAATTCAGGCGCCAAAAAGTGTGCATTATCAATAATAATAATGAAGTTGATCTTTTCAGGCAGTAAATGCTCAGCACTTTGACTTAACGAGTCTTGCTCGTTAAACATCGGAGTTGAATGAAATTGTTGCAGTAGCAGTGTTCGTTGTTGCAGCAGTGTTTGATCATCTGTGCACGTCAGCAATGCTTGTTCAGCATGTTGGGCATAGTTTTCGAGGTATTGATGTGCAAGCCATGTTTTTCCTGAGCCCTGCGTACCATTCAATAAAATAAGATGAGAGCTAAATCGAGTAATAAATTGTACTCGAGAGAGCAACTGGATCTGGCTATCCAGATCCAAGTTTTTTGCCTCTAGTGTGCTACGCATGAATAACCACGACTTAGTGATTAATCACATCCCGCAATACTTCATGTGTCACGTTAGACACGACTTCAGCACTGCCAATGGATGTCGGTAGAACCAATCGTAGCTGGCCTGATAATACCTTTTTATCACGCATCATGTGCTTAATAAAATCATCGAAGCCCATTGTTTCAGGTGCGATTACCGGTAGCTTTGCTCGCTCATGCAGTCGAATAATTCGCGCTACATCGTCATCACTAATAAGGCCTTGTATTGCCGCAGTTTTAGCCGCTAGTACTGTGCCTGCCGACACCGCTTCGCCGTGCAGCCAGTTACCATAGCCCATCTCTGCTTCAATCGCATGACCAAATGTATGACCGAGATTAAGTAAAGCTCGTACACCTGATTCTTTTTCATCAGCCGCAACAACATCTGCCTTAATTTGACAACAACGTGCAATGGCATAACACAATGCATCGTTATCGAGTGCTTGTAAGCGTTCAATGTTGTCTTCTAACCAGACAAAAAAGTCGTGATCGGCAATAATGCCATACTTGATCACTTCAGCCATTCCCGCTGCAAACTCACGTTCAGGTAGGGTTTGTAAGCAGTGATTATCAATCACTACCGCTTTGGGCTGATAAAAAGCGCCTATCATATTTTTACCCAATGGGTGATTCACTGCGGTTTTGCCGCCAACAGATGAGTCCACTTGAGAAAGTAATGTTGTAGGTACTTGAATAAAATCTACGCCACGTTGATAACTTGCAGCAGCAAAGCCCACGACATCACCAATGACACCGCCACCGAGCGCTACAATCACAACATCACGACCATAATTACCATCAAGTAAGAAAGTCATGATTTGATTAAAAGTCTCTAACGTTTTGTATTGTTCACCATCAGGGAGAGAAAGTAATGCCACTTGGCACTCTAATGAACTGATGGTTTCCATTACCTGCTGTGCATACAGCGGGGCAACAGTTTCGTTACTGACCACTACCACCCGCTTTCCCGCAGGAATCGCAGATGCAAACAACGCCGAGTTGCAAAACAACTCGGCGCCAATTGAAATAGGGTAGCTTCTGTCATCTAAATTGACATTGATCCGTTCCATGGTCAGCTTCTCTCTTTTTGTTGATTAACGCTCTTCTAGCATTTTGATGATTTGGTTCGCCACTACCTTCGCACTTTGATCATCAGTGCGAACAACGTAGTCAGCGACTTCTTCATATAATGGATTGCGCTCTTCTGCAAGTGCTTCCAGCACTTCACGAGGCGTATCAGTTTGAAGTAGAGGACGCTTTTTATCGCGTTGAGTTCGAGCAAGTTGCTTCTCGATAGTCGTCTCTAGATAAACTACGATACCACGTGCAGAAAGGCGATTACGGTTCTCTTTAGTTTTAACAGAACCACCACCTGTTGCCAGAACAATGCCTTGCTCTTGTGTTAGATCGTCGATAACGGCTTCTTCGCGAACACGGAACCCGTCTTCACCTTCCACATCAAAGACCCAACTAATATCAGCACCTGTACGTTCTTCAATAACTGTATCTGAGTCAAAGAATTCCATATGCAGCTGCTGTGCAAGGTGTCTACCAATAGTGCTTTTGCCGGCACCCATTGGGCCGACCAAGAAAATATTTCGTTTTTCAGCCATTTTTAGCAATTTTACGCGCGGTTAATAAAACGACACCACCCGCAGGCTCTATTTAATTAATAAGCCCGAGGCGCCAAGTTCCTCACATATAATTCGTGATAAGACAGAAAATTATCTCAGGACTGATAGCTACATTGCAAGCGCTAGTCACTCCTAATCAGTATTTTATTATGCCTGTCCTACCCAAAGAGGTCGCCATAATGGCTCAGCAGCGGTCTAAGGTCAATCGTAATAACCTTGTAATTCCGCTATTGCTGAGCATGAATATGGCAAAATAATAATTATATAGTCCAAAAAAACAACGGATGGAACTAATTTAATAAGGATCCATCCGCTGCTATAACAGTGTAGCTAAATTTTTAAGGTTTGTTGATTACCAGTAAAGACTACTGAATAACAATTTTAGGTGTCACAAAGATAAGTAATTCACGCTTACCCATTTGTTCCATTTTATGACGGAATAATGCACCTAATACTGGAATATCACCCAATAACGGTACTTTACGTGTCACGTTGGTCATACTGTGTTGGTAAATACCACCTAAAACCACTGTCTCGCCATTATTTACCAGTACTTGAGTACCAATACGCTGAGTATCAATAGAAATCGCAGTGCCCGTACCGGTAGGGACATCTTCACCCTTGTTATCTTGAGTCACTTCAAGATCTAACACGAGTTTATCATCCGGTGTAATTTGTGGTGTAACCATTAAGCTCAGTACTGCTTTTTTAAACGATACCGATGTTGCACCACTGGATGACGCTTCTAAATACGGAATTTCTGTACCTTGCTCGATATACGCCGTCTTCTTATTAGTGGTCATCAAGCGAGGACTAGAGATAATTTCTGCTTTATTTTCAGTCTGTAACGCCGATAGCTCTAAATCAAGTAAGATATTACCTAACTTTGCAACCTGGAACGCTATTGAAGCGGCACCTGCGCCAGCACCTAGATTAACGTTAAGAAAATCATCAACGCTTGCATCTTCACCCAATAAGCCAGAGCTTGCTAAGTTACCTTCAATTGAACCGCCAACAGTGGTATCGCCATTCACTTTCGAGACCCCCCAACGCACACCAAGCTCATCAATATCACCTTCATTAATGGTGACAATACGCGCTTCGATTTGTACCTGCTTAACCGGAATATCAAGTGATGACACAATATCTTTGATACTACGAATATTATCAGGGGTATCTTTGATGATAAGTGCATTGGTACGCTCATCAACATGCAATGAACCACGTTCAGAGAGCATCCCAACACCATCAGTACTGCCGCTTAAAAGCTCTGCAATGTCTGTTGCTTTCGCATAGTTCACTTGAATCAAATCAGAACGCAGGCTCAACAACTCTTGTTGCTTACGCTTCGCTTCCATTACCTGATGTTCGCTTGCTGTGAGTTCCGCTTTAGGGGCAACCAATAACACAGAACCACGCACTCGCTTATCTAAGTCTTTTGATTGCAGAATAATATCTAACACTTGCGGCCAAGGTACATCATCAAGACGTAGCGTGACATTACCACTAACCGAATCCGAGACAACCAAGTTAAAGTCGTTATAATCAGCAATTAGCTGCAGAACATTACGCACAGGGATATCTTGGAAGTTAATTGAAATCGGCTTGCCTTTGTAATTGATCTTGGCGTTAGAGCTGGTGCCTTTTACCGCTTTTTTCACACGCTTTTCAATGATCACTTCAAGACGCTTACCACGAAGATTGTAATCATAATCGTAACTGCCTTTCATAGTGAAAATTAAGCGCGCACCGTTCGATACACGCATAGTTTCTATACTATTAACAACCGTTGCAAAATCAACGACATCAAGCGTATAAATCATGTCATCTTTAAGTACAGTATCAAAAATATCTAACTGCAGTTTGTTACCATTACGACGTAAATCAACTAACGACTGCGGCTTATCTAAACGAACGGTTAATACCCCTCGTCCTTTTCCATCACGACGAAAATCAATAGCTTGAATCTGATTATCAATCATTCCAGCTGCAGGTATAGCAGCAACACTCGGAAAAGCTAATACCCCACAGCATAACAGCCAAAGTGTTGCTAGATACTGGCGGCTTAACATCCACACATTCCCTTTCATAACTTATCCTTGATTACTGCTGAACTAGCGCCAGTTTAGTCGGTCGTTTAAGCCAACATCCTTTGCCATCTGGTAATGTTTCTTCGATTTCAATTACTTTGTCGCTAACTGTAAGTACCTTGCCGCGATTAAGACCAATATATTGACCGGGCTTAATTTTCATCAAGTCGCCTTCAGGTGTAAAAACTAGTCCCCAAAGTTGCTTTTTGTTTCCAATTGCCCCTTTCATTGAGAGTTTTTCTAACGCAAAGTTTTCAAGTTTACTGAGTTGACGATCAAGTTGTGGTTGCCAACACTCGCCCGTCTCTTTCTTGGCCAGCAACTGCTCTGGAATTGGTTTAACAAACGGTACTCGTTTGCTGGTCATTACAAACTTTTCAGCCTCAAAGACAAAAGGCTCAGGCAAAGGCTTAACTCGCGCTTTTGCTTCGTTATGGGTCGTTGCGATAAACTCTGCGACAGAATCATCATTGGCCTGACACCCCACTAAACCAATAACAATAGGTAATAACCACACTACTTTTTTCATAGCTTAGCCCTCATCACTATTGTTCTTTTCTTGGCTTGGTGTCTTGAAACGATAGGTCGTTGCAGAGACTTTCAAAGACAAGGTTTCATCAGGCTGACCTAACGGCTTAACGCGACTTAACTCAGCATTGTTTAAGTTCACAATACGAGGCAAGCTCGCAATAGCTTCCGCAAACTTACCAATTTGCTCGTAATTCCCCGTCAACTGCATATTGATAGGTAATTCGTAATATAACTCGTGCTCAACTCTGGGTGCCCATTTGATTGATTGAAACACCAAACCATTGTTGACACCGATATCATTAATTCCCGCGAGCAAACTCGCTAGTTCTTGCTCTTCCGGCAACTGCTCAATCATTTCATTGTAACGACGGTTTAATTCTGCAACTTGCTCTTTAACCCGAGGCAGTGCAGCGACTTGTGAAGCTCGACTGACTAGCTGGGACTTAAGGGTCTGCTCTTTTTGTTTCATTTGCTCAAGCTGATCATTTTTAGGGCTAACCCAATACCAATAACCAAACGCGCTTAACGCCACAGCCAAGACCGTTGCCACAATACATTGAGGCAGCAAAGGCCATTCAGTGATTTCATCTAATTCAAGTTCTTGCCAATCAGCCATATCACTTCCCCTTATTAATGTCTTTTTTTGCGACTTTATTTACTTTTGGTTGCGCAAAAGAAGGCACAGTTAAATCAAAAGAAGCATTGAACTGAGAAAGCTGTTCAGACTGACTACCTTTGGTTGTCACCAATGAATGCATATCAACATTAATGAACCATTTAGATTGCTCTGCCCCACCCAGTAATGCGGCTAAGTGACCGTTAGAATCCCCCACCCCTTTAATGCCGACTCGTTGTGAGTTCAAATTTAATGATTCAAGATACACACCGCCAGGTACAACATTCGGTAATTGATTCAATAACTGCGTTGCGCGATTACGTGATTGTTGAATATCAGCAATCACGTTTAGCCTCAGCTGAATCGCTTTACGCTGCTCTTCTAACTTAGGTAGAAAGGCTAATCGTTTTTCGAGTAAATCAATTTCCTGTTGAAATTGGTCATTACGGGCTTGTTGCTGTTGTTGCTGCAAATCTAGGTATTGAACTACCCCATAATTCGCTAAAAACGCAACCAACACCGCAGAAGCCATAAGCCCAATAAAACGCTGTTTATGTTGCTTACGACGTTCTTCACGCCATGGCAGAAGGTTTAATTTATCGATCATGCCATCCCCCGTAACGCTAATCCGGTCGCGACAGCATATTGACTCGACATATCACTCGGTAATGTCACTTTCTTCGGCTGGCTAAAATGTTCAAACGGTTTGATCCAAACAACCTCTAGTCCCACTAACTGCTTTAATAGCGCATCTGAAATCAAGGACTGACAACCACCAGCAAGCCATAACCCTTTAATGCTACAGCGAGGATGTGTTGAGTTATAAAGCTGGATTTGGCGTTTTAATTGTTCAGCAAATTGCTCGGTAAAACGCTCAACAGTATTCTCTTCTTCAGCTTCTTGTTGATATGGTGAATCCTCAAATTGACTAGTACCAAAGCGAATTTCACGGTGGTAAGCATTGCTACCTTCCGGTTTCATGCAAAATTCTGTGTGGCATTTACCGACATCAACCAGTCCCCACTGCGTATACTGGCTGCCTATCTCAGCTAAATATTCGGTTAGCCATAACAATGCGTTGGTCTGTAATTCAACGACTTTTGGTTTAAAGCCAACTTTCTTTAAAACAGTAACGCGGCTATCGATGGTTTCTTTACGAGAAGCAAAGACTTGATATGGTGCTGTAGTGGCAGCTTCTGAGAAACGTTCGCTCACCATGGGGAAGTAATCAAACCACAACTCTTCGACAGGAAAAGGGGACGCAGCGCCCAATGCTTGGACGATAGCAAACTCAGCCTCATCTTCATTGAGACTGGTATCGAGTTGAACAACTTTGCTGATAACAGCACTATCAGGTAAGGCTAAAGTAACGTTTTTGGCTTGCCACGGCAGTTGTTTCTTTAATTGACGTATTGCTGACAACAGCGCTGTCGCATTTACATTATGCTGTTCATTGATTACCGATTTGGTTAATTCAACTTCAGCGTATGCAGCCAATTCAAACTGATCTTTTTTCTGCTGTAGCGCCACAGCTTTTATGCTATGGCTACCAATATCTACCCCAATACTTAATGGGTTCCGAAACATCCGTGTTATGCTCCCATGTGGCGAAAAAACAAACTATTTCGAATAAACACCATCAACGGCATTAATTTTCTTTTTGTTATCTTTATACTAGTAATTAAAAGATAATGGATAATGACAATTAGCACGATGGCGTAACGGGAAATCTCAAGTGAAGTTCATAAAGCGATTACTAATACTTGCATTAATTTGCATAATTCTTGGAGTTGGTACTATTTTTGGCTTTTACCTGTATGTAAAGCCTGACCTTCCAGATGTAGCAACGTTAAAAAATGTCGAGCTGCAAACACCGATGCAGGTGTATAGCGAAGATGGTAAACTGATCTCACAGTTTGGTGAAAAGCGACGTATACCTCTTAAATTAGATCAAATTCCTCTTCTCATGCAGGAAGCTTTTATTGCGACAGAAGACAGTCGTTTTTATGAGCACCCAGGCGTCGATCCTATCGGTATTGCCCGTGCAGCTTTTGTCGTCTTGACATCAGGCTCTGCTCGTCAAGGGGCCAGTACTATTACTCAACAGCTCGCACGAAATTTCTTCTTATCCAATCAGAAGACAATCATGCGTAAAATCAAAGAAGCTTTCATTGCTATTCATATTGAAAAGCTACTGACTAAAGATCAAATTCTTGATCTCTATTTAAACAAAATTTACCTCGGCTATCGCGCTTATGGTGTAGGTGCAGCAGCGCAAGTCTATTTCGGTAAAACCGTTGATCAACTAACGTTATCTGAAATTGCAGTTATTGCGGGCCTGCCAAAAGCGCCATCCACAATGAACCCAATTTATTCCATTGACCGAGCAACAACTCGTCGTAATGTTGTTTTAGGACGTATGCTTGAAGAGGGCTACATCACCAAAGCACAAATGGATGCTGCGCGCGCTGAACCTATAGTCTCTCACTATCATGGCGCAGAAATTCAACTTTACGCACCTTATGTTGCAGAGCGTGCTCGTGCATGGATGGTGGATCGCTATGGTCCGGCTGCATATGAAAAAGGCATGAAGGTATATACGACCATCAATAGCAAACTTCAGCTTGATGCCCAGCAAGCCGCAGTAAACAACCTGCTAAGTTATGACCAACGCCATGGTTACCGTGGTCCTACAGCGGTTCTTTGGAAGCCAGGACAGCCGGCATTAAATGCCAATCAAATTGTAAATAAACTTCAAGATCAGCCTATCTATGGCAAACTTATCCCTGCTGTCGTAACGAAAGTTGATGGTAAAACCGCAGCTATCGTGACTAAAAATGGTGATATTGCCACTATCGATTGGAATGGTATGAAATGGGCTCGCAAATTCCTTTCTGACTCAAGTCAGGGTCCCGCTCCCCAAAAAGCCAGCGACATTCTTACTGCAGGTCAACAAATTTGGGTTCAACATAACCAAAATGTTGTGAGTGATAAAACAGGCGGTGCTACAGTCACCACGAATCAATGGCTACTTAGCCAAGTTCCTGCAGCAAATACGTCTTTTGTTGCAATGTCACCCGAAAATGGTGCCGTGTTAGCAATGGTCGGTGGTTTTAACTACACCCGAAGTAAGTTCAACCGTGCAACGCAATCTATTCGTCAGGTCGGCTCTGGTATTAAGCCATTTATTTACTCTGCAGCCATAGAGAAAGGCTTAACCCTTGCAACTCTCATTAATGATGCGCCAATTACTAAGTGGGATAAGTGGCAAGGTACGGCATGGCGTCCTAAGAATGCTGATGGTAAATACGGTGGTCCAACCCGTGCTCGTATCGGCTTGGCTCGCTCAATTAACGTAATGGCAATTCGTGCACTACGTATTGCTGGGCTGGATTTCACCATTGATTATCTTACTCGTTTTGGTTTTAAACGTGCAGATTTACCTCGCGCAGAGCCTATTGCGCTTGGTGCTGGTAGTTTAACGCCACTGGAACTTGTACAAGGTTACTCTGTATTTGCTAATGGTGGTTATGCTGTTGAACCGTTCTTAATTAACAAGGTTGATAACAATGATGACCAGTTAATTTACTACGCTGATCCTGCCATTGTTTGTAACGATGCATGCCAAGCTAAAAATCCACAAGCGAAGATGCAAGTGGCAATGGCAACTGCTGTTGAAGATCATAAATTCGATCAATCAACAGATACCACAGCATCTACTACGGCAACTAAAACAGTAACTACCACAGCGCCGACTGAAACAGAAAAACCAACGCCGGCAGATCTTGAAAAAGTAATATCTATGCCACCCGTTCGCTACGCACCAGAGGTGATCAGCGAGCAAAATGCGTTCCTTGTACGTGAAATGCTCAACAGTAACATTTGGGGTGAGCCAGGGCATCTATATGGGACAGGCTGGCGTGCAAGAGTACTAAAACGTCATGATATTGGTGGTAAAACAGGTACAACCAATAACGCGAAGGATGCATGGTACACAGGTTATGGCCCAAATATTGTGGCAACGACTTGGGTTGGCTTTGATGATCATCGCCGTGAATTAGGTCGCACTAGCTGGAATAATAATCTGGGTAAGAACCAAACAATCGGTGGTGAGTTCGGTGGTAATGCTGCACAACCTGCATGGATTAACTTTATGCGCCAGGCGTTGAAAAATACCCCAGAGCAAGAAAAGCAAATTCCAAGTGATATTGTAAAAGTGCGTATCGACCGTGCAACAGGTCAACTGTCAAACCGTAATGATGCAAGCTCAATGTATGAGTATTTCATTAAAGGTACTGAGCCGACACGCTCTGTACAGCAAGCGGTATCAGAGCAAAAATTTGATACAGAAACGGCTGAAGAGCTGTTCTAAACGCTGTTACGGATATAAAAAGAGCGCTCATTGAGCGCTCTTTTTTATTTCAGTAAACTAAACAGAGATTATGGCTGAGTATGTTTGGCAAAAACTTCTGGCATTTTTTCTTTGATCACTTCAGCTAGCTTTTCATATCGCGCTTTAAGTGGCGAGCCTGGACGATAGGCTAATGTGATCAAACGCGTTGGCTGAGGATGTTTTGCTGCGATATAACACACCCCATCACGGCAATGCTCTTTCGGGCTTGCTAATTGTGGTAGTAACGTAATGCCACTGCCCGCTGCAACCATGTTACGTAACGTTTCTAAACTGGTGGCTTTAAAGCGACCGTCATCACGCGCGCCTGCTGCAAAACAAAAACCAAGAGCTTGATTACGTAAACAGTGTCCGTCTTCTAGCATCAATAAACTTTCGCCGTGCAACAAAGACATATCAATATCTTTTTCACTCGCCCA
Organism: Photobacterium sp. GB-210; assembly: GCF_003026075.1. Taxonomy (NCBI): domain Bacteria; kingdom Pseudomonadati; phylum Pseudomonadota; class Gammaproteobacteria; order Vibrionales; family Vibrionaceae; genus Photobacterium; species Photobacterium sp. GB-210. Next base: position 76,559 of record NZ_PYNU01000010.1, on the reverse strand, counting down.
TTTATGTGTTTCAGGCACAGCTAACATCATCGGCTCATCATAGAGCGGCAACTCAATGAACGGTTCACTTTCTTTTACCGCAGCTAAAATAATGCAATCTAATTTGCCTTCTTCTAACTGTTGTACCAATTGATGAGTTTGCGCTTCATGTAAAAAAAGTTCTAACTCAGGAAATGCTTCTTTCAAACTTGGGATAATTTGCGGTAGAAGGTACGGACCAACCGTTGGAATAAAACCAATATGCAGCGGTCCCGACATACTTTCTCCTTGCACACTAGCAAGTTCTGTAAGTATTTTGACTTCAAGCAACACTTTCTGCGCTTGAGCGACTAAACTCAGACCTGCGTCAGTGAACAATACTCGACGGCTAGTTCTTTCTAATAATGAAACACCTAGCTCATCTTCTAGTTTTCTAATTTGTCCACTTAATGTGGGCTGGCTGACGTAACAGGCTTCGGCTGCTTTACGAAAATGTTTGTGCTCAGAAAGAGCAACAAGATATTCCAGATCACGAATATTCATTAGCATGTCTTATAATAGGATTTGACTATTGAAACCATAGCAGTAAACGATTGGAGCTATCAAGAGTAAAGTTACATAATAACTACAGTAAACGGAGCAAGTGATTAAGCACTCCGATTACATCAGACTCATTTATATTTTTAAGGGATTACATTATGTTCGCATCTAAAGAAGGTCAGGCTGTACCACAAGTTACTTTCCACACACGCAAAGGTGATCAGTGGGTTGACGTAACAACTGAAGATTTATTCGCTAATAAGACCGTTGTCGTATTTAGTCTACCTGGCGCATTTACACCAACATGTTCTTCAAGCCACTTACCTCGTTACAACGAGTTAGCCCCAGTATTTGCTGAGAATGGTGTGGATGACATCCTATGTGTATCGGTAAACGATACGTTCGTAATGAATGCATGGAAAGCCGATCAACACGCTGAAAACATCACTTTCATTCCCGATGGTAATGGTGAGTTCACGAAAGGCATGGGCATGCTTGTTGAGAAAGATGACCTAGGTTTTGGTGCGCGTTCATGGCGTTACAGCATGCTAGTTAAAAATGGTGTTGTTGAAAAAATGTTCGTTGAAAACGAAGAGCCAGGCGACCCATTCAAAGTGTCTGACGCAGACACTATGCTGAAGTACATCGCACCAGAACAAAAGCTACAAGAATCAATTACCGTATTCTCTAAACCTGGTTGCCCTTTCTGTGTGAAAGCAAAACAGAACTTGATCGACAAAGGTCTACAGTATGAAGAAATTATTCTAGGCAAAGATGCGACAACCGTTTCTTTACGTGCAATTACGGGTCGTAGTACTGTTCCTCAGGTATTCATCGGTGGTAAACACATCGGTGGTAGCGAAGAGCTAGAAACTTACCTAGGCTAAGTTTTCAAGTATTGTCTGGATTGTGGTCCAGATTGTTCATCAATTAAAACCTGCAGTTTAATTGGTGAGCCAAAACAAAACCGCAACAACTCTCCAAATAAAAAGCCCTCTGATGAGGGCTTTTTTTGATCTAGATAATTGGCATAGTCATCGTCAAGCAACATTAACCGTCGGAATTCGCTGCTCTTGATCCAATCGCACTTCAAGCGCGACTTCATCACAGGCATGTTGACGCGGACAACGATCGCAATCTTTCATTACCTTTTCTGGCAGTAATGATTTTGATGTCGGGGTAAAGCCACGTTTCATAAAGAACTCAGGAACACGTGTTAGTACAAAGACTTTCTTAATTGCCATTTGTTCGGCTTTTTCAAGCAAGTGCTCAACAATGGCTTTACCTTGCCCTTGTTGCTGCCAACCCGCTTCAACACCTAGCGAACGAATTTCCGCAAGCCCTGAATCATAGACATATAACGACGCACAACCTGTGACGACACCATGATGCTCCGCAACCGCAAATGAGCCAATATCTCGGACTAATTCGTTTCGGTTACGTGGTAGGTTCTCACCCAGCCCCGCCCAGTACACCACCATACCTTCAATCGCATCAAGATCCGTTAAACGAGCACCACGCACTTTCACACTTGGCGAATAACGTTTCTCTAACCTTTTTTCAGCCTGACCAATGGCGTAATCCACTTGATTGGGTGCCACACCACCCAGTGCACAACGCTTATCTAAACACGATTCAATAGTCAGAATTGGATATACATCGTCATCAATTACTTCAGAGAATTGCTTCATCTCCTCAAGTGATAACTCTTCTAGTGCGCAACCTTTAGCAATGGCAGCAACTACAGCAACACCAACAATATGGTGTGCTTCACGGAATGGAATGCCTTTCGCCACTAAGTAATCTGCAAGCTCTGTCGCATTCGAGTAACCTTGCATAGCCGCTTCTAAAGTACGGTCTTTGTTAACCTTGATGCCATCAAAACACAACGCCGCCATTTCCATACAGTCATGCCAACTATCGAGGGCATCAAACAAGCCTTCTTTGTCTTCTTGCATATCTTTGTTATACGCAAGCGGTAACGCCTTCACTGTCATCATCATGCCAGTCATCACGCCATAAACACGACCACATTTACCACGAATAAGCTCTAATGCATCTGGGTTTTTCTTCTGTGGCATCAAAGATGATCCTGATGTCACCGTATCTGCCAGCTCAATAAAGTTAGATTCACCTGAGTTGTAGAAGATCAAGTCTTCAGCCATACGTGATAGATGCAGCATAGAAATAGAAGCGGTAGAAAGCAGCTCCATCACATGATCGCGATCAGATACTGAATCCAAGCTATTACGTGTTGCACGGTGGAAGCCTAAGCTATGCGCCAGCACTTCACGATCAATCGGATAGGCTGTACCTGCCAATGCGCCAGAGCCTAACGGACAGGTGTCTAAACGTTCGAGCGCATCAGTTAAACGAGAATAATCACGCTCAAACATCTCAACATAGGCTAAGCACCAATGGGCAAATGTCACAGGCTGAGCACGTTGCAAGTGAGTGTAGCCCGGTAGAACCGTAGCTTGATGAGCACGGGCGACTGTCACTAACTGCTGCTGTAAGCGGTCTAGCATTAATAGCAATTGCTGACCTTGCTGACGACACCATAATTTTAAATCTGTCGCCACCTGATCATTACGTGAACGTCCGGTATGAAGCTTTTTACCAAGATCACCGACTTTGGCAATCAGCTGTTGCTCGACCCAACTATGAATATCTTCCGCATCTGAGCATAAAATTTGCTCCGGATCTTCCATCACAGCGAGCTTTAGTTCATTCAATGCTAACTCAAGCTTTTGCTGCTCTTGCTCAGTTAATACATCGACCTGACGTAGGGCTTTAGACCATGCGATTGAGCCAACAATATCTTGTTCTGCTAGACGGTAGTCAAAACGCAGTGAATCATTGAATTGTTTAAACCGTGTGTCAGCTGCCTGACTAAAACGTCCGCCCCATAATGCCATGGTACCTCTCCTTTGCTCTACGTATCGACTTGCTTATCTTGTTATGGCGTGATCAAACGGGGCTTAAGTAGGGAGCCCCGTGATTGTTTTGGTTATTTCTTTTGGCTATTTAAAGCACGAATACGACTTGCTAGTGAGTAAAGACGAATGAAACCGCCAGCATGGCTGTGATCATAAACATCATCTTCACCAAAGGTCGCAAACTCTTCAGAATATAAGCTGTTAGTTGAGCGTTTCTGAATCACGGTTGCTTGACCTTTGTACAGTTTAACAACCACTTCACCACTCACATCTTTTGCTAGCTCATCAGCTGCTGCAATTAATGACTGGCATAATGGCGTAAACCAACGACCATCATAAATAAGGTGCGACGCTTTAAGACCTAGCGTTTGACGGAAATCGAACGATTCTTTATCCAGTACGAGCTGCTCAACCGCACGTAGCGCTTCCATCATAATTGTGCCCCCTGGTGTTTCATAACAACCACGAGACTTCATACCTACTAAGCGGTTTTCGACGATATCGATACGACCAACACCATGCTCGATACCTTTTTCATTGAGGTACGTTAGCACGTTGTATGGCGTCATTGCTTCACCATCAACCGCAACCACTTCACCTTGTTCAATCTTAAGTGTTACCGTTTCAGCTTGATCTGGTGCTTGCTCTGGATCTTTTGTCCAAACCCAACACAAATCGTTTGGTGCATTCCACGTATCTTCTAGCACCCCACCTTCTGTTGATACGTGCCAAGCATTCGCATCACGAGAGTAAATTTTTTCAAGCGATGCGGTACATGGAATATCACGCTCAGCAAGGTAATCTAACAGTGCTTCACGACTACGTAGATCCCATTCACGCCAAGGAGCAATCACTTTAAGCTGTGGTGCTAGTGCGGCAAATGCACCTTCAAAACGTACCTGATCGTTACCTTTACCAGTACAACCGTGACATAACGCATCAGCACCCACTTCTAATGCACATTCAACTTGTGCTTTAGCAATAATTGGACGCGCCATTGAAGTACCCAGTAGGTATTTACCTTCGTACACCGCACCAGTTTTTAGTGATGGATAGATATAATCTTTCACCATCTCTTCTTTAAGATCGGCGATATAACAAGATGAAGCTCCTGAAGCCAATGCTTTTTCTTCAATACCGACCAACTCTTCTTCGCCTTGACCCACATCGGCCACGAATGCGACAACTTCACAGTCATAGTTTTCTTTCAACCATGGAATGATAGCCGATGTATCTAAACCGCCAGAATAGGCTAATACAACTTTATTAATCTTGCTCATGTGCTGTTCTCCTTATCAGCCTTGCGGTTATTCCGTTTAGGCGATGTGCTAAATATTGTTAACTTAATTTCAATTACAACGTAAATTTGGTACCGATGCTCTCGCCAGCAAATAGTGCTGTTAATTTTTCAGGGGAACGCCAACTCGCCACTTCAATAGGACGGCCTAGCGCTTTTGCGGCATCAAATGCGGCGCGTACTTTGACAATCATGCCATCGGTGATCACCGCTTGTTCAATTAACGATTCAGCCTCAGCTTCTGTTAACGCTTCAATTAATTGCCCTTCACCATCTAATACACCACTCACATCAGAGAGTAATACCAATTCACCATCAACGGCGGCGGCAACGGCAACGGCGGCTTGGTCGGCATTAACATTCATCAGCTCGCCCTGCCCATCTAAACCAATTGAGCTAATGATCGGCATATAACCCGAAGCCATGATTTGTGTGATCAATGCGCCATTACCCGGCTTAGCGTTACCCACTGAACCTAATTCAGGATCTAATTGCGTCACTTGGCATAAACCCCCATCGGCCAGACTGAGCCCGACTGCTTTTACGCCAGACTTAATCGCCTGTCCTTGAAGTAATTTGTTCGCAGTTCCTGCTAATGCACCAGCAATAACAGCAATTTGATCACTAGGCGTTACGCGTAAACCTTGTTTTTTTACTGTCGGTAGTTGCAGTTTTGTCATTAAGTCATCAACCAAATAACCGCCACCGTGCACTAACATTAATGGACGCTGCGAATTAGCTTGATAATGATCAATCGCCGAAAATAACTTTTCTAAGGTTTCTGTACATGAAAGTACTGCACCACCTAATTTAATGACCAATGGAACCTGACTCATCATCGAACTCCTACACTAAAGCGGTTAATTGTGGGAAACCATTTCGAATATTTATGCACTGCATCGCTTGCGAAGAAGCCCCTTTTAAAAGGTTATCAATCGCTGATGTTAAAATGATATGTTGAGCATCCACCTGCCAACCAATATCACAGAAACAAGTACCCACTACATTTTGCAAACGTGCCGCTTGTGTTCCTAAAAGACGTACCGCATGTTTATCTGCTGTAGATGCATATGCTAGGTTCAATGCTTCCGTTACCTGCTCTAGCGTAACGCCTTGTGCTAGCTTCGCTGTAATCGTTGCAAGAATGCCACGTTTAAAATTGCCAAGATGGGGGGTAAAAATAACGTCGCGACCTAGATGAGTACTGATTTCAGGTTGATGACGGTGGGAAAATAAACCGTAAGCTTGGAGACTTACTTCACAGAAGCTATTTGTCATGGTCGCTTTTCTACCAGCACCAGATACCCCACTGACCGCATTGATCACTGGCCACTGCTCGGTATCAAGTAAACCGGCTTCAATTAATGGTTTAAGCGCTAATTGTGATGCGGTTGGATAACAGCCCGGAACGGCAATTAATTGAGCTTTAGCAATGGCATCATGATTCCATTCAGCTAACCCATAAACCGCTTGTTCAAGCCAATTTGAGTACTGGTGTTCAAAACCATAATACTGGGTATAGAAATCATCACCTTTGACACGAAACGCACCGGATAAATCAAAAACCTGACACCCTTCGTTAAGGAAACTAGCAGCAAGGTCATGGCTGACTTGGTGGGCTGTGGCAAGTAAGACAACATCAGCATTTTTAGCAATATCACTTGGACTGATTAACGGTTGTAACGGTAAATCAACAATGCCTTTCAATTGACCATGCAAATCACTTAACGGTTTACCCGCATCAAGGCTATTTTCAGAAACAAATAAACCCGCAAGTTCTAAATGAGGATGCTTAACCACCATTTTCGCAAGTTCTGCACCGGTATAGCCACTTGCACCGATAATTAAAGTCTTTAACATTACAAATTCCATTTTTAGTCTAATGATTGTTGTTACCGTTTAGGCGCAAAACTGGCTTGAGTCTTTATTTTTCGCAGCAGTAACGTGTAACAAGGAGTGCTGAAAACAGCAAATATGAGGGGCGCATACGCACCAAGCGAATATGACTTAGCGTCGTCGGAAGGTATGAGTAAAAAGCTTCGCTTGGTTCATGTTAAAACATCCTAAATTAACAATGGAGACCCGGCATTCCTTGCTCAGGTTACGGCTAAATAAAGCAATAAATTATTCGTTTGCGTTGCATTTATATGTTTACTGATTAATTAACGTACTGTCAACAGAAAAGCCTTAAAAACCTCACTTTCGCCATCCTTTTCAAAACTTTTTATTCATCTTTTTGTAACATTTTCATCATTCATCGATTTGACATCAGTTTGAGACAATATTATTACTAACTGTTATTTGTTAGCAAACGAGCAATAATGAAACAAAATTACAGACTTCAATCGCATTTATGACCAAAATCAAAGTAGAGTGGTTTTAACACTTATAAATGTAATGATAGTTGACCTCAAAGTGAGATCACGGCTAGATTGTCTGTTAGAAGTTTAAATTGGATGTAACTAAATTACGAGATGGATGCGATATGAATGAGAAATACAGCACGTTAAAAAGTAACGTAAGTATGCTAGGCCACCTGCTTGGTAATACCATTAAAACGGCACATGGTGACGAACTGTTAGATAAAGTCGAAACTATTCGTAAACTATCTAAATCAGCACATTCTGGTAGTGAAGAAGATCGTGCAAAGCTTATCGATGAGCTACAGAACTTACCCGATGATCAATTACTTCCAGTTGCTCGCGCCTTTAGCCAATTCCTAAATCTCACGAATATTGCAGAGCAATACCATACTATCTCTCGTCAATGTGAAACCACACTATGCAGCCCTAATGCACTCGATGAGCTATTTAATAAGCTGACCGATAATGACGTCAATCAGCTTGATTCTATTGAAGCGGTTCGTGAACTAAATATTGATTTGGTGCTAACAGCACACCCAACAGAAATCGCCCGACGTACCATGATTCACAAATTGGTACAGATTAATAAATGTTTATCTCAATTAGAACTTAGCGAGCTATCAACCTCTGAACGCGCGCGTATCGAACAGCGCCTAGAACAGCTTATTGCCCAAGCATGGCACTCCGATGTTATTCGTCAGCAACGCCCAACCCCGATTGATGAAGCCAAATGGGGCTATGCCGTTATTGAAAATTCACTATGGCAAGCTGTACCAGAATTTCTTCGCCTATTTGATGAAAAATTACAGCAACATCTTGGCGAAGCCCTACCTCTTGACGCATCACCTGTCACCTTCTCATCTTGGATGGGTGGAGACCGAGATGGTAACCCATTTGTTACCTCGAAAGTGACACGTGAAGTGCTCGCTTTATCACGCTGGAAAGCGGCAGATCTTTACCTCAATGATATTCAAGAGTTAATCAACGAATTATCCATGACTCAGTGTAACGAGACGGTGCGGGAGCTTGCAGGCGAAGAGCATGAACCTTACCGCGCGATTCTAAAGCAACTACGTAATAAGCTGCTTCACACTCGTGACAATCTTGATGCGAAGATTCATGGTCAAAAACCCGCCTCCGATATTATTATTGAAGATATTGCAGAGCTGTGGGATCCACTGTATGCGTGTTACCAATCATTGCATGAGTGTGGCATGGCTATCATTGCTGATGGTCTACTGCTTGACACATTACGTCGCGTTAAATGTTTTGGCGTACACTTAGTTCGTTTAGATATTCGTCAAGAAAGTACTCGTCATTCAGATGTAATTTCAGAGCTTACTCGTTACCTTGGACTGGGTGATTACGACCAATGGAGCGAGCAAGATAAAATTGCTTTCCTTGTTCGTGAACTATCATCAAAACGCCCACTCCTTCCTCGTGATTGGGAGCCATCGGCAGAAGTTAAAGAAGTCATTGAAACCTGTAAAACTATTGCTGATCAATCCCGTGAAGCATTAGGTTCATACGTCATTTCAATGGCGCGAACGGCCTCTGATGTACTTGCTGTTCACTTACTACTGCAAGAAGCGGGCTGTCCATTTAGAATGGATGTCTGTCCATTATTCGAAACCCTTGATGATTTGAATAATGGTGCAGATGTGATTGAGCAACTACTGAATATTGACTGGTATCGTGGCTTTATTCAAAACCACCAAATGGTCATGATCGGCTACTCAGATTCAGCTAAAGATGCGGGTGTAATGTCTGCAGGTTGGGCGCAATATAGCGCAATGGAAAAACTGGTTGATGTTTGCGAACAAGCTGGCGTTGAAATCACCCTATTCCATGGCCGTGGCGGTAGTATTGGTCGTGGTGGTGCACCAGCTCACGCTGCACTGTTATCCCAACCACCACGCAGCTTAAAAGGTGGCTTACGTGTAACCGAACAGGGCGAAATGATCCGCTTTAAGTTAGGTTTACCAGAAGTCGCTATCAATAGTTTAAGCCTTTACGCGAGTGCAACACTGGAAGCTAATCTACTTCCGCCTCCAGCACCTAAACAAGAATGGCGTGAACTGATGGATGTGTTGTCTGAAGTCTCTTGTGAAGCTTATCGTAATGTTGTACGTGTTGATCCTGAATTTGTTCCTTACTTCCGTGCTGCGACGCCTGAACTTGAATTAGGTAAACTGCCTCTTGGTTCTCGTCCAGCGAAACGTAACCCGCAAGGTGGTGTAGAGAGCTTACGTGCGATCCCATGGATTTTTGCATGGAGTCAAAACCGCCTATTGCTACCCGCATGGCTGGGTGCTGGTGAAGCTATTCAGTATTCAATCAACAACGGCCACACGAAATTGTTAGAAGAGATGTGCCGAGAATGGCCTTTCTTCTCGACACGTCTAGGTATGCTTGAAATGGTTTACACCAAAACCAATATAGGTATTGCTAAATACTATGACGAGCGTCTAACAGATGAATCTCTATGGCCATTAGGTCAAAAGCTTCGTGATCAATTAGGTAAAGATATTAAGGCCGTATTAACGGTTGAAAATAGCGATCACTTAATGGAACAAGACCCTTGGGGCGCAGAATCAATTCGATTACGCAACATTTATGTTGAGCCTCTTAATATGCTACAAGCAGAACTGTTATATCGAACTCGACAACAGGAAGAGTTGCCTCCTGCACTTGAAGAAGCCTTAATGGTTACTATTGCTGGTATTGCAACAGGTATGCGAAATACTGGATAGCAAATTGCAATAATTAATAAGGGTCATTTGATGACCCTTTTTTTTCCCGTTATTTATCGATATGTTAAGAAAAATCTTTTTTGTCTCAATATTGATACAGCATAAAGTTTCTTAACAGAGCTATGATAGTTATAACTTCGATATGAGCAATGATGTATAAGATTGTTTAAGCCTTTAATGGTGCGAGTGATTTTTCGCTATCGAAGTAAGGTCACAAGATAATAAATTTGCAAGCCCGTACATCAGATATTTCATCTTGATGTATCGATATTAAGCAAATTAATGATATTGTATGCGGTCTCAACCGAACTATAAGATATTAAGATTATAAATAAAAAACGCCATTACGAAGCGTATGTAATCTAGTTCAGTTGTTATTTTTATTTGACGTATTTAACGGATAGAAGAGATGTCACTACCACACGTAATTTTAACCGTGCTGAGCAACAGAGAAGCAACGGGTTATGATATAACTAAAGAGTTTTCTCATAGTATTGGCTATTTTTGGAAAGCGAGTCACCAACAGGTGTATCGTGAACTGAATAAGATGGCGACTAATGATCAAGTAACATGTCGACTTGAGCCTCAAGAGGGTAAACCTGATCGTAAAGTCTATGCCATTACAGATGCCGGTCGCCAAGCACTCTTTAATTGGTTTGAAGAACCTGCACGTAATCCCACAACTCGCGATGAGTTCTCAGCAAAGCTGTTAGTTTGTGGTGTTCACAATTCAGAGCCAATGCAAAAGCAACTTGCTGCATTGATCGATGAATCTCAAACACTGATCGGCCATTACAAAGAGCTAGAAAAAATTCATTTCAGCGATTATAAGTCAATGGACCGCCAACAACGCTTAGATCGTTTAACACTTCGTCGTGGTTTACATAACCGCCAAGCTTGGATTGACTGGGCTGAAGAAGTGCTTATTGAGCTAAAAGATATGGACAGTAACGGCAGCCCTGTTGCGCTGTAGTTCTTTATCTCTCTCATAAAATAAATAAACCGCAGTTTACTGCGGTTTATTTTTTACGACAGAAACCAGTCGCAACGCTGCTTTTAAATATAAAAAGCCCGCTAACAATAAGCGGGCTTTAAAATTTTATCAAACCGTTACAGTAAACAGGCCAGACGATTTATATCTGATAATAATGCACCAGCAGTTACATCACGCCCCGCTCCAGGTCCTCGAATCACTAACGGATTATCACGGTACCAATGGCTTTCAATGGCAAAGATATTATCGCACGGAAGCAAATTAGCTAGCGCGTGCTCTTGGGGTAAAGCTTCAACACCAACATAAGCGTTGCCATGGCGATCTAAACGAGCTACATAACGCAGCACTTTGTCTTCCTCTCGCGCACTTTCTAATCGCTCGGCTAAAATCTCATCGAGCACTTGAGTTTGTTCAAAAAACTGCTCAACAGATAATGCTGCAAGTTCGCTTGGGACTAAGCTTTCAACTTTAACCTGTTCAGGCTCAATTTCTAGGCCTGATTCACGGGCTAATATCACGAGCTTACGCATCACATCACTGCCATCTAAATCATGGCGAGGATCAGGTTCAGTGAGTCCTTGTTGCCACGCTTGTTCTACTAACTCAGAAAATGGCACGCTGCCATCATACTGTTGGAACAACCAAGACAAGGTGCCTGAGAAAATACCAGAAACAGCGATGATCTGATCGCCACTCTCTCGTAAATCACGGACAGTATGATTCACCGGAAGCCCAGCACCAACCGTCGCGTTATACAACCAATGACGGCTACTTTTCGCAAACGCATCAATCACCGCATGATAATCTTTACTGCTCGCGGAACCCGCCACTTTATTGGCTGAAATTAAGTGCAAACCGTGTTCTGCTATTTCTGCATAACGCTTTGACAGCTCGGAACTTGCAGTGACATCAAGCACAATCACATCGTCATAATCAGCACTCGCAAGATGAGAGAAAAGCGCACCCTCTTGATACTCTATGGCTTCTTGTTCAAATTGTGTCAGTGCTAGCGAAGGATCGATACCTGTAAAGTTCATCCAACAACGACGACTATCGAGTACCCCTATTAAAGTAAAACTTAAACCATGACGTTTTTCTAACGCTGATTTCTCTCGGTCGAATAATTCAAGCCAACGGGTGCCAATATTGCCTTTACCACAAAGTACTAGCCCTACTCGTTTTTGAGCTTGAAAGAGCGCTTGGTGAATATCACTAACCAAGCTTTCAGTTTCGACATGGCGCAATACAGCAACCAAACTTAATCCCGAATCCGCTTCTGTCATAAACTCAACCGGTAAGCCTTTTAACTGCTGATAAAAGCCATGACAGTGGATAGGGTTATTGATCACCCCAGCGCCCACAGCAGCAACCATTGAGAAGCCTTCTCGCAACCGTAATTCGGCAGGTGTTCCGCTATCTTGCAGTAAATTTAATACGTCATTCACTACCTCTCGAGTATAAGCCAACATAATACGGCCTTTACTCTGCTCTAGGCTTTGCGCTAAAGGTGCTAATTGATGGCGCGACAATAAACGCTCAACGTCTTCGCGTACATGTTGAACATCCATACCTCGTGGTACATCAACTTCAATCAAACACACATCATCAAGCGAAGAGACAATTTTTGCCCCTCGACCCGATGCCAGAACACGCTCTACTCGCGTAGAACCTGATTCAGGTTGATGACTACAACGCAATGTTAAATCTATCGCACTTTGTGCCACAGGTTGTAATGTACGGCTATGCAAAACAGGGGCAGCAAGACGAGCAAGCTCATTGGCTTCATCTAATCGTAATAACGGTAATAAACAGGCATCGCTAACTTTACGTGGATCAGCACTATAGACTCCAGCCACATCACTCCAAATCGTGACTCGAGAAACATCTGCTAATGCACCAATGATTGTCGCAGAATAATCTGAACCATTACGGCCAAGTAAAACGGTTTCCCCTTGCTCATTTTGAGCCATAAAGCCTGTGATCACTAAGCGGTGATGGCTATGTTGTGCAAACTGCTGTTGTAATAATGGCTTCGACGATCGGCTATCGACTTCTGGCTGTGCGGCATGTTCGGCACGTAAAAATAACCGAGAATCCAAATCTGTGGCGGGTAAGTCACGCTGGCACAGTAATGCCGCTAATAATCGCGCAGACCATACTTCACCATACCCTTGAATGGTGCCTCGAAGTGCTGGGCTAATAGGGCTTTCACCATAACGAGCAATGGTTGATAAATCATCATGTAGTAATTCAATCAAACGTTCTGCTGTCGGCGAATAAAGCAAAGACTCAATTAATTGTTGCTGATAACTGCGGACAGATAACAAGGTTTCATGGGCTTGACGACCATCTTTTTCTAATTGCGCTAACCATAATATAAGTTGGTTTGTTGTCTTTCCCGCGGCTGACACAACAATTAAATCTTCATTGTTTGAATACTCCGCCAGAATATCCGCTACTCGGCGATAGCACTCAGGATCAGCTAAGCTACTACCGCCAAATTTATGTAATTGGCGTAATGCTTTTGTCATTAGTGAGCCTCCGCCGCGAGTTTAAAGGCTTGATCAAGATCTTCTATTAAATCACTAGGGTCTTCAAGACCAACCGAAAGACGTAATAATGAGGTGGTGATCCCCGCTTCTGCCTGTGCTTCATCTGACATCGCACGGTGAGTCATACTTGATGGATGCGCAATTAAGCTTTCAGTGCCACCTAATGATTCTGCTAGTGAAAACAGCTTTAACTCTTTTACAAACACTTCAAGTTGGGTTTGATCACCCGCAAATTCAAAACTCATCATAGAGCCAAACCCTTTTTGCTGGCGCTTGGCAATCTCATGACCAGGATGTGATGGCAGACTTGGATGATAAATAGTACCCACCATCGCCTGTTGCTGAAGATAATCAAGTACTGCTACACCATTCTCTTCATGCATTCTCATACGTGGTGATAAGGTACGTAGACCTCGCAAAGTTAGATAAGCATCAAATGGTGCGCCAGTAGCACCAATACAGTTTGCCCACCACGCAATGGTTTCTGCCATTTCCGCATCTTTAGAAATCAGCACCCCACCCACCACATCTGAATGACCATTGAGGTACTTGGTTGTTGAGTGAACAACAAAGTCAGCCCCTAATTCAATTGGCTGTTGTAGTAGCGGCGATAAGAAAGTGTTATCAACAGCAACAAGACAACCCACGGCTTTTGCTTGCTGACACAGCGCCGCAATATCAATCACACGCACTAATGGGTTAGACGGCGTTTCAACCCAGATTAGTTTAGGTTTTTTCGCTAAAGCCGCTGTAAGTGCTTCTTGATCCGATTGGTCAACGAACTCAACCTTAAAGTCACCTTTATTGGCACGAGTATTAAATAATCGATAGGTACCGCCATAACAATCATGCGGCGCAACAATCAAATCATCAGGACCTAATAATGCAGTAACCAATAAATTCATCGCAGCTGTACCACAACTGGTTACCACACCACCCGCACCGCCTTCCATCTCACTAAGCGCGTCAGCTAACGTATTTCTAGTTGGGTTACCTGAACGAGAATAATCATATTGCGGTACTTCGCCAAAAGCTGGAAAGCTATAGGTCGACGTTAAATAAATAGGAGGAACAACAGCATTATATTGAGAGTCAACATCAATACCGGTTCTTACTGCAATTGTCGCCAGTCGCTTATCACTCATACAAACATTCCTTGTCGGGGCAGGATTTAACCCAAGATAATAAATTTATAACAACTTTAACCACTACAAAACAAGACGTCAACACATCTGGACGTCTATATGTCTTTGCTTATGGCAGTAAATCCCGCTAAAATTCAGCCATAACAAAATAATGGTAACAACCTTACTGTAATTTTTCTGTTCAATACGGGACAAAACCGCGATGTTCACGTAATATCGCCGCCCTACAATCCCCGTTGCTAACAGAAAATGTTGATTCCTGTTACCACCATTATTAACCCAATATCGCTGAGAAGGTAAAACATGGCAAAGTGGAATGGCGAATATATTAGCCCTTACGCGGAACACGGTAAGAAAAATGAACAAGTAAAAAAAATTACTGTTTCGATTCCATTAAAGGTGCTTAAGATTCTGACTGATGAACGTACTCGTCGTCAGGTGAATAACCTTCGCCACGCAACAAATAGTGAATTACTTTGTGAAGCCTTTCTGCATGCCTACACAGGTCAACCGCTTCCCACTGATGATGACATTCGTAAAGATCGCCCAGACGATCTACCTGCAGAAGCAAAAGCATTAATGGACGCAATGGGCATTAGCTACGAAGACATTAATGAATAATTATTGCAGTACTATGTCTACAAAAAAACCAGCCTAACAGCTGGTTTTTATTTTTTGTCATCAATAGAATAGCGCGATTACACTTCCATATATCCCATTGGCATCTCAATACGCGCGACACCTGAATCAATGGCTGCTTGTGCAACTGCTTTTGCGACACGCGGTAATAAACGTGGATCCATCGGTTTTGGAATAATATATTCTCGGCCAAATTCAAGCTGTGATACACCCGCAGCCTCAAGCACACTTTGTGGTACTGGCTCTTTCGCTAACTCTCTAATTGCATGAACGGCTGCTAATTTCATTTCATCATTAATTTGACTTGCACGCACATCCAATGCACCGCGGAAAATAAACGGGAAACACAGAACGTTATTTACTTGGTTAGGATAATCAGATCGTCCCGTTCCCATAATTAAATCATCTCTAACTTGATGAGCTAATTCAGGCTTTATTTCAGGATCAGGGTTAGAGCAAGCAAATACAATAGGGTTTTCAGCCATTAGTGCTAGCGCTTCAGGTGGTAATAAATCAGGGCCTGATACACCAACGAAAATATCGGCTCCCGCAATCACATCTTCTAATGTGCGCTTATCGGTATTGTTAGCAAATAGCTGCTTATATTCATTTATATCATCACGGCGAGTATGAATAACGCCTTTACGATCGAGCATGTAAATTTTTTCACGTTGCGCGCCACATTTGATCAAGAGCTCCATACACGCAACAGCAGCAGCCCCCGCACCTAAACACACAATCACCGCTTCACTAATATCTTTGCCTTGTAACTCTATGGCATTGAGCATACCAGCAGCGGTGACAATAGCCGTACCATGCTGATCATCGTGAAACACCGGAACATTACAACGCTCAATTAAGCGCTGTTCGATCTCAAAACAATCTGGCGCTTTAATATCTTCTAAATTAATACCACCAAAAGTATCGGCAATATTTGCGACAGTATCAACGAACTCATCAATAGTGCGATGTTTGACTTCAATATCAATCGAATCAATACCTGCAAAGCGCTTAAAAAGTAATGATTTCCCTTCCATAACAGGCTTAGAAGCTAACGGGCCTAAATTACCAAGACCTAAAATAGCGGTGCCATTGGTGATCACCGCAACTATATTCCCTTTTGCGGTATATTTGTAAACGTTATCAGGATCTTGAGCGATTTCCCTTACGGGCTCAGCAACACCTGGGCTATACGCTAAAGCAAGATCTTCAACCGTATTTGCTGGCTTTGTCAGTGCAACGGCTATTTTTCCAGGAGTAGGAAGGGAATGGTAATCTAGAGCTTGTTGACGAAAATCTTCGGTCATAGTGATATTTGAGCCTCAACGCTGACATTTATAATGGCAAATTACATCTATGTGTAATTCGTATTTGTTATTAAATCATATGCCATTAAGTATTAATTTCCCAGCTGATAGCTAACAGTTATTCTTCACATATTTTATTGAGACATAAAAAAAGGGATGCTTTCGCATCCCTTTTTTCTAAATTCATCTGGCAAGTAATTACTTGCTAGTAAGCGCACCGAAACGCTTGTTGAATTTGTCAACACGGCCGCCAGAACTAACTTGACGTTGCTTACCAGTGTAGAATGGGTGGCACTTGTCGCATACATCAAGGTTGATGTCTTTACCCATAGTAGAGTTAAATACGAAAGTGTTGCCACAAGAACAACGTGCGTTTACTGCTTTGTACTCAGGATGAATACCTTGTTTCATGGGATAACCTCAAAATAAAGGCCGTGTCGCTCTCCCGATCCAAAGCCGGGCACCACACGTCGTTAAAAAATAGCTTGTCACATTATGTGACAAATCAGGCGGCGTATAGTAATCAATCATCCCGCGGAGATCAATACAGATGCCGATTTTTCACGCGTAATTTCTTTGTACCACACCGCGTTCTTCACCTATCAGACTTAACAGCACTTATCGAGTATCACTTGGTCTGGTATTATTCAACACAAGCTCAATGACTGCAGTAAATTATGATCCCGAATATCGCTCGAGTCGCTCTCCCTATTCCCCTAGATAAAACCTTTGATTATTTAATCAAACCCAACGACCTACCTATTGTCGGCGGGCGTGTGCAGGTTCCTTTCGGGCGTCAACGTTTAATAGGTATCGTTACCGCACTGACAAATAGCTCTGAGTTTCCTATCGAACAACTAAAAGCTATTCAAAAAGTCATTGATAAAGCACCACTGTGGATGCCGCCATTATTTGATTTGCTCAAATGGGCTAGTCAGTATTATCAGTACCCACTTGGCGATACGCTGGCTAATGCAATGCCGGCATTATTGCGAAAAGGACGTGAAGCCTCACAAACCACCCTGAAATTTTGGGCATTAACAGAAGCGGGAAAATCACAACCGCTAAATGGCCTAACCCGCGCGCCCAAACAAGCCCAAATACTGCGTCTACTACAAAACGGAGCTGTCAGTCATGATGCACTATTGAGCGAAGAAGTGAGCTCTACGACCTTAAAAACGTTAGCGAATAAAGGCTGGATCATTGAACAACAGCAACAACCCAAAAGCCAAAACTGGCAGAAACAGTTTTCTGTTACTGAAGAAAAACCACGTTTAAATGAAGAACAAGCGTTAGCAATTGCCACCGTGAATAGTAACCCTGAGTTTGGCTGTTATCTTTTAGAAGGGGTAACGGGCTCAGGCAAAACAGAAGTATATCTTAACTTGCTAGAGCCGGTGCTTGCCGCAGGTAAACAAGCACTCATCTTAGTACCTGAGATTGGCTTAACCCCTCAGACGATTAACCGCTTTCGCCGTCGTTTTAATGTGCCTTTAGAAACGGTTCACTCAGGGCTAAACGACAGCGAGCGTATGGCTGCATGGCTTGCAGGTCGAGATAATCAAGCGGGGATCATCATCGGGACGCGATCTGCATTATTCACCCCCTTTGCAAACCTTGGCATCATCATTGTCGATGAAGAACATGACGCGTCTTATAAACAACAAGATAGCTTACGTTATCATGCTCGCGATCTTGCCGTTATGCGCGCCAATAAAGAAAACATCCCGATTATTTTAGGCTCTGCGACACCAGCATTAGAAACCTTACATAATGCGAAAACAGGTAAGTATCATCATTTAACCTTAACTAAACGTGCGGGTAACGCCCAATTGGCGCGTCATGGCGTGATTGATGTTAAAGGTCTATATCTTGATGCTGGATTATCTGCACCACTTATCGCTGAGATGCGTAAACACTTAAATGCGGGTAATCAGGTGATGTTATTTCTTAATCGTCGTGGTTTTTCACCTGCGATGATGTGCCATGAATGTGGTTGGATCGCCGAATGTCATCGTTGTGATGCTTATTACACCTTACACCAGCAATCTGGAGAACTGCGTTGTCACCATTGTGCAACTCAGCGTCCCATCATGCCGCAATGTGAGCAATGTGGTTCGACTCAATTATTGCCCGTCGGTGTCGGTACAGAGCAATTAGAAAATCAACTCGCCACCCTATTTCCTGAATTTAAGACGGTGCGCATTGATCGCGATAGCACGCGTCGTAAAGGGGCTTTAGAAAACTATCTCGAAGCAATTAAAAATAATGAGTATCAGATTTTAATTGGTACTCAAATGCTAGCAAAAGGACACCATTTTCCAAATGTCACTTTAGTCGCCTTAATTGATGTTGATAGCGCACTGTTTAGTAACGATTTCCGCGCATCCGAACGTTTAGCACAATTGTTTATTCAAGTTGCAGGACGCGCAGGACGTGCGAGTAAACCGGGCGAAGTGTTATTGCAAACTCACCACCCAGAGCATCAACTATTACAATCATTGCTTCATAAAGGCTATGGCGTTTTCTCACAAACCGCATTAGTTGAACGCCAGCAAGCTATGTTACCGCCCTATACTCACCTTGTCTTAATACGGGCGGAAGCGAATGACAGTGATACTGTTTGCCAACTATTACAGCAAATCCGTGGCATTTTTGAATCCAGCCCCGTTTATGATCAAGATTGCTGTGTATTAGGGCCAAACCCCGCTCCTCTTGCCCGTCGTGCTGGACGTTATCGTTGGCAATTAATTTTACAAACCCCTAATCGCAAAACCTTGCAACAGATACTCAGTATTGCCAAGCCTGCAATTCAATTACTGCCGTTAGCAAAAAAAGTACGTTGGTCGATTGATGTAGAGCCACAAGATTTAACTTAAGACCAACAATGCGACAAAACTCACATAGTGAATGTAATTTATGCTATTTGAGGCATGTTTAATCCCGTGTATACGCTCTACAATATCAATAGTATTGACTAATATCAGTCATTTACTGCTTCGCTGGTTTCCGTCTCAGTCCTTTTGACCTCGAGCTACCAGCCGCACAATAAGAGAGATTTAGATAAAAGAGGAAAGCAATATGGCGACAATGAAGGATGTTGCCCAGCTAGCCGGAGTTTCGACTGCAACGGTTTCCCGTGCGCTAATGAACCCGGAAAAAGTATCGGCTTCAACTCGTAAAAAAGTTGAGCAGGCTGTCATGGAAGCTGGCTACTCACCTAACTCACTTGCCCGTAATTTACGTCGCAATGAGTCAAAAACGATCGTAACTATCGTCCCTGATATTTGTGATCCTTACTTCACAGAGATTATTCGTGGTATCGAAGAAGCTGCAATGGAGTACGGTTACCTTGTATTGCTGGGCGACAGTGGTCAACAGAAAAAGCGTGAAAACTCATTTGTTAATTTAGTCTTTACTAAACAAGCTGATGGTATGTTATTACTGGGTACAGACTTACCTTTTGATGTCAGTAAACCAGAACAGAAGAACCTACCCCCCTTAGTGATGGCTTGTGAGTACGCACCCGAGTTAGAGTTGCCGACCATCCATATTGATAATCTCACCGCGGCATTTGAAGCAGTTAATTATCTAACACAAATGGGTCATAAGCGTATTGCGCAAATTACCGGCCCCGACCAAGCGCCATTATCCCAGTTCCGAAATCAGGGCTATCAACAAGCACTGCGTCGTGGTGGGATTACATTAAACCCAGCCTATACGGTGAAGGGTGATTTTAGCTTTGCTGCTGGCGCACGCGCAGTTACCGCATTGTTGTCGTTACCTGAGCCACCAACCGCACTGTTCTGTCATTCTGATGTGATGGCGATTGGCGCAATGCAGCAGGCAAAACGTCTTGGTCTTCGTGTTCCTCAAGATATTTCGATTGTTGGCTTTGATGATATTCAATTTGCTGAATATTGTGATCCACCATTAACCACCGTTTCTCAACCACGCTATGAGATTGGTCGTCAAGCAATGCTGATGTTACTTGAACTACTTAAAGGCAAGGAAGTACAAGCAGGATCTCGCTTACTTGATGCGAAACTGGTGATCCGTGAAAGTGCAGCCCCACCATCTCGATAGTCATAAAAAGACTGTGAGCTTATGAAATAATCATAAGTTCACAGTTTTTACATACTATTGACCTTAACCCACACATTAATAGTGATAAAAACTAGTCAGTATCATTCCAACTTTGTAACATAGAGTTCTTTCCTTCTCTCAACATATTTGTCTATCATCGTGGCTACTAAAGATTATGTAAAACGCGGACGCTCGCCGAAACCGGCAAATAAAAAAAGCAGTCCGAGTCGAAAAAAAGCCCCCGCCTCTAGTGGATTTCCAATCAAGTGGGCGGTCACCGCTATTGTTTTAGTATTTGGACTTATTACTGGTTTATTCTTCTTATCTGGTACTGATGTTCCTGAAAAACCAGCACATAAAGATGAACCTTTAATTAGTGCAAAACCTCAATCCACTAATGAGGTTAAAAAAATCGCTAATAAAGAAGTTCTACCGCCAAAACCTGAAGAAAAATGGCGTTACATTCAAGAATTAGAAAATAAAAAAGTCATCGTGCCAGACGACTTGAAAAACCAACGTATGCAGCCAGTGGAAACAGAAACTGCAGCTAAAAAAACAGACACACCTAAACCGAAAGAGAACGCTCAAACTGCTAAGCCTGTGGTTACTGTAGACACAAAACCAAGTCCAGCCAAAAATCAGTCCGAGGCGACATCAAGTGTGCGCTTTGTATTGCAGTGTGGGGCTTACCGTAATAAATCACAAGCCGATGAACGTAAAGCAAAAATTGCATTCCAAGGCATGAATAGCCAACTTAAAATTAGCAGTGATGCAAAAGGAACCTGGTACCGTGTCGTATTAGGCCCTTACTCACAAAAAAGCAGTGCTGAAAAAGATAAAGCTAAACTACAAAATGGCGGTGTTTCACCGTGTGGTATTTGGCATTGGCAATAACTCTCCAAGGTTAGCCAAATAATCAGAAGGACGTACCTATTTACGTCCTTTTTTTATGTTAGATAAACGTAATAATAGCGACCAATTGACAGTTCATACTTGAAAAGCCTTTCTTTCATCCCCAGATCTTTTCACATTAACGTTACCGGCTATGCCGGAGCAGAACCAGAGAGGTTAACCCCGTGACAACTATTGTATCTGTACGTCGAAACGGTAAAGTCGTCATTGCTGGTGACGGCCAAGTATCACTTGGTAACACAGTAATGAAAGGCAACGCACGTAAAGTTCGCCGTCTATATAACAATAAAGTACTGGCAGGTTTTGCTGGCGGTACCGCTGATGCATTCACTCTATTTGAACGTTTTGAGCGTAAGCTTGAGATGCACCAAGGCCACCTTCTAAAATCGGCCGTAGAACTTGCCAAAGATTGGCGTACTGATCGCGCTCTGCGTAAGCTTGAAGCCTTGTTGGCCGTTGCCGATGAAACTGGCTCACTCATCATCACTGGTAATGGTGACGTTGTGCAACCAGAGCACGACTTAATTGCGATTGGCTCTGGCGGTAATTTCGCCCAAGCCGCAGCCACAGCATTGCTAGAAAATACCGATTTAGGTGCGCGAGAAATTGCAGAGAAAGCCCTGAATATTGCTGGTGATATTTGTGTGTTCACTAACCACAATCACACCATTGAAGAATTAGAAACTAAGTAAGGAAGTTGTAATGTCTGAAATGACTCCTCGCGAAATCGTTCATGAACTTAATCGCCATATTATCGGTCAAGACAAAGCGAAACGAGCAGTTGCGATTGCACTACGTAACCGCTGGCGTCGTATGCAACTTCCTGAAGAGTTGCGTGTTGAAGTAACGCCAAAAAATATTTTAATGATCGGCCCAACTGGGGTGGGTAAAACCGAGATTGCACGCCGCTTAGCGAAACTAGCTAACGCGCCTTTCATTAAAGTAGAAGCAACAAAATTCACCGAAGTGGGTTATGTTGGTAAAGAAGTCGAAACAATCATTCGCGATCTAACTGATGTAGCAGTAAAAATGACACATCAACAGGCGACTGAGAAAGTCCGTTTCCGTGCTGAAGAATTAGCAGAAGAGCGTATTTTAGATGCCCTTCTACCACCAGCGCGTGATGCTTGGGGTCAAAATGAAGAAGCCCCTGCAGAGTCGTCGACTCGTCAATCTTTCCGTAAAAAATTACGTGAAGGCAAGCTTGACGATAAAGAAATTGAAATGGACATTGCAGCACCTCAGATGGGTGTAGAGATCATGGCGCCTCCTGGTATGGAAGAAATGACCAACCAGCTACAGGGCATGTTCCAAAACCTTGCTGGCAATACCACTAAAAAGCGCAAGATGAAAATCAAAGACGCGCTAAAAGCTGCAACCGAAGAAGAAGCGGCGAAGTTAGTCAACCAAGAAGAGCTTAAAGAACAAGCCATTCATTCGGTTGAAAACAATGGTATCGTGTTCATCGATGAAATCGATAAAATTTGTAAGCGTGGCGAGTCTTCCGGTCCTGATGTTTCTCGTGAAGGTGTGCAGCGCGACTTACTCCCATTAGTCGAAGGCAGCACAGTATCAACCAAACACGGTATGGTTAAAACAGACCACATCCTGTTTGTTGCATCAGGCGCTTTCCAAGTGGCTAAGCCATCAGATTTGATCCCTGAATTGCAAGGTCGTTTACCTATTCGCGTTGAGCTTGAAGCGCTAACAAGTCACGACTTTAAACGAATTCTGACGGAGCCAAATGCATCGCTAACAGAGCAATACAAAGCATTAATGGCAACAGAATCAGTTGAAATCGAATTCACGGCTGACGGTATCGACAGCCTAGCGGATGCGGCATGGCAAGTGAATGAGCGTACTGAGAATATCGGTGCTCGTCGTCTGCATACCGTTATGGAGCGTCTAATGGAAGAAATTTCCTATGATGCAAGCGAAAAGTCTGGTGAGAAATTCACGATTGATGCCGCATATGTTAGCGAGCGTCTTGGTGAATTCGTACAAGATGAAGATTTAAGCCGCTTTATCCTGTAATAACATTGCCTTTCAGAAATAACGGTGCCTTGCGCACCGTTTTTTTTATTTTAGCAACTATTAATGGGATAAATTTGCGCCAATCCAAATTTTCGCCATAATAGCTATTCCCTCATTATTTAAGTACCTAGATTATGAAATCATCTTCATCACTTGCTATTTGGTTAGATGCAGCAAGACCGAAAACCTTGCCACTAGCCATCGCATCAATTGTATGCGGTAGTGCAGTGGCAGGATGGCATGGAAGTTTTTCTGCTTTAATTGCAGCGCTCGCTTTATTAACCGCCCTTTTGCTGCAAATTCTTTCTAACCTTGCTAATGATTACGGTGACGCTGTCAAAGGCACCGATAATGATGATCGTTTAGGACCTCAACGTGCGATTCAATCAGGATTAGTAACCCCGAAAGCCATGCGTACTGCCATGTTTGTCAACATTATTCTGACAGCAATCAGTGGCTTATCATTGATATTTTTTGCCTGTCATAATCCCCATGACATCATTGGCTTTATACTACTCGGCGCGCTAGCTATTGTTGCATCTATTGCCTATACCGTGGGTAATAAGCCCTACGGTTACCGTGGCTTAGGTGATTTATCAGTATTAATCTTTTTTGGCTGGTTGGGTGTTGCAGGCACTTACTACCTACAAGCTGGCAACATTGATTCAGTGATAATGTTACCGGCAACGGCCTGTGGTTTGCTCGCAGTGGGCGTTCTTAATATTAATAACCTACGTGATATTGATAACGACCGAGCTTATGGTAAGCAAACTTTGGTCGTACGAATGGGAC
This sequence comes from Photobacterium sp. GB-210, assembly GCF_003026075.1. Lineage (NCBI taxonomy): Bacteria > Pseudomonadati > Pseudomonadota > Gammaproteobacteria > Vibrionales > Vibrionaceae > Photobacterium > Photobacterium sp. GB-210. The sequence goes on along the minus strand of NZ_PYNU01000010.1, from coordinate 52,227 downwards.
CTGAATGGGGTCGTAAATACCACCTCTTCTTATTAGCAGCCAGTGTTGTATGTTTAACGCTTTTTTCTCTATTTGAAACAAAATCGCTATTCGGATGGCTATTTTTATTGAGTGTGCCACTACTATTTAAACATGGTCGTGCTGTTTATCATTCTAAAAATGGTGAAGAACTCCGCCCAATGATGGCAACCATGGTCAAATGTGCTTTACTGACGAATTTATTGTTTGCTCTTGGGATCATCTTGTCATAATTGCGAATTGCAATGACAGATCAACTGGTTATAATTTCAACAAGGCTTACGATGAGTATCTCCTCGTTATAAGCCTTATTGATTTCCTTTCTTTTCTTTCGCTAAATAAGAAGTCCACTTATGGAATACAATACCTCTGAACTGTGTGATATCTATCTCGAACACGTTGATGTTGTTGAGCCTATGTTCAGCTCTTACGGTGGACGCAGCTCTTTTGGCGGTCAAATAACCACCATAAAATGTTTTGAAGATAACGGTGTTATTCGCCAAGTCTTAGAACAATCAGGCGTAGGGCGAGTGTTATTAATTGACGGTGGTGGTTCACTACGACGTGCATTAATTGATATCGATTTAGCTCATTTAGCGCAAGAAAATCAATGGGAAGGGCTGATTATTTATGGCTGTGTTCGCCATGTTGATGAGCTAGATGAATTAGATCTTGGTATTCAGGCGCTTGCCTCAATCCCAGTGGGCGCTGATCAACGTGATATCGGTGAGGTTGACGTTGCAGTCAATTTTGGTGGGGTGACCTTCTTACCAGAAGATCATATCTATGCTGATAATACAGGGGTTATTTTATCACCTGAGCCTCTTGATATCGATTAGACATACTGCGAGCAATCAATAAAATTACGGCCCGGTATGCTGTCGTTCCTGAAAACAACATACCAAGCCGAAAACCGAAACAGATAAACTGAAATCAGTATTATTCTACGTGTTCCATTTTGCCTAGTAGGTTGCGTACGCGCTCCTGCCATGCATTATGATCTTGACGTAGTTTTTCATTTTCTTCATTTAGACTTTCACGACCAGAGCGTAGTTCTTGCGCTTCCATCGAAAGTTGAGAGTTTTGCTCTTTTAATTCATCAATTTCCATTTGTAGAATAGAAATTGTATCAATTGCCATCTGAACTTTGGCTTCTAGTTGTTCTAACATTTCTAGAGACATATTGTTTACCTGATCTTAGCCCGTATGTTGGCTTAGTCATTAAGCCAATCACCTACGCGCGAGTTAAATTCACATTCACCTCTATTCTAACGAGGCAGCGACTATCTGACATCCACAATTCTAATGCTTTTGGGCAAACGGATGAAAATCACACAAGTCTGATATAATTTTTGCAAAGTGGATCAAATATTCGCCCACTGAGACAACCAAATACAGTGCGAAGTTCATTTTTAATCGAATCTCAGCTTTATTTGCTCTCTTCCCTGTCAAAAAAACATCAACGAATAAGCTTAACTGTCACCTAACTTACGCTTTCTTATTTATATCCTAATTTGTACACAGTGTTTAGACCCAATACCACCAATATTGCTTTTTTGTCACGATTCATTCATTGATATTCTGTCACCAAAAATAACGCTAATCATTAGCATGACCACATGCAGGATATAATAGTGGCTTGTCATCAAAACCAGAATTTATACACAGCGATTAATACGGGTTATGAACATTGCAATACTGCCCTTTATTTTGCGCAATCGTTTCACCATCCCTTATGTTAAAATCGACTCAGTTTATTTCTCTAATCGACTTTATATATCTGGAGTTATCATGAAACGCGATTTAGCAATGGCATTCTCACGGGTTACAGAAGGGGCGGCACTAGCAGGCCATAAATGGCTTGGTCGTGGCGATAAAAATGCTGCTGATAATGCTGCGGTAGAAGTGATGCGTATTCTACTTAATCAAACTGAAATCAATGGCGAAATCGTAATAGGTGAAGGCGAAATTGATGAAGCGCCAATGCTCTACATCGGTGAAAAGGTGGGTTGCGGTGGCGATGCTGTTGATATTGCAGTCGATCCCATTGAAGGAACACGCATGACAGCGATGGGACAAAATAATGCCCTCGCTGTATTAGCCGCGGGTGAAAAAGGAAGCTTTCTAAAGGCGCCTGATATGTACATGGAAAAACTGGTGGTTGGCCCTGCAGCAAAAGGCGTGATTGATCTTGAGAAGCCACTTGTTGATAACTTGACGGCTATTGCTAATGCTCTGGGTAAATCATTGCAAGATTTAGTGGTGATCACCCTTGCCAAGCCTCGCCACGATGAAACGATTAAGCAAATGCAAGCAATCGGTATTCGTGTCTTTGCCGTGCCTGATGGCGATGTGGCGGCGTCTATTCTAACTTGCATGCCAGATAGTGAAGTCGACGTGATGTACTGTATCGGTGGTGCGCCAGAAGGTGTTGTTTCCGCCGCCGCGATCCGTGCATTAGGCGGTGACATGCAGGCGCGTTTACTTCCTCGTCATGAGGTCAAAGGGGATACCGCAGAAAACCGCGAACTCGGTGAAATTGAAATTCGTCGTTGCCACGAAATGGGTATTAAAACCAACACATTATTGCGTATTGAAGATATGGCAAAAAGCGATAACGTGATTTTTGCAGGGACAGGTATAACCAAAGGTGACTTACTAGAAGGCATTCATCGTCAAGGTAATATCGCGACAACGGAAACCTTATTGATCCGTGGTCAATGCCGTACTATTCGTCGTATTAAGTCGACCCATTACCTTGATCGTAAAGATGACATTGTAAAATCGCACATCATCTAATTACGATATTCACATGTAATAAAGCGTACTTCGGTACGCTTTTTTCCCCACCTCTCACTCCTAAGAAGCAAAATCAACGCAACCCGTTAGAATGGTAAAGAGATTGCTTTATTTAATGAGCTGATCCCATAATACCTAGAGAAATGAATATATAGGTAGCTATGAAAACCATCGAGAAAATCCTCTATCACTTAAAAAATGAAGGTCCTGTCACGGCAAAAGTATTGGCTGAAAAGTTCTCCGTTACTACCATGGGAATTCGTCAACACTTACAAAGCTTAGAAGATGAAGGGCTGGTTGATTTTAACGATGTCAAAGTCAAAGTCGGACGTCCTACCCGTCATTGGCAATTAACAGAGCAAGGACATCGTCGTTTTACTGATCGTCATCATGATTTAGCCGTACACATGTTAGAGTCAGTTGAAGATCTGTTCGGAACATCAGGGCTTGAGCAAGTCATCGCAAAACGCGAACAGCAGACTTACGAACAGTATCAACAAACATTACAAACGTGCGAAACACTCAAAGAAAAGCTCGAACACCTCGCTCAATTACGTACACAAGATGGGTATATGGCAGAGCTTATAACAACGCACGATGGTTATACCTTAGTTGAAAATCACTGCCCTATTTGTCGAGCAGCACAACATTGTCCTGCACTATGTCTCTCGGAACTTACGGTATTTAAACGCCTTCTTGGAGAAAACATCCGTATTGAACGTGAAGAACATATCATTTCAGGTCAAAGGCGCTGCACTTATCGAATAACATCATAGAATTAGGAGGCCATAATGGCTGATTGGATTCCTGCTCAAGTTATTGCAAACCGCCACTGGAATAATAATTTATTCAGTTTGTCATTAGCGGCAAACATCGAGCCTTTTAAAGCAGGGCAATTTACCAAGCTCGGCTTAGAGATTGATGGCCAAATGGTCCAACGCGCCTATTCTTTTGTTAACCCTCCCCAGCAGCCAACCATCGATATTTACGCCACAAGGGTTCAAGACGGGTTATTGTCACCACGACTCCACCAACTAGAAGAAGGCGATACAGTCTTGATCTCTGCACGCGCCAATGGCTTTTTTACTCTTGATGAGGTTCCACAAGGCGATCACCTTTGGCTACTTGCAACAGGGACGGCTATCGGTCCTTACCTGTCTATTTTGCAGCAAGGCGATGTCTGGCATCGGTTTAGAAAAATCATCTTAGTTCATGCGGTTCGTTTTGCCGCAGATTTAAGTTATCAAGCAGAAATCACACAATTAAAGCAGCAATATGGCGATCAACTTATCGTCCAGCCTTTTGTCAGCCGAGAACCGTCTCCTCTTTGCCTGACAGGAAGGATCACTCAAGCCCTTGCAGATGGACAACTAGAGCGCCATGTCGGGCTAACATTACATCCAGAGCAAAGCCAAATTATGTTGTGTGGTAACCCTGAAATGGTAAAAGAGACTAAAAGTGTGCTAGAAGCGCGAGGATTTGCTAAAAATTTACGTCGAAAACCGGGACAGATAACTATGGAGCATTACTGGTAGTTATTAACACCCGCTTAGTTGTATCAAATAGGAGATATATGCATAAAGTTGTCACTTTATCTCCTACTAATCTCACCTCTAAGACGCCATACCCGTTATCTTTTCATATACTAAAGGTAGTTGTACGGATGGAGTTGACGATGGATACGCTACCCAATTTTGATGATATGGCAAAAATGGCAAAAGAAGATCCAGAACAATTCGAACAACTACGTCAACAATTAATAGAAGACGCAATAAACCAAGCACATGACAGCATGCAACCACGCCTAAAAGCACAACAAAGTCATATCGATCTGATTATTAGTCGTGGAAAAAACCCACTTCACACCACCATGTTGTTACGAAATGAGTTACAGCGCCAATTAGTTCGCTTTGCCGAAACCCTCCAACACCCCTATAACCAAGAAAATGCTGAGATCACGCCGATTTCATCTCATCCCAAACAATCCGAAAACACAGAGAAAAACTCTTTCTAACGCAGTTTCCTGCAAGAAATTAACTATATTTTGAAATATTTTGAAATTATGAGTTCACTTTTTACCTTGAAAAAGGTACAACCGAGCTCATTAATGATTTTGGACAGTAAAAATGAACCATTCTTGGTATATTTTTACTACATCAAGTTAAGTTAATTACATCATTTAAATTTGGAGAAAAGCTATGCGCCATCCTGTGGTTATGGGTAACTGGAAGCTAAACGGTAGCAAGGAAATGGTCTCTGGCCTTATCAAAGGTCTTGATGCAGCACTTAACGGTGTTGAAGGTGTTGATGTAGCCATCGCTCCACCAGTAATGTACTTGGATCTAGCTGAGCAGCTACTAAGCAAAGCAAACAGCAAAATCATCCTTGGTTCTCAAAACGTTGATCTACACAACAACGGCGCATTCACAGGCGATATCTCTCCTGCAATGCTTAAAGAATTCGGTGCTAGCCATATCATCATCGGTCACTCTGAGCGTCGTGAATACCACAACGAATCAGATGAGTTTGTTGCTCAAAAATTCGCATTCCTAAAAGAAAATGGCCTAACGCCAGTTCTTTGTATTGGTGAGTCAGAAGCACAAAACGAAGCTGGCGAAACAGTAGCTGTATGTGCGCGTCAACTTGACGCAGTTATCAACACTCAAGGTGTTGAAGCACTGAACGGCGCAATCATCGCTTACGAACCAATCTGGGCTATCGGTACAGGTAAAGCAGCAACTGCTGACGATGCACAACGCATCCACGCTGCTATCCGTGCTCACATCGCTGAGAAAAGTGAAGAAGTCGCTAAGAACGTTGTTATCCAATACGGCGGTTCTGTTAAGCCAGAAAACGCAGCTGCATACTTCGCACAACCAGACATCGACGGTGCTCTAGTTGGTGGCGCAGCACTTGATGCTGAAAGCTTTGCAGCTATTGCTAAAGCAGCAGCTGAAGCGAAAAACTAATCATTCTTGTTGATTAGCCTAAGAGGTCACCTACGGGTGGCCTTTTTGTTTTTATCGCAAAAAACCGTCCTTTACCGATTTCAAGGTAATAAAAAAGGCCGATAATAATCGACCTTTTTTCTCTCTTACTGCTCGATAAATCTCTTAAAATAACTTCTCAGCTAACTCATAAAGATCGTTACGAACAGGGCGACGCATATTTTCAATTGCATCGATGATATCGTGGTGAACAAGTTGCTCACACTGAATACCTACACAACGACCACCTTCTCCTTTTTGAAGAAGATCAACTGCATATGCACCCATACGAGAAGCAAGTACACGGTCAAACGCTGTTGGTTGACCGCCACGCTGAATGTGGCCCAATACTGTTGCACGAGTTTCACGACCTGTTTCAGTTTCAATGAACTTAGCCAGTTCATTCACATCAGTCATTAGCTCTGTGATAGCAATAATTGCGTGCTTTTTACCTTTAGCAATACCTTCACGGATATGCGTTAGTAATTTTTCTTTATCTAGACCAGTTTCAGGTGTGATGATGTACTCACAACCACCAGCAATCGCAGACATTAGGGTTAAGTCACCACAATGACGACCCATCACTTCTACAATAGAGATACGTTGGTGTGAAGATGATGTATCACGTAAACGGTCAATTGCATCGATAACCGTATTCATTGCTGTCATGTAACCGATAGTGTAATCAGTACCTGCAACGTCATTATCGATAGTGCCAGGAAGACCGATACATGGGTAACCCATCTCAGTTAACTTCTTCGCGCCCATGTATGAACCGTCACCACCAATAACTACTAATGCATCAATGCCATGCAGTTTTAGGTTCTCAATCGCTTTTTCACGCACTTCCACTTCTCGGAATTCAGGAAAACGCGCAGAGCCTAGGAATGTACCGCCTTTGTTGATCACATCAGATACACTTTTACGATCTAGCTTTTCGATACAGTTGTTATAAAGACCTTGGTAGCCATCATAAATACCGTACACTTCTAGACCTTCAGTTAACGCTGCTCGAACTACGCCGCGAACCGCTGCATTCATACCAGGTGCGTCACCACCACTGGTCAAAACACCAATCTTCTTAATCATGGTTACCCTCTGACTTTGGGAATTGAAAATCAAATCCGACACGATTATACCGAGGTTCCCCTGCTCGATATCACAGCAACAGCCGTGCTGTGCGTGTAAAAACTGAAACTTTTCTACTTACGTGGGAGTATTACAAGTTTGCAAAAATATTTAGTTGATTCATATCACGCAAGGTCGGGATTCAATCAAGCTTCTTTTTACACGAAAATTAGCCTTATCTCTTTCGTTTTAAGCTGACGTTGCTACATAATCAGCCCGATTTTTCGTGTACTTGATGATCCATATGCCTATGGTGTGTTCAATATCACGCAGTATAGCCGTTTTATGATGACAATTAATAACAAAACCTACGAGAAAATACGATCATCGAGGTGATTTTTTTATGAGGGCTCTAACTCCTGAGTAAAAAATCAAAAAAAAGCCACAACAGAAGTTATGGCTTTCTTTTTTTGTCTTTATTACTCAAACACTCAGTGTGTTTTTTTCTCAAGTTTCATAAATCGCTTTTCGGCATGCTGTTGCTTTAATTCCACATATTTTGCTTTTTGCTCTGGGGTCAAAATATTCAACATTTGATGGCGCTGTTTTAATCGCTCAACACGGTGCTCGGCTTGTTTCTCTGACATACGATCGACCAATTGACGTACCGCTTGCTCATCAAAATTATCTGCCAGTACTAATTTATCGAGTGCTTTGTGATCTGTTTGCATTTCAGTGCGATTAGCCTGTCGCTCCGCTTTCATCGCTTCACGATCTTTCTCTCGTAAGGTTTTCATTTCGGCTTTTTGTGTATCAGTCAACTCTAGCTGTTTAAACAGGCCACGCTCACCATGATGCCCTTTCATACCATGTGAGTTCGGAGCAGCCATTACTGACATCGAACCTAATACCATTGGTACTGCAATCGCCATCATCATTGTTTTTTTGAACATTTTCATGCTTGTATCTCCAACTATTTGGGTGCGGCAACCTGTGCCATTGTGCTTGGTAATCATAATAACGGATCACAAGTAAAGCGTTGTCGAGTAAACGTAAAGCTACGTAAATCAATGATAACGAAACTTGGCGTTCACGCTGACATTAGCGATACTAGGCTCAAGACTTCATCACTCTCTTTATCTTTGCATAGGTTTGACCATGGCGAAAATTTTACTTGTCGATGACGACATTGAGCTCACAGCATTATTAAAAGATATTCTAGAGCTAGAAGGCTTTGATGTGATTGAAGCCAATAATGGCCAGCAAGGATTAGAAAAGGTAGATAGCAGTATCGATCTGATTTTACTTGATGTCATGATGCCAGTAATGAACGGCACTGAAATGCTACGTCGCTTACGAGAGTCCCATTCAACACCTGTGATGATGTTAACCGCTAAAGGTGATGAAATTGATCGTGTGCTTGGTCTTGAACTCGGCGCTGATGATTACCTGCCTAAACCTTTTAGCGACCGAGAGTTGTTAGCGCGTATACGCGCAGTATTGCGCCGTACTCAAGCCACGAATGAAAAAACCACTGAAAAATCAGACCTACTCACCTATCAAGACATTACGATTTATCCCGGACGACAAGAGGTGCTTTGTCAGGAAATTCCAATCGAAATGACGGGCACAGAGCTCGCTTTATTAAGCTATTTTATTCAACGTCCAGGTCAGATTATTGCCAAAGAATCCTTAAGCCTAGATGTACTCGGTAAACGTTTAGCTCGTTTTGATCGCGCCATTGATATGCATGTATCCAATATTCGTAAAAAGTTGCCAGAGCGCTTAGATGGTAAGCCAAGGATTAAAACCTTACGCGGTAAAGGTTACTTATTAGTTGAGGAAGCATAATGAAATTTCCGGGGCTCACTAGCCTTTATGGCCGTATTTTTGCCATTTTCTGGTTTACCCTTTTTGTTGTCGTCGTGACAATCGTTTTGTTATTTCAACTCGATCCTCGAACAGGGCAAGCGATCCCAGAGCCTCACCTTAAACGCCTAGAATATACCGCAGAAAATATTAACCAAAAGCTCAACACCCCACGAAACGAAAACGTTAAAAGATTGCAGCTAGAACAAAAACTCAAACGCTTAACAAAACGTAAAAATAATCATGATATCCAGATTTATTTTACGACTCTTGATGGCGACATTATCTCACCACAAAAACACACTAAAGCATTGCGTAACTTTATTACTATTGCTGATAACCCAAGTGCCCCTAAGCAACGTTTATATGGTCGCTGGATGATGGCTGGCCCCTTTACGATCAATACGCCGAAGGGTGATATTTATATGTATAGCGGTCAAATATGGCGTGGCCCTTCCCCGTTTATCATTCAAATTTTGGATAAGCCATTTAAGCTCCTACTCGTGACAATGCTTGTCAGCACCCCCTTTTTGCTCTGGCTCGCTTGGGCAGTCACACGCCCAGCAAGACGTTTACAACAAGCCGCAGAGCGTGTCGCACAAGGTGAGTTTACCGCCGATCCAAATTTAGAAACCGGACCACGAGAATTTAAACAAGCTGGCGCAAGCTTTAACCAAATGGTAGGGGCATTAAATACCATGATCAGTGGACAGCAACGTTTACTGTCAGATATTTCGCATGAGTTACGCTCACCACTCACTCGTTTACGGATGGCTACCGCATTAGCTCAACGCAAACAAGGGGAAAGCCGTGAGCTAACCCGCGTTGATACTGAGGCTGAACGATTAGAAACCATGATTGGCGAATTACTTGAATTATCTAGAATGCAAGTCAATAGTCATCAACAAAATGAAAGGCTTGATAGCCAAACACTATGGTATGAGATGCTTGAAGATGCTCGCTTTGAAGCTGAACAATGCCATAAAACTTTACGTTATAACGCGCTGCAAGATTGGCCGATTAATGGCAATCCTAACCTATTGATCAGCGCACTAGAGAACGTAATACGTAACGCGATTAAATACGGCAATGACGTCATTGAAATACAGTTTACGGTTCAACAGCACCTGCTCACCATCACGATTGATGACAATGGTGACGGTGTGCCTGAGGCGGAATTAGATGATATCTTCCGGCCCTTTTACCGCGTCTCCACCGCACGAGATCGTGACAGCGGAGGCACTGGGCTTGGTTTAGCTATTACAGAAAGTGCGATTCGACAACATAGAGGAACAATTAAAGCGAATAATAGCTCCCTTGGCGGATTGAATATTACTATTACTCTGCCTCTGGCCTGTTAACACCATTAAAGAGATACTCTTGATAAACCAGCGACACTTTTGAGCCGAAAACGTTGCATGTCATTAAAGTAACGAGGCTTTCATACTCTATCTCCATTGGCATGACCATATTGATCATTTATTGACTTAAAATCGTCCAGAACAATATACAAAGCTAAAAACAGACACACTCTTAGTGGAAATAATCTTTATGCTCAGGCCATTTGCTTGTTTATACTGAGCTTGTCACAATGTGTTATCTTTAGCTGCTAATAAAGCGATAAATTATGTTTGATATTGCGTTATATGAACCTGAAATTGCCCCCAATACGGGTAACATTATTCGCCTCAGTGCGAACTGTGGTGCTAACTTGCATTTGATTGAACCATTAGGATTTGATTTAGACGAGAAAAAAGTACGCCGTGCTGGTTTGGATTATCATGATTTAGCGCATGTCCATCGCCATAAAGATTTTGCTGCTTTCATACAAGCAATGGAAGGGCGTCGTATTTTTGCCTGCACCACCAAAACCACTAATTTCCATACTAATGCGAAATTTAAGCAAGGTGATGTGTTACTTTTTGGCCCAGAAACTCGTGGCCTACCGGCTGAATTTATTGCCAGCCAGCCCCTTGAGCAACGCTTACGTATTCCAATGCAACCCGATAGCCGCAGCTTAAACCTTTCCAATGCAGTTGCGATTATTGCGTTTGAAGCATGGCGACAAATGGATTTTAACGGCGCGGTATAAAACAGAAAAAGGCGATCAATGATCGCCTTTTTTTCACATTCAATATGTCTTTTATTGAACATAACGATGGCTAAATACCATCACCTTCAATAAACGTTTGCGAGTTACCATTAAATTGCTGATCCATATCCATCGATGGTTTATCAGAATTTGGTCGCCCAACCACTTTGGCAGGAATACCAGCGACAGTGGTATGGGGAGGTACAGAATTTAACACTACCGAACAAGAGCCTATTTTCGCCCCTTCACCGACTTCGATATTGCCTAACACTTTAGCGCCAGCACCTATCATCACCCCTTCACGGATCTTCGGGTGACGATCGCCACTCTCTTTCCCCGTACCACCTAATGTGACGTCCTGAAGAATTGAAACATCATTTTCAATGACCGCGGTTTCACCAATCACAATACCGGTCGCGTGATCAAACATGATCCCTTGACCGATTTTTGCCGCAGGATGCACATCGACTTGGCAAGCTACCGAGATTTGGTTTTGTAGATAAACCGCTAAGGCTTTTCGATCTTGTTTCCACAACCAGTTAGCCACACGATATCCTTGAAGAGCGTGACAACCTTTAAGATAAAGTAATGGAATAGAATACATCTCAATAGCAGGATCACGTTCAACAACAGCACAAATATCACGTGCTGCCGATTCAACTATCGAACAATCGCTAGCATACGCTTCTTCGATGACCTCACGAACAGCCATCGCTGGCATCGATGGTGTCGCCAATTTATTGGCAAGTATATAACTCAATGCAGCAGCAAGATCATCATGCTTAATAATCGTGGCATGATAAAAACTCGCGAGCATTGGCTCATGCTCTGACTGCTCTCGTGCTTCCTGCTTGATCGCTGGCCAAAGCTGGTGTTGTTGACATTGCTTCACGTCATCCTCTGCTTACTTATCTATTCTTCTTATAACTATACTTAATTAGTCAGGTATTACTTTAACCTGATTGCAAAAAAAAACAACGCGAGCCAAGGCTCGCGTTGTTGAAACAGAAGATAATAAGGTTGATACCCTTATATCTTACTGTTATTCATATTTTTTCTCGCGTGCGAGTAATTCTTTAGCAGCCTCACGAGCATCTTTACCTTGATAAAGTACTTGATAAATTTGCTCAGAGATCGGCATCTCAACACCATAACGTTTAGCTAATTGCCAAACCTCTTTGGTATTACGATAACCTTCAACAACTTGACCAATTTCCTGCTGTGCTTGCTCTACACTTTTACCTGCGCCTAGCGCTAAACCAAAACGACGGTTACGGGATTGGTTATCGGTACATGTGAGTACTAAGTCACCCAATCCAGCCATGCCCATAAAGGTTTCAGGCTGTGCACCTAATGCCGCGCCAAGACGACACATTTCCGCAAGACCGCGGGTGATCAACGCTGTACGTGCATTGGCACCAAAGCCAATACCGTCAGACATACCTGCACCAATCGCAATCACATTTTTTACAGCGCCGCCTAGTTGCATCCCCGTAAAATCATTATTGCTATAAACTCTAAAGGTTTTATCACAATGAATCTTTTCTTGAAGATCAGCAACAAACTCCGCATCCGGTGATGCAACAGAAATAGCCGTCGGTAAACCCGCAGCTAGTTCTTGGGCAAAGGTAGGGCCTGATAATACTGCAAGTGGAATATCACTACCTAAAGCATCGACTGCGACATCTTTTAACAGACGTCCAGTTTCTGGTTCTAACCCTTTGGTCGCCCAACAGACACGTGAATCTGAGCGTAAGAAAGGTTTTACTTGTGATAATACTTGACCAAATACATGACTTGGTACAACAACAAGTAAATCGCGGCTACCTTCAACAGCATCTTGTAAGCTTGAGGTTACAATTAACGATTCTGGAAAGTGCACACCAGGAAGAAACGCTTCATTGGCACGATCAATTTCCAATTGTGCAATATGTTCTGGGTCATGGCCCCATAAAATAACATTGGCACCATTTCTGGATAACGCAATAGCAAGTGCTGTGCCGTAAGAGCCAGCACCTAATACTGCCATTGAAATCGTATTATTTGCGTTCTTAGTCATAATTGTTACTTTGCTTATTAAGCTTCAGCGTTTGCTTCTGCTTGGTTTTGTAAGTAGTTCATGAACAATGCATCAAAGTTTACTGGTGCTAGGTTCAATTGTGGGAATGTACCCTTAACTACTAAGCTTGAAATTGTTTCACGCGCGTACGGGAATAGGATGTTCGGGCAGAATGCACCTAGGCAATGTGCTAGTTGTGGTGCTTCCATACCTGCAACAGAGAAGATACCGCCCTGCTGAACTTCACAAAGGAATGCATTCTCTTCTTCATTCTTAACTGTAACAGTCAGACGAAGTACAACTTCATACACACCTTCAGCTAGTTCACGGCTTTGAGTATCAAGATCCAATTTCACATCTGGGTTCCATTCTTTTTGGAACATATCAGGTGAATTAGGCGCTTCAAAAGAAACGTCTTTTAGGAAGATACGTTGAATTTGAAAGTTTTGTTGTGCTTCTGTATTTGCTGCTTCAGCCATTTCCTGAGTCCTTTTTGATGCTCGCTATTACGAGACTTAATACGCCAGCACAGTGCTAACCACAGGCTGTATTGAATAAATAGACAGCGGTATGACTACGCGTACCGCACATCAAACAATGCGTTATTTTTTACCTTTGCTTTTTACTAGCGGCAGGTTTGCTTCGTTCCAAGCAATCAGACCGTCTTTTAGTACGTTAACATTGGTAAAACCCGCTTTACTCAAATCATTTGCGGTTGTTTGAGCGGTTTGACCTGTCTTACATACCACAATGATTGGGGCTGTTTTATGTTTTTCAAGCTCTGTAATGTTTTGTTCTTTAATTTGGCTTGGCAAAGCGTGAAGTGAGCCCGCAATATGACCTTTACGGTATTCATCACGAGAGCGAATATCAACAAACACTCCTTCTTCACGATTGACTAATGCTGTCGCGTCGTTAATACCAATTGTTTTATACGTTGCAGTTTTCTCTTTGACCATAGAACCGATGATAGCCACAACTAAACCGATCCAAACTAGAGATAAAATAGGGTTACTGGTTAAAAATTCAATATATTGTTGCATTTGCTTCGCTCTGTTTCATGGCTAAATGGCAGCCAAGATTAACGGGATTTTTAAAGGTTTTGAGTATACCGTTGTTACCTATCATGTACAGCAACGGGTATTCATTCCGCGCTTTAACTCACTTGTTGCTATTAATAAGTTATGCGCACCACCCAGTATAAAAGCGAATCTCGCACTTACCTATTAATGAAATAGAGAAAAACTGTGATCTAGGGCTTACACTCAAGACAATAAATGCATATATTTTGTCGAATAGGTCACAATACGCTCGACAGTAAGTTTGAACTTCTCCTACTGCTTTCAATACTTTCTGTAGTAAAATTACATTAATGGATATTACAATTACCTTAAAAATGCTTTTACATTAAGCAGTTAAGGCAATTGATATAGATTTTCATTTATTCGAAGAGGGACAGAACATGTCTGCGAAGAAACCACTTGCACTTGTTATTTTAGATGGTTGGGGCTACCGCGAAGACAATGCGGATAACGCAATTGCTAACGCTCAAACACCAGTAATGGATGGGCTGCTTGCTCAAAACCCTAACACACTAATTTCAGCTTCTGGTATTGATGTTGGTCTACCTGACGGTCAAATGGGTAACTCTGAAGTGGGTCATACTAATATCGGTGCAGGCCGTGTGGTATACCAAGATCTTACTCGTATTACTAAAGCGATCAGCGATGGTGAGTTTTTCGAAAATGAAGCACTTGTAACGGCTATCGACAAAGCAGTAAACGCAGGTAAAGCGGTTCATATTATGGGTCTTCTATCTCCAGGTGGCGTACACAGCCACGAAGATCACATTGCTGCAGCAATTGAGATGGCAGCAAAACGTGGCGCAGAGAAGATCTTCCTGCACGCATTCCTAGATGGTCGTGATACACCACCTCGTAGCGCGAAGAATTCACTGGTTCGTTTTAATGAACTATTTGCCAAGCTAGGTAAAGGACGTACCGCATCACTGATTGGTCGTTACTACGCAATGGATCGCGATAATAACTGGGATCGCGTTGAAAAAGCTTACGATCTTATCACTGCCGCTAAAGCTGAGTTCACAGTCGCTAATGCTGTTGACGGTCTAGCTGCGGCTTACGAGCGTGATGAAAATGACGAATTTGTACAAGCGACTGAAGTACGTGCAGAAGGTCAAGAAGCAGCAATCGTGGCAGATGGCGATAGCGTTATTTTCATGAACTACCGCGCTGACCGTGCGCGTGAAATCACACGTGCATTTGAGCCAGGTTTCACCGATTTTGCGCGTGCACAATTCCCACAATTATCTGACTTTGTAATGCTAACGCAATATGCCGCAGATATTGAACTAACAACAGCATTCAAACCAGCAAGCCTAGACAATACATTAGGCGAATGGCTATCGAAGAAAGGCAAAAAACAGCTACGTATTTCTGAAACAGAAAAATACGCGCACGTAACCTTCTTCTTCAATGGCGGTAAAGAAGATGAGTTTGATGGTGAATCACGTCAACTTGTTGCTTCACCAAAAGTAGCCACTTACGATCTTCAACCTGAAATGAGTGCACCAGAGCTAACTGATAAGCTTGTTGCCGCAATCAAAGGTGGTGAGTTCGATATGATCATCTGTAACTACCCTAACGGTGATATGGTTGGCCATACTGGTGTTTACGACGCTGCAGTGAAAGCGTGTGAAGCACTAGATACTTGCCTAGGTAAAGTCGTTGCAGCGATTAAAGAAATGGACGGTCAGTTACTGATCACTGCCGACCACGGTAATGCCGAGATGATGGTTGACCCATCAACCGGTGGTATCCACACAGCACACACTAATCTACCAGTGCCACTTATCTACGTAGGTAGCAAAGACTTAGAACTTAAGTCAGGTGGTAAGCTGTCAGATCTTGCGCCAACGATGCTTTCACTAACAGATATGGAAATCCCTGCAGAGATGTCTGGTCAGGTGCTATACAATCTGAAATAATTATCTCCATGCGAGATATGATTAGAAAACATCTAAACAAAAAAATCCGCGCCAGTGCATTATGCACTGGCGTTCTTTTATGCATGACATTTGCCGTTCCATGTGCAGCGTCCAGTCAAAACCAGCTCGATGGCGTAAAACAGGAAATCTCACGTCAAAAAAATCAACTGGCAAGCAAGCAAAAGAAATACAACAGCTTGCAACAAGATCTAAAACAACACGAACTGAACATTGCCAAAGCTGCGAATGATATTCATGCGACAAACAATCAATTAGCAACCATTAAACGCGCTATTGATAAGTTAAATACGGAACAAACAGCACTAGAACAAAAACAGAAACAACAGAAAGCCGTTGTTGCTTCACTCTTAAATGCCCAATTTCGCCAAGGCCAAGACAGTGATATCGCCAGTTTATTAAGCGGTGAGGATTCAACACGCCTTGATCGAATGACAACCTATGCTGAGTACATCAGTAAAGCCCGTGTTAATGCCATCGATGCCCTTGATGCCACGCAAACTGAAATTCAAATGAAAGTGCACCAGCTCAACGAGCAAAAAACAGAGCAGCAACAAGCACTCAACACTCTTAAACAGCAAAAACAAACACTCGATCAACAGCAGCAATCACGTCAAAAAACGCTATCTAGCATTAAAAGTCAAATCGATAGCAGCAGTGAAGATTTAGCTGAACTACAAGCCAACGAAAGACAAATGCTCGCTGCCATTGCCAAAGCGAAAGCGGAAGCGGAAAGAAGAGCCCGTGAAGAAGCGGCAAGAATTGCCCGTGAAAAAGCGGCTGCTCAAGCACGCATAAAAGCGGCAAAAGAAGCCAAAGCGCGTGCTGCAGCTGAAGCTGAAGCACGTGAGATTGACAGACAATATGCAAACCAACAGGCACGTGTGCCGATGGACGGCCTTGCTCGCCATAAAGGCAAACTATACTGGCCAGTAAAAGGGACTATTTTGCATAATTACGGCTCGCACCAGCAAGGGCAATTACGCTGGAAAGGCATGGTATTTAGCACGCCAATGGGGAGCCAAGTAAAAGCTATTTATTCTGGTCGCATTATTTTTGCAGACTGGCTACGTGGCTATGGTTTGATGATTGGTATTGATCACGGTAAAGGTGACATGAGTTTCTATGGCTATAACCAAACACTACTGAAGAAAGTCGGTGATACGGTCCAAGCAGGAGAGCCAATAGCCTTAGTCGGTGACAGTGGTGGCCAAACCCAACCCGGACTCTACTTTGAGATCCGCCGTAAAGGCCAGCCAATAGATCCTAAACCTTGGCTTGATTAAGCTCAACTCTAATACTAAAAATAAAAAGGTTGGTGATAGTTATTATCCCAACCTTTTTTAATATCGCTTCTTTCGCAACGGATTTTTAACGCTTTGCTTGCTGTTCCTGTTGCTCGTAATACTGTTTCAATGCTTCTACACGTTCGCAGCCTAACGGTGTTGCCAGCGGCCTTACAATATTAAGTATCTGAATAACACCTTTATAGATAACCGTTGGGGTTATTTTAGCACCAGCGACTTGGGTCGTTTGATAGCTAATCCAACTTGATGCTACCATCAACAACGTCTCAGCCAAGGTTTTCAAATCTTCATCATCGATATCAACCAATCCACCTTCTTTTAAGCTTTGCATCAATATCGCGATATTACTGCGAAGTTGCGCCTGTGCTTCGAGATATTTAAGCTGTAATTCAGGATCACGACGTAAAATATCAGGCAAATTTGCGTAGAAAAAACGATAGCGCCACATCAGCAAAAATACGGCATCGAGGTAACTCAACAGACTTTCTGTCGTTTCCGCTTCACTACGCGGTTGAAAGCTCACTTGTAAGTCAGTGGCATATAAATCAAAAATACTGTGGATGATCTGTTCTTTATTTCTAAAATGATAATAAAGATTACCCGGACTGATCGCGAGATCGGCGGCGATATGGTTCGTCGTTACGTTTGGCTCTCCACGCTCATTAAATAACGCTAAAGCAGCATGAATAATTCTGTCTCGGGTTTTCATTTGATTGACTTCCTTCGCCCTTCTTCTACATATAATGTATCATAAGTTAACGTTTTTTTTGCTCTGTAGCGCCATAGCTACAAGTTGTTATTTCATCAATGAAGGATTTTCTCCCATGATAATTGTTACTGGCGGCGCCGGCATGATCGGCAGCAACATCGTAAAAGCCCTTAACGAGCAAGGTTGTAACGATATTTTAGTGGTGGATAACCTCAAAGACGGGACTAAATTTGCCAACCTTGTCGATTTAGACATTGCCGATTACATGGACAAAGAAGACTTCATCACCCAGATTATGGCGGGAGATGAGTTCGGAAATATTGAAGCCATTTTCCATGAAGGTGCTTGCTCAGCAACCACTGAGTGGGACGGTAAATACATGATGCTCAATAACTATGAGTACTCAAAAGAGCTATTACATTACTGTTTAGAGCGCCAAATCCCGTTCCTTTATGCTTCATCTGCAGCAACCTATGGTGGTCGCGATCATGATTTCATCGAAGAAAAGCCATACGAAGGTGCACTGAACGTTTATGGTTATTCGAAACAACAATTTGATAACTATGTTCGCCGTATTTGGCAAGATGCCGAAGCACATGGTGAGAAACTATCGCAAATCACTGGCTTCCGTTATTTCAATGTGTACGGCCCGCGTGAGCAACATAAAGGCAGTATGGCTTCTGTCGCCTTTCACCTAAACACTCAAATTACTGCAGGTGGCAACCCAAAACTGTTTGAAGGCTCTGAAACCTTTAAGCGTGATTTTGTTTATGTTGGCGATGTATGCAAAATGAACCTATGGTTCTTAGCAAATAGTGTATCCGGTATTTTTAACTGTGGTACAGGCAATGCTGAATCTTTCCAAGCAGTAGCTGATGCTGTCGTTAAATATCATGGCAAAGGTGAAGTTGAGTCAGTTCCCTTCCCTGAGCACCTAAAAGGTCGTTACCAAACTTACACCCAAGCAGATCTGACTAAAGTGCGCGCTGCAGGCTATACAGAAACGTTTAAATCTGTTGCAGAAGGCGTTGCAGAATACATGACAATCCTAAACAAATAATAACGATATGATTGATAACCATTACGATAAACAAGCTTATAACCCACAATTTGAATGGTCTTTTCTAGCACCTAAATATTGGGGGACATGGCTTGCCGTTATCCTCGCTTCTCTATTTTGCTTGCTGCCCCATAAAGCACGCCGAGCAATTGCGAGTACCTTTGCTAAACAAGCTATCAAGTTAAATAGCAAATCAAACCGTCGTGCGCGCGTAAACTTACAGATGTGCTTTCCTGACAAAACCGATGCTGAACGTGAAGATATTCTACTGCAAAGTATCACCACCGCAGGTACATTCTTGCTGGGGTTTGCATCGTTAAGTGTACGTAGCAAATTTTGGTTAGAAGATAATACCGTGATCCGCGGGATGGAGAATCTCACCACTCTCACCGATCAGCAGCAAAGCGTGATTTTGTTAGTCCCTCACACTTGGGCGATTGATATTCCTGCGGTACTGCTTGCATCACGCGGTTTACCTGTTTCTGCAATGGCGAAAAAGCAGAAAAACCCAGTCTCAGACTGGTTGATGCATCGTCAACGTGTGCAATACGGCGGCCGTGTTTATGAACGCAGTGGTGGTATTAAACCGTTTATTAAATCGATTCGCGAAGGGTACTTAGGTTACTACTTACCCGATGAAGATCTTGGCCCTGAGCACAGCGTATTTGTCGATTTCTTTGCTACCACCAAAGCAACAATGTCAGGTCTTGGCCGACTGTCTAAATTAAGTCGAGCAAAGATCGTACCGCTTTTTGCGATGTACAACAGTGAATCAGGTAAATATGAATTAGATTTCTACCCTGCTCTGCCTTTCCCTAGTGAAACTGAAGAGCAAGATGCCCGCATGATGAACGAATGTATCGAGCAATACGTGAGTGAGCGTCCAGAACAATACATGTGGATTCTGCGTTTATTAAAGACACGTCCAAATAATGATGAGAATCCGTATGAATAGTAATAAACTCTTTAATAAATTAGCCGACTTTCTAATTTTACTTCCGATTTTTTGGAGCTTTACCGGTTTATTTCATTTATATAATGGCGATAAGATTCTGGTTGTGTTAACGCTTATTTCAGCATTAGTCTCAGTTATTAAGTATAAAAAATCCGCCATTGTTATCAACATAAAAAGTAAATATGTCTGGTTAATGTACAGCCTTTTATTTATATCAATAACCGCAGATATTCTAAATTTATATAACCCAATAAATATAAGAGCTATCGCAATTCTCTGTGTATTTTTATCCTTTTTACCTTGCCAATTAATCACTAGAAAAGTTTTAATATTCTCATGCTGTATTGGTTGTATTAATGCGTTGCTTTTTGTTTATCACTTTACATATATAGATCCAGTAAGTAGACGTTTCTGGCCTATTAATGCAATCCCATTTGCTACTTATATTTGTTTTATCTCGGCTATTACTTTCATATTATTTCTTACTGGTAGTACACTTAAAGAAAAAGTCGTTCTTAGTTTAACTTTAGTAATTTCTATCATGAGTCTAGCTATAACAGAAACTCGTGGAGCTCTTGTTGCATTATTACCAACACTAATAAGCATTTATTTCTATTATTCATATCAACGAAAAACGTTAAAGAAAAGTTTTGTTATTAGCATAATAAGTATCACTCTAATCTTTTCTGCAATCTATCCAATTATTAAAGAGAGAATAATTCAAACCCAACAAGAGATCACACAAATAGACGATGGTAACACTGATACATCTATAGGATTAAGATTAAACTTTTGGAAAGCAGGATTTAACTTAATTGAACAGTCACCGTTTGTTGGTTATGGTCACAATTACTATTCTCAATTAAACCAGTTAGCAAAAGAAAAAGTTATTACTCAGGATGCAGCTAATTATAAACCAATACACTTTCATAACCAGTTTATAGATATTGCTGTAAAATGTGGTCTTTTCGGCTTAGCTTTTTTATTAGTCATATTATTTATTCCTATTTTCTTTGTTAGAAATAAATCTTCATTAAATGCTATTAGTATCTACTCTTTTATATCTATTTTGATATTAGCGGGATTAACTGATGTACCTTTCTTTCATAAACAGGTATTTATAATCTATTTTTTATGCATTGGAATATTTCTTAACAGAGATCATTTTCATTAAAAAAACAGAGGGGCCTTATAGCCCCTCTTTTTTTACTTTATATATAAAATCAATATATTCTTGAGCAATATTTTCAGCAGAAAATTTATCATAGCTCGATAATAGTATTTCATTATCTACATCTATTAATATTTCATCTATTTTTTTAGCAATAACATCTGGTTCGAATGAATCAACCAAATACTTCAATAAATCCCCTGAAAGGATTTCAGAAGGCCCACTTGGACAATTGACACTGATCGCTGGAGTACCACAAATTAATGATTCAACAAGTACGTTACCGAACCCTTCATGACTTGACGTCAATATTAACATTTTAGCTTGGCGCATAATTGAATAAGGGTTTAAACAGAAAGGATAAATAAAGACTTGATCTTCTACTCCTAATATCTTTGCCTTATTTCTTATATCCTGTTCTAAACTGCCTTCACCTATGATGACAAGGTTGATCTTACTTTTCATCTTAACAAGAGTTTCAAGCAATAAATTTAGATTTTTCTGCTTCTCTAATCGCCCAACAAAAACAATAAAATTTTCTGGCAATTCATAAATAGTATTTTGTAAAGATAGTTTTTTTATTTCTTCTAATGAAAATGGATTATAAATCCTAGATATTGACTTATAACTATTTTTTGACTTTTCTATTAAAAACTCTTTTATTCCATCAGATACACAAACAACATGCTTACCTGAAATCTTTTTAGTTATTTTCTTTTTATATTTCCAACGTTCATATATATTTTTATTATTATAAGTATATTCATCTGAGTTATGAACACAATAAATTAGTCGAGGGTCATTAATATAAGAGATAATATCATTTGTCTCACCATGTTCAGAAAAAATAACATCAAAACTTTTTTCTTTTTCTTCTTTTTTTAACCATTGTAAAAATTTTTCAGCTTGAATATTCGCTTTTTTATATTTAACTTTTTCGGTAATGGATAAAACATGATGTTTTATATTTTCTGATACAGCT
The DNA here is from genome assembly GCF_003026075.1 of Photobacterium sp. GB-210. NCBI lineage: Bacteria > Pseudomonadati > Pseudomonadota > Gammaproteobacteria > Vibrionales > Vibrionaceae > Photobacterium > Photobacterium sp. GB-210. The sequence continues at coordinate 30,129 of NZ_PYNU01000010.1, read as the reverse complement.
AAATCTGTTTCAGAAGTCAGAGTAATAAACTCACATTGATGTCCAAGTTTTGTTAATGTTTCTGCTAAACGAACAGTAACAACCTGAACCCCTTCAACCTTCAGATCTCGTAAAAAAAATCCAATTCTCATTGTATTGCCTTCAATGTATTTGCTCTGGCTTCTTCTAGTTGTTCATATCCGAACTCATATACATATACACTATCATTATCGCAAATAGGCTCTCGATTAAAGATGGTCTGAGAATGTCTACCTAATGGTTTCCACTCTTCGTAATTCATTCTATTTTCACGATATATACCAATTACAGGTTTATCTAATGCCGAAGCCATGTGTACTACTGCGGTATCAGGAGTAAATGTAAAATCAGCCTTATCGATAATAGCTAAAGACATTTCAAGGCTCGCTTTATCTGTCGGTAAGAGCAAATTAGACGAAGAAAATTGGCTGTTCAGCTTCGTTAAAAACTTCTCTTCACCTGGCGTTGGTAATAAAACCAACAAGTCTTCAGGATGCTTCTCCAACCAATATTTCATCAAAGATGCTGCTTTTTCAAAGCTAAATCGTCTATATTTTCCTGAACCAAAAAAGTTAATACCAACTATATTTTTATAATCTTTATCTATTATTAATGAGTCGAGAAATTCAAGCTCTTTATTATAGTTTGGTACAGGAGGTTTTTCAGAAGTCAAACAATCTTTATTCGTTAAAACTTTTGTCGCATTAATATATCGTTGATAAAAATGCGTTTGATTACTGTCAATAGAAACATCAATGATATTAAATCTATCCGCACTGAATCCTAAATAATGTTTAGCATTTATGTATTTCGCAATAAATATCTCTTTGTAAGAAAAACCATTTGAAACATCAACAAATACGTCATATTTATTTTTATAAGGCTGTAATGTTTTACGTAAATTATGCTTGCCTAATAAAATATATTCATCGATAAAAGAAACTTTATTTAACCATAACTTAGTTGTTTGACGACATATAACGGTAATTTTTATGTCTGGGCGATGTAAACGCAGGTTATTGATAAGAATGCCTGCCATAATACAATCACCAAGCTTATCATCCCAACGAAATATAACTATATGCTTCACATCTTCTGCGCAAAAAACATCGGAACAGTCCCGATGATCATAAAGCGCACAAGCCGCTTTAAGTTTTATCGCTTTTTGTGTGTTTCGAACGGTGCGCCACTTTGCTTTTAGTCGCTTAATCAAATTCATCTGATAACCTTTACTAAACATTTTTCATAAATACAATGATGATATTCGATATCTTCATTCTATTAATGCGACAATATTATCAACACCAAACACATCAGTTAATTCAACCGAACACTTACTTTAACTTATTATTTTTTAAAAAAAATTTAGTACGCCTACATAAATTAATCTTCGTTTCAAAATACACAGGAAAGACGTATAAACAACGTTCAAAAAATAGACCAAGCTTTTCTTTTAAAGGGTAGTTTACGTCAAATCTAGCATCACAATATTTTTTATAGAGCTCCTGCCACTCTCTATATTGATAATGAGCACACTTCCCTTTCGGCTTAGAAACTCTCACCTTTTCTTTAAATTTCTTACATAGTCCTAAACCAATATCTTCTGCAGAAGCAACAACTAAATTATTCGCCATGCATAACTCTGATTGATAAATGGTATGTTTGTTATTATCTAGCAGTCCATTTAAATGAATAGTTGGATCAAACTGTTTTAAAGCATTAAGAAAAAGTAATTGTGTGCAATCAACAGGGTAGTCTGGATAGCCATCATTTAACATCCCCGGCTTGGTTAAGGTAAATTCAGGAATTAATTCAAACTGCCACAGCGCCAAAACATCTTCGGTTAAACCAAAATAAAAGAAATCACTAACATGAAAAGCGACTCGATGCCCCTTCGCATATTTGCGTGTAAAAATATTTGGCACAACAACCCGCTCTTTTAAAAACTTAAACGCATCGCAACGACTTTTATATTGCTGTTGAATATTTATAAAATCATTCGATTCGAGGTAATTATCACTTCTCAGCTTTACCACATATTTGGTTTGTACTTTCTTTAATCCAGCTAGCGTCGATACTATTTGACGGTTATTGTTATAATACTGTGGAGTTCCATTTTTCTTGTAATATCGAGTATTGGGGCCAGGATCTTCACTTATGACTAATTGATCATAATCTAAGCCCGCTAAATCTTGATCTTTCCATGTCGACAGTATGATATGAGCGCCAGGTAGCATCTGTCGCACTGACCTTAAACAACGCTGGGTTATGCCATCTTCTTGTTGTCTATCCGCAAATGTCTGAACCGGTCCTTGAACAACGACAGTAATTTCTTCAAACGGTATAGAATTGTTATTAATTTTTAAACCCAAGTCCAAAATAGGGATACCTCGTCATCATTTATGACAAAAAAAGACTTCATTATATTAATCAGATAAACTATTGGGCAAACATTCTACATGAAGATTGACCTAAAATGAAAAGACTGGTTGTTGATTTAGATGGCACCTTAACGCAAGCTGATACATCTGATTATAGAAATGTAAAACCTCGACAAGAAATTATCGACAATTTATATACTTACAAAGAAAAAGGCTTTGAAATCGTTATTTTCACTGCCCGCAATATGCGTACGCATAATGGGAATATCGGTAAAATTAATATCCATACTTTACCACTTATCATCGAATGGCTAGATAGATACAATGTTCCTTACGATGAAATAATTGTTGGTAAGCCTTGGTGTGGTCATGACGGCTTTTATATTGATGATCGCGCAATTCGCCCGTCTGAATTTGCAGCCCTCTCTCACGACGAAATCAATGCATTAATTGCAAAGGAGAAAGTATGTTCTTAATCATGTCAGCGGCCTATGTTGATATGGAATTACAATCTGAGTTTGGTGCTCTTCCCCCAAGTTTTCTTCCGCTTGGTAACCGTCGTTTATTTCAACATCAAAACACTGTTATTCCCCAAGGTATAAAGAAATATATTTCACTTCCTGAATCATATTCAATATCTCCAACGGATGCGACTTGGCTAGAAGAAAATAACTTCACGATATTATCAACGCCTGACGGTTTATCGCTCGGTGCATCGCTCGTTGCTGCCATAAGTCTTATCGAAGATAATTTCGACAGTCCTCTACATGTATTATTTGGCGATACGCTAATTACTCAATTACCACTTGGTAATAATCTCGTTGCAATCACAGAGGTAGAAGACGGTTATAATTGGGCCACAATTAACAATGGCCCGAACTCTCCATGGTTATCAGCAAAAAACACCTTTACATCGAGTAATCAAATGGTCTGTGGCTATTTTAAATTTAATCAGCCTCGACAATTAATTCGACTTATCACCCAAAGTCATTGGGACTTTCTTGAGGCTCTCAATCGTTACCACAACCAAATTGGCTTACAAACAATCAGTACTGATCATTGGCTTGATTTCGGACACGTTAATACGTATTACCGCTCAAAAGCAAAGTTCACGACGCAAAGAGCTTTTAACGAATTGCTCATCACTCCAGACTGGATTGAAAAATCAAGCTCAAAAAATATAAAGATTAAAGCCGAAGCAAAGTGGTTTGAACTATTACCTTTCGAGATGCGCCACTTTATCCCTCAGTTTATGGGATCCCAAGAAAGCCAAGGACGCTATAAATATCGTTTAGAATATTTACACCACACGGCATTAAATGAGCTGTATGTTTTTTCTGAATTACCGACAATTGTTTGGAACAACATCTTTAACAGTTGTATTAACTTTATATCTCAGTGCCAAGAATTTCCCGCTCCGCATGACGTCACTTGTTCTTCGCTAGATGATCTCTTTGGCGAGAAAACAGCAAGTAGACTAATTGAGTTCTGTGCCAGCCGACACATATCACTCGAAGATGCTTGGTTGTTTGATGGAGAAGAAATCACATTAAATGATATTCTCAGCACCTCATCACAATGGCTACCAACAGATAAATCGCAACCATCAGTCATGCATGGCGACTTTTGTTTTAGCAATATTTTATATGATTTTAGAACCAATCGAATAAAGACCATCGATCCACGAGGATTGACACCGAATAATGAGCTCACCATTTATGGGGATACTCGTTACGATATTGCAAAGTTAAGCCACTCGGTACTAGGACTCTATGATTGGATCATCGCTGACTACTATCACGTTGATATAACGAATAAAGATATTACTCTGCACATCCCAAGCACTCAGAGACAACAAGATTTACAACAACTATTCATTGAGATTGTAGGAAAGAAATTTAATCTTACCCCTATGAATTTGTATGCGATGCAAATCCAATTATTTTTATCAATGTTGCCGCTACATAGTGATGATCAGCAGCGCCAAGATGCACTTTTTGCTAACGCATTTAGACTTTACCAAATATTGAAAAGGTATGCCCAATGATAATCATTCCGATGGCAGGCTTAAGCTCTCGCTTTTTTAAGGCTGGATACATGCAGCCTAAATACATGCTAGATGCGCATGGTATGTCTCTTTTTGACCATGCTGTAACCAGCTTCAAAGCCTATTTTTCAACAGAGACTTTTTTATTTATTGTGCGTGATGTTTACCAAACACCCATTTTTGTGGAACAACGTGCGAAAGCTCTAGGGATACAATCTTTCTCCATCGTGACTTTGACACAAGAAACCCGAGGGCAAGCGGAGACCGTCTACCTTGGCTTACAACAAATTGAGCAAGATAAAAGCCAGCCAATCACTATATTTAATATCGATACCTTCAGACCTGATTTCATTTACCCCGATTTATCTTTATTAGGTCAAGGCTATCTCGAAGTATTTAAAGGTAGCGGCGATAACTGGTCTTTTGCCAAGCCTCGTTCAACACACTCAACTGAAGTTGTCGAAACAGCAGAGAAACGAGCAATCTCTGATTTATGCTGTACTGGTCTTTATCATTTTGCCCACCAGCAAGATTTTGAAACGGCCTATCAGCACTATCTTGCTTTGCCACAAGAGGAATGGGAAAAGGGAGAGCTTTATATTGCCCCGATGTACAATTTTCTCATCAAGAACAATCAATCAATTCACTACCACCTAATCGATCGCGAAGATGTTATCTTTTGTGGCATTCCTAGTGAGTATGATGACTTTAAAGCTTGTAGAATATAAACCTACTCGTTTATTTTGATAAACATTTAAATCGACTGAGCAAAATAATGAGAATAATGATAATAAGCTCCTATATGGATGCTTGGAACAGCGTTAGACCAGAAGCCGAAATGTGTATCGAGATGGTCAAACAAGGTCACGAAGTCACGATTATCACCCAAGGTGATGCGCCTTATGTCGAGCGTTTTCGTGAAGCTGGAATAACGGTTATCGATTGCTACCCAAGTCGTAAAATTTGCTTCAACACAATAAAAACAATTCGTCATGAACTACGCCAACACCATTATGATGTGGTGTATGCGCTTAACTCTAAAACTATCCCTAACGCTGCGTTTGCTTGTATTGGTTTTCCGGATACAAAACTTATTAGCTACCGTGGCACTGTTGGTGGTATTTACCGTCATGACCCATCATCATATTTAACCCATCTTCATCCTCGCGTGAATGGTATTTCTTGCGTCGCAGAAGCGGTTACAGAGTCTGTACGAAGCGTTGTTAAGCTAGCACCTGAAAAAGTTCAAACCATTTATAAAGGTCATGACTTAGCTTGGTATCAAGCAGATGCTCTGCCACGTGAGCAACTCGGCTTAACCGATAATGATATTATTGTCACCTGTGTCGCCAATGCACGTAAATCCAAAGGCGTGCATGTTCTGCTTGATGCCGCTAAGCAATTAGCCGATATCGACAATCTACATCTGGTACTCGTTGGTCGTGATATGGATACGGAAGAAAATGATCAACTAGCAGCAAGCAGTGGCATGCAGGATCGTATTCACTTTTTAGGTTATCGCTCTGATGTACCTGAAATCATGGCGACATCCGATATCCAAGTGCAGCCATCTATTAGCGGTGAAGGTCTACCCAAAACAATTATCGAAGCGATGGCAATGGCAAAACCTTCCGTTGTCACAACGACTGGCGGCAGTAAAGAGTTAGTAGAAGAAGATAAAACCGGATTTGTGGTTGAAACCAATAATCCTCAAGCATTAGCTGATAAAATTAAACAATTAGCAGAATCTAAAACAGTACGCGTTGAAATGGGACAGAATGCACAACAACGATTAAAAGCCCATTTTTCAATCCAAGAAACAACAAAGCAGCAGCTGAACTTCTTTCAAAGCGTATAAACCAACGGTTGTAATGTGAAAATATTAATTATTGGCCCATCATGGGTTGGCGATATGGTAATGTCGCAATGTCTTTATACCGAGCTTAAAAAGCTTCACCCTGACGCTATCATTAATGTGATGGCGCCCGGCTGGTGTAAGCCCGTGCTTGAACGCATGCCTGAGGTCAATCAAGCGATTGAAATGCCGCTTGGCCATGGCGATCTCAATCTGTTTGCTCGCTATCAATTAGGTAAAATTCTTCGCGATGACAACTATGATCATGCGTATGTTTTACCTAATTCAGCCAAATCAGCATTAATCCCCTTATTTGCCAAGATCCCAGTTCGTACCGGCTGGAAAGGTGAGATGCGTTACGGTTTACTTAATGATCTGCGCAATAACAAAAAATCATTCAATTTGATGATTGAACGCTATATTGCACTCGCGCATCCGGCAACGGAAATGACAGGCTCGGGCTGTTTAACTGATATGCCACATCCAAAGCTTACCATCGACGCCACAACTCAAAATGAAGCGATAACTAAATTCGGCTTAAACAAAGAAAGAACCGTGATTGGCTTATGTCCAGGTGCTGAATTTGGTCCAGCAAAACGTTGGCCGGAGCAACATTTTGCAAAAGCTGCCGCAACGCTGATAGAGCAAGGTAACCAAGTATGGTTATTCGGCTCAGCAAAAGATCGTGAAGTGACCGATAAAATAAAAGCCAGCCTGCCGCAGGAAATGCAAACGCATTGCCAAAATCTTGCTGGTAATACGTCTTTAATCGAGGCAATTGATTTACTTGCCGCCTGTAAGACCGTCGTTAGCAATGACTCTGGCCTAATGCATATTTCAGCCGCTGTTGGCTGTAATATCGTGGCGTTATACGGCTCAACATCACCGGGTTATACCCCACCGCTAGCTAAGCATGTTGAAGTATTAAATACCGATATCAGTTGTCGCCCATGCTTTAAGCGCGAGTGTCCATTAGGTCATTTGAAGTGTTTAACAGAGCTGACACCTGATTTAGTGGTTGATGCGATCAATAAGTTGCAATAAGCGTAAGTGAATATGTTACTGAGAATCGTTTATACCTTACTGCTTGCTCTGGCTTCCCCGTTACTTCTGTTTGGACTATACAAACAAAAGCCGGGGAAACCTCGTTTTGGCGAGCGTTGGAAAGAGCACTTTGGTTTTACGCCTGTCGTTAATGGTAAGAAACCTATTTGGATCCATGCCGCATCGGTTGGAGAATCTATTGCCATCACGCCGCTAATCAAAGCGCTAAAAGAGCAATACCCAGCACAAGCTATCGTGGTTACGACAACAACGAGTACTGGCGCCGAGCAAATAGCCAAGCTAGGTGATTTGGTTGAACACCGCTACATGCCGATTGATTTTGCTTGGTGTGTCAGAGGCTTTCTCAAAGCGGTGCAACCTAAACTAATGTTGATTGTTGAAAAAGAACTCTGGCTCAATACGCTAGCAACTGTTAAAAAACAGCAGATTCCAATTGTAATAGCTAATGCTCGCTTATCAGAACGCTCTGCTCAACGTTATCAATCGGCAGCGTTTTTTACCCAACCACTACTCAATAATGTCGATAGCATTCTTTGTCTTCATCAAGACGATGCAAAACGCTTTATCGATATTGGAGCGGCCAAAGAGAAGGTTACGGTAACAGGCTCGATTAAATACGATCTTACTATTACGCCAACGGTCTTTGAGCACGCAGCACAATTACGTTCACAACTGGGTCAAGATCGCCCTGTGTTCATTGCTGCGAGTACTCACAAAGGTGAAGATGAGCAGGTATTTACGGCTTTTAAGACGATATTGCAGCACAACGAAAATGCATTACTCATCATTGTTCCTCGTCACCCTGAACGCTTCAATGATGTTGAAGTGTTGGCAAAAGAGCAATTTCAATTATCTGTTCATCGCCGTACCAATAACACAGAATTTACGCCACAAACCCAAGTATATTTAGCCGATACCATGGGTGAGATGTTATTACTTCTTGCTAGTAGTGATGTTGCGTTTGTCGGGGGAAGTTTGATCGGTGATAAAGTCGGTGGACATAATCTACTCGAACCTGCAGCTGTAGGAAAACCAGCTATAACAGGCCCCAGCTACTACAACTTTATCGATATTACAGAGCAACTACTGCAAGCTGACGCGATAGAGATCTGCCAAGATAGCACAGAGCTAGCAAGGCAAGTGGTTGAGTTATTTGATAACCCAGAACGTCAGCATGTGATGGGAGAAAACGCTAAAAAAGTGGTAGAGCAAAATCAGGGCGCAGTGCAACGCACCATTGATAATATAACTAACTACCTGCATTAAATTCGTAGCGATGAGAGCCCACACTCATCGCTACTTCATCCCTAACCTTGTTGATAGCCATCGCATAACGCTTGCCAATCTTGAGCTTGCCATTGAATATTACGCTTCTTCACTTCTTTGATAAATGAGCGCTCTAAACGGGCTAAGTTATCTTTTTTCCAACTTTCACCCTGTTGCTGATAGCATTTATCAAAGTCAATCAACCAAACTTGCTGCTTCATATCAAGCAAGATGTTGTGGGCATTTAAGTCGGAGTGGCAAACCTGCAGATCATGCATCTTACGGATCATAATACCAATTTGACGCCAAACCGAACTTGGCAAAGATGACTTGATAAGTAGCGCAACGAGATCACGGCTATGAGGAATTTTCTCAACCAAAATATCTGCGCGATAAACACAGCCCTTCTTTTCCGCTTTTGCGGCCACAGGACGAGGAACATTTACCCCACCTTCTCGTAAGACTTTTAGCAGCATCAATTCAGCATAACTCCGGGTCTTATCCCAACCAGTAAACCAATAACTGTCACTCACCAACTTACCAAATAAGCCACCACGACGATAATGACGCAATGCCATTTCCATTTTATCGCCAGCAACGAACCAAGTCGTGCCCCGTCCTTGCGCCGAGCCGACAATTGCATTTTGTTGACGCCAAAAATCAATCTCAAAGCAACAATGCGGATCGACAGTTAAATAATTGTCATCAAACCATATCATTTGCTGTTCATGGCTAATTTTCTGCACTGTTGTCTTTCTCCTATTTATTTTGGTTTATTTTACAATTACCAGCGCTAACTGCATAATTCGCTAACCACTTTTTATTAGGTATCACTATGGCTTTGTTTACCACTGCGCCTCAATCTATCTGTATTTTACGGCTATCCGCTATTGGTGATGTGTGTCATGCGATCGCTGTAGTACAAGCTATCCAAAAACATTGGCCAGAAACCAGTATTACATGGGTAGTGGGCAAAACAGAAGCTCAGCTTGTGGGTACACTGCCTAATGTTAAGGTGGTTAGTTTTGATAAAAAAGCAGGCTGGCAAGGGATCAAGGAAGTTTGGAGTACCTTGAAAGATCAAAAGTTTGATGCCTTACTCGACATGCAAGTAGCGCTACGCGCAAGCCTATTATCTTTAGGAATTAAAGCACGTTATAAAGTTGGCTTTTCACGCCAAAGAGCCAAAGAGGGACAATGGCTCTTTACGAATAGAAAGCTGCCACAAACAAATGCTTCTCATGTACTTGATAACTTTGCTGAGTTTTCTCGCTACATAGGCGTACCTTTTACAACTCCAGATTGGCAGATCCCATTATCAAGTGAAGATATGGCCTTTGCTCAGCAATATACTAACAGACCAACATTGATCATCTCACCGGCTGCTAGTAAAGATGAGCGTAACTGGCTTATAGAGCGCTATGCTGCCGTTGCAGATCATGCCGTTAGCAAAGGATTAAATGTCATCCTATGTGGTTCACCGACACAACGTGAGCAAACGTTAGGTGAGAAGATCATACAACATTGCCATCACCCTATTACTAACCTTATTGGTAAAACAAGCCTGATCCAGTTAACCGCATTACTAAAATACGCAACGGTTGTTATCGCTCCCGACTCAGGTCCAGCCCATTTAGCAACCACACAGGGCACTCCAGTGATCGGTTTGTACGGGCATAGTAATCCAACACGCACAGGCCCTTATCTTAGCCAACAATATGTCGTCAGTGTGTATCAACAATTTGCAGAAAAGCATTATGGCAAACCTGTCTCAGAACTTCCTTGGGGAGCACGAGTGAAAGGCAGTGATATTATGGCTGCAATTTCTGTTGAGGATGTTATCACCCAACTTGATACCATCATCGACCCCTTAACTTTGACCCAATCACAGTGAGAAAACAATGAACCAGCAAAACACCAAACCAAGCCTTGCTGTTGCACTGATTGTCAAAAATGAAGCCAAGCATCTGGCGGCATGTTTAAACTCAGTAAAAGATTGGGTTGATGAGATCGTGATCCTTGATTCTGGCAGTAGCGATACAACAGAAGCCATTGCACGCCAATATACTGATAAATTTTTTGTCAGTCATGATTGGCCTGGTTTTGGTATGCAACGTCAACGTGCTCAACAATATGTTGAGAGCGATTATATTTTATGGCTTGATGCTGACGAACGAGTAACGCCAGAGCTACGTCTATCGATTCAACAAGCTGTCGCAAGCAATCACATCAATACGGTTTATCAAGTTAATAGACTCAGCACAGCATTTGGTAAATTTATTCATCATTCTGGTTGGCATCCAGATTGGATCTCGCGTTTACATCGTCGCAATGAAACCCAATATAATGACGTCAAAGTACATGAGTCTATTGTGATCCCTGCTAATGGCAAAGTCGAAAAACTAACGGGTAATTTAGAACATTACACTTTTGAAGATTTCTTTGAGTTTCAGCGCAAACAACAAAAGTATGCAGAGCTTTGGGCTGAAGAAAAGTTTTTAAAAGGCAAAAAATCATCTATTGCCTCTGCTGTTATCCACTCTATGTTTAGCTTTATTCGAACTTACATTCTTAAAGCTGGGTTTCTAGACGGTAAGCATGGGTTTATTATTGCTTGTATAAACGCCCAATACGTCCTAAATAAATACTTAGGTCTTCACCTAAAGCACAAGAAGTAACGACAATTATGACAACTCGAGTAATTTATCCTGGCACTTTCGATCCTATTACCAACGGTCATTTAGACTTAATTGAGCGTGCAGCTGCAATGTTTGATCATGTGATTGTTGGCGTTGCTTTTAACCCAAGTAAAAAGCCACTGTTTGATCTTAATGAACGCGTAGAACTAGCAGGTAAAATTACCAAACACCTAGATAATGTAGAGATTGTTGGTTTTTCAGGGCTGTTGGTTGATTTTGCTAAAGAGCGCAACGCCAACATTCTAGTCCGTGGTCTGCGTGCAGTATCCGATTTCGAGTATGAATTTCAGCTCGCCAATATGAATCGTCGTTTGATGCCAGAACTAGAAACTGTCTTCTTAACCCCAGCAGAAGAAAATTCCTTCATTTCTTCAACCATTGTTAAAGAAGTCGCATTACACAAAGGGGATGTCAGTCAGTTTGTTGATCCACTCATTACTGAAGCATTATTAGAAAAGTTTGTAAAATAGACATTTAAAAAAAGGCGCTTTATGCGCCTTTCCTTATTTTTTGTAAAACTCGCGATACCAATCAACAAAGGCTTTTACACCTTCTTTGACTTTCACTTCAGGCTTATAGCCCGTCGCTTTAAATAAATCGTCTGTATCTGCGTACGTCATGTAAACATCACCCGGTTGCATGTCCATGAAGTTTTTCTTCGCTTCAATGCCCAATGCCTCTTCCAACGCTTCAATATAATCCATCAGTTTTACAGGGCTGCCGTGACCGATGTTATACACGCAGTATGGGGCAGAGCTGGTTGCTGGTGAGCCAGTTTCTACTGTCCAATCAGCATTGGGCTGTGGGATCACATCCTGAATACGCATCACACCTTCAACTATATCATCGATATAAGTGAAATCGCGGCGCATATCGCCATGGTTATACACATCGATCTCTTTACCTTCCATGATCGCATTGGTGAATTTAAACAATGCCATATCTGGACGCCCCCATGGGCCATAAACAGTAAAGAAGCGTAAGCCCGTCGTTGGAACACCGTAAAGATGCGAATAGGTATGTGCCATCAACTCATTAGATTTTTTAGTTGCAGCATAAAGTGAAATGGGATGGTCAACGCTATCTGCCGTATTAAACGGTGTCTTATGATTTAAGCCATATACTGAGCTTGAAGACGCATAAACCAGATGCTCAACCTTATTATGACGACAACCTTCTAAAATCGTGAGATGTCCCACCAAGTTACTATCAGCATAGGCCAATGGGTTATCAATCGAGTAACGTACGCCTGCTTGTGCCGCTAAGTGGATAACGCGGTTAAATTGCTGCTCTGCAAATAAGTTAGCAATACCCTCACGATCCGCTAAATCTAATTCGATAAAAGTAAAACTTGGATGAGCAATACGAGCTAAACGCGCTTGTTTAAGTGATACATCGTAGTAATCATTAAGATTATCGATACCAATGACTTGATGGCCTTGAGCACATAAACGTTCGGTGATTGCACTACCAATAAAACCAGCAACACCAGTGATGAGATATTTCATTTTTCTATCCTCAATAACGCTTCATTATGCGCTACTCAACCTAAATACTGTGGGCATAATACCATTTTAGATCAATCAACAAAGGTTAATCCCAAACCAACTGACTCAATAATGATGATACCTAGGTTAATTATTATCGAACCTACTTCTGGCAATCACTGCAGAACACTGTCGCGCGTTGACCTATTTTGGCTTCACTTAAGGCCTTACCGCATTTAGGGCAAGGTTTACCTGCCTTGCCATATACCTGCAACTCTTGCGCAAAATATCCTGGTTTTCCGTCTGCGTTTTTAAAATCTTTTAATGTCGTACCGCCCTGTTGAATGGCAAAGGCTAATACCGATTTGATCTCTGCCACCAGCTTCGTCATAAGAGCAAGTGAGATTTTGCCAGCGGCACGTTTAGGGTGAATACCAGCCGCAAACAGAGATTCATTGGCATAAATATTACCCACACCAACAACCACATGATTATCCATAATAAATTGTTTTATTGCTGTCCGTTTTCCCTGTGCTTTTTCATGTAGATATTCTACGTTAAAATCGTCGCTCAGCGGCTCTGGGCCCATTTTCTCAAGCACAGGGTGTGTTACCCCTTTCTCTTCCCATAACCACGCGCCAAAGCGCCTAGGATCGTTATAGCGTAGCACTTCACCACTAGTCAGAACCAAATCAACGTGATCGTGTTTTTCAACCGGGGTTCCGACGGGTAAAACGCGTAAGCTGCCTGACATCCCTAGATGCACAATCGCATAACCGACATCCGTTTCTAGTAACAAGTATTTAGCGCGACGTGTCACCCCACGAATCACTTGCCCTTCTATCGCTTTAATCGCTTCAGGAATAGGCCAGCGCAATCGAGGATTACGGATAATAATTTGTTTTACCGTTTGATCGATGACATGAGGAGATATCCCCATTCGACTCACTTCTACTTCTGGTAATTCAGGCATGACTCAATCTCGTTTTTATTGGTTATTTGATACAGACGTCGGAAACAGATAATCCGCAGCAACAGACACAGCAACCCATTGTTGACCATTATTGAACAACCAAAATTTAGGTAAGGCATAAACTGTTAATCGAATCGGTTCTATTTGTTGCTCCCCCAAAACTTCTATCGTCTGTGGAGGCGGTAACTGTAAACTTAACTTTGATATTGTTGCTTCATCCACCACAGTGCCTTGTAGATGTTGCCAACGTTGTATTAACTCACTGGCTGAAATCGATAACTTAGACGAGCTTTGCCACTGCCCGTTACTTTGCTTAAGCGTAAAACGTGGAAAAACAACCCGCTGAATCAAAAGATCAGGCGAGAGGACAAAAACAGTATTGGGAATATTATTTACTTGCTCGGTTACAGTTTTTGTCACCGCTTCTTTGGGGGTAAATCGTTCGCGAAGTAAATCGGGCAATTTAATTATCGCGATAAAGCACAATACACCAATGATGATAATGTTATTCCAGCCACGTCGAGTTAAGCGCATTCATCCATTCCTGTCTTATCTTAATGAGAATAAAGATAACACTGGTAAGGTCATTGCACCATTGGCAGATAAATAAGTAACAGAAAGGAAGTCAGCGGTGTTAAATAGAAAAGTAATAGATATAAAAAAACCCAGCTAGGCTGGGTTTTTATCAAAGATTGATAAAACCAATTACTTGATTTTAGCTTCTTTGTAAAGCACGTGCTGGCGAACTACTGGATCAAATTTCTTGATCTCAAATTTGCCTGGCATGTTGCGCTTGTTCTTGTCGGTAGTGTAGAAGTGGCCTGTACCAGCAGATGATACTAGACGGATCTTCTCACGAATGCCTTTAGCCATTCTTTAAATCCTCTTAAACGTTCTCGCCGCGAGCACGCATTTCACCAAGAACGACATCAATGCCTTTCTTATCGATGATACGCATGCCTTTCGCAGAAAGGCGTAGTTTAACGAAGCGTTTTTCGCTTTCTACCCAGAAACGATGAGTTTGCAGGTTCGGCAGAAAACGACGCTTGGTGGCATTACGTGCGTGTGAACGGTTGTTACCCGTTACAGGACGCTTACCAGTTACTTGGCATACTCGGGACATTACTGTCTTCTCCAAATCGTTTCAGCTCGATATCTACTGTAGAAATTCACTGTAAAAATAATTTTCACAGATAACCACAGCTATCAAAGGTCGCGCATTATACTAAGTCAAAACCAGTTGCTCAAGTCCCGAGCAGATCCTTTCTCACTTTTTTATCGAAAAA
This sequence comes from Photobacterium sp. GB-210, assembly GCF_003026075.1. Lineage (NCBI taxonomy): Bacteria > Pseudomonadati > Pseudomonadota > Gammaproteobacteria > Vibrionales > Vibrionaceae > Photobacterium > Photobacterium sp. GB-210. The sequence continues at coordinate 15,052 of NZ_PYNU01000010.1, read as the reverse complement.
TCGGCTATTTTATAGCCAACCACGCTCGGTGAAAGAAACAATCTCTCCATCACCAACAACAAAATGATCCAGAACACGAATATCGACCAAAGCCAGCGAATCACTGATTTTGCGCGTTATTCGACGGTCAGCCTGACTAGGTTCAGCGACGCCTGATGGGTGATTATGCGCTAAAATGAGCGCTGCTGCATTAAGTTCTAGTGATCTTTTTACAACTTCACGTGGATAAACGCTCGCACAATCGATCGTTCCTTCAAATAAAACCTCTCCTGTGATCACTCGGTGCTGGTTATCTAAAAACAGGATATAAAAGGCTTCACGCTGTTTATCACGTAATTTTCTCGCTAAATATCGACGGGTATTTTGCGGGCTTGTGAGGACATCATCTTTTTTTAAAGTTTCTTCTAGATACCGCTCATTCAGTGCTAAAACTGCCTGCAATTGTGCAAATTTTGCCGGTCCCAAACCTTTAACCTGACAAAATATCTGTTTTTCAGCACCAAGCAGTGCTCGAAGAGATCCAAACTCATCCAGTAAATGGGTCGCTAATTCCAGTGCATTCATTCCTTGAGTACCGGTGCGTAAAAAAATGGCTAATAATTCAGCATCGGTTAATGCATCAGAGCCATGAGATAATAATTTTTCTCGCGGTCGCGATGCGGCTGGTAATTGCTTTAATGACATAATCCCTCCCATTGATATGCCACTAGCAAAACAGCCGACACCATTATCACAACCTAACAAGACGCTTTTTTAGAAAACAGTCACAGCGAAAAAGTAATCAATAAAATATTCAGTACTCAAAATGCGAGGCATACAACTTCCCATTCAATTCAGAGTTGATCCGAATCGATGATCAAAAATTACTTTGGTGGTATCTTGTTGCCAATTTATAAGCCCAAGGCACAGGCAGACGAATGCAAACACTGGCAGGAAAAAAAATTCTTCTCGGCATTAGCGGCGGTATCGCTGCTTACAAATGTGCAGAGCTCACCCGACGACTTATTGAACGTGGGGCGCAAGTGCGCATTGTCATGACCACAGCTGCAAAAGAGTTTATAACCCCACTCACCATGCAAGCCGTGTCAGGCCACCCCATTTCAGATAGCTTGCTAGATCCTTCCGCAGAAGCGTCCATGGGTCATATTGAATTAGCTAAATGGGCAGATTTAGTCCTCTTAGCACCTGCGACCGCGGATCTGATTGCTCGAATGAGTGCGGGGATGGGCAATGACTTACTGACAACGCTGTGTCTCGCAACCGATGCACCAATCGCTGTTAGCCCTGCGATGAATCAGCAAATGTACCGCAATATCGCAACACAAGAGAATATTGCCACCTTACAACGTCGCGGCTGCCGTATTTGGGGACCTGCAAGTGGTGAGCAAGCCTGTGGTGATGTAGGCCCTGGTCGTATGCTAGAACCCATGCAACTGGTACATTGCTGCGAAGACTTTTTTCAGCCGCAAGACCTTAGTGGTCTAAATATTGTGGTAACGGCAGGTCCTACACGAGAAGCTATTGATCCTGTACGTTATCTAAGTAACTACAGCTCAGGAAAAATGGGCTACGCCATTGCTCAAGCAGCAGCAAAGCGTGGTGCAAACGTCACCCTAATCAGTGGCCCAGTAAATTTAACCACACCTGATGGTGTAACGCGTATTAATGTCAGTAGTGCCCAAGAGATGCACCAAGCGGCACTTGAACATGCCGTTAATCACCACATTTTTATTGCTTGTGCTGCCGTTGCAGATTTCCGTCCAGCTCATCTCGCAACTCAAAAGATGAAAAAACAAGACGGTAATGATGAGATGGTGATTCAGTTAGTGAAAAACCCTGATATTGTTGCCAGCGTAGCGGCCTTAACAGAAAACCGCCCATTTACGGTCGGGTTTGCAGCAGAGACACAAGATGTTGAGCAATATGCACGTGGTAAACTGGCAAAGAAAAACCTTGATATGATTTGCGCCAACGATGTGTCGGTACAAGACCAAGGCTTTAATAGTGATAACAACGCGCTACACCTTTACTGGTCTAACGGTGATAAAGCACTACCTCTTGCTGCCAAATCAGAGCTTGGGCTGCAATTAGTCAATGAAATTATTAACCTTTACCAACAAGCGAAACAATAGAGCAAAATATGAATAGTATTGATCTGAAGATTCTTGACCCACGAGTTGGCAATGAATTCCCACTCCCAGCGTATGCAACCGAAGGTTCTGCTGGTTTAGATTTACGCGCTTGTTTAGATGAAGCATTAACCGTCGCACCGGGTGAGACCCATCTTGTACCAACAGGTCTTGCGATCCATATTGGCGATTCAAATCTTGCGGCAACTATCCTGCCTCGCTCAGGCCTTGGCCATAAGCACGGCATTGTTTTGGGAAATCTTGTTGGCCTTATCGACTCTGACTACCAAGGTCAATTAATGGTGTCGGTGTGGAACCGAGGTGAAACCACATTTACTATTGAACCAGGTGATCGTATTGCTCAATTGGTTTTCTTACCTGTGGTACAAGCGCAGTTTAATATCGTTGAAAATTTTAATAGCACAGATCGTGGCGAAGGTGGTTTTGGTCATTCAGGCCGTAGCTAATCGCTATTGATGTTAAAAAAGCGTGATCTAATTAGCCATGTATTATCAATTTTGATGATAAAATAAAGGCAACATATTAAAGCAAAGCGCAACCTCTTCAGCTTGCGCTTTTTTTGCGAATAAAAATACGTACATTTCGATTGCGCTACTTTTCACAACGCCAAGGCATCGCTAAGATAGGCGGGTTTCATACTGTCCATGGACAGTCTCATTTTGTAAAGGAACGATAATTCATGGCAGGCACCAAAAAGAACAATCGCCGCGAGGAAATACTTCAGTGCTTAGCGCATATGCTGGAGTCCAACCAAGGCAGTCAACGCATCACGACCAAAATGCTAGCCGCGAATGTTGGAGTTTCAGAAGCTGCACTCTACCGCCACTTCCCAAGCAAAGCGCGTATGTTTGAAGGGTTAATTGAATTTATTGAAGATTCAATTACCACGCGTATTAACCGCATTTTAGATGATGAAAAAGATACACTGAACCGTTTACGTATGGTGATGCAGTTCATCCTCATGTTTGCTGAGCGTAACCCAGGTTTAACTCGTATCATGACTGGCCATGCTCTGATGTTTGAACAAGATCGTCTTCAATCTCGTATTAATCAACTGTTCGAACGTGTTGAATCGCAACTTCGCCAGATCTTAAAAGAGCGTAAAATTCGTGAGGGTAAAGGCTTTCCTGTTGATGAGTCAGTTTTAGCAGCACAACTTCTAGGTCAAGTAGAAGGCAGTTTAAACCGCTATGTTCGCTCTAACTTCAAATACAAGCCAACGGCAAACTTTGATGAATACTGGGAGCTATTAAGTGCGCAATTAGGCTAATACTTAGTTGACGGACACAAAAAAGCGAGAGCCTCAGCCCTCGCTTTTTTATTATCTCTTTTTTCTTAAGCCGTACTTATACACCATACTCGGCACGGTACGCTTTTACCGCTTCAAGATGTTGTTCCATGCCTGCTTGCTCAGAAAGGTAGGTCACCACATCGCCTAGCGAGACAATTGAAATAACCGCACAACCAAAGTCACGTTCAACTTCTTGAATCGCAGATAATTCACCTTGGCCTTTTTCTTGACGATCAATCGCCACTAAAACGCCAGCTAAATCTGCGCCATTCGCTTTAATGATTTCCATTGACTCACGAATCGCCGTACCTGCCGTGATCACATCATCAACTAACATAATACGACCGTCTAGTGCGCTGCCGACTAAATTGCCACCTTCACCATGATTTTTTGCTTCTTTACGGTTAAAGCAATATGGCGTATCAACATCATGGTGATCAGCAAGGGCAACTGCCGTTGTGGTTGCAATCGGGATCCCTTTATACGCTGGGCCAAACAACACATCAAATTCAATCTTGGCATCAACCAAAGCTTCAGCATAAAAACGACCAAGACGTGCTAAATCACGACCGGTATTAAATAAGCCAGCATTAAAGAAGTACGGACTCTTACGACCTGACTTCAATGTGAACTCACCAAATTTTAATACACCTTTCTCTAGGGCAAATTCAATAAACTGACGCTGATATGCTTTCATTGTGTCTCCTTAAACTACTTCTCTGTGTTTTAACAATGTACCTGTTACCTAACACTCATCAGGTAACAACTAAAACCAACAAGTACTCCACTTGATATTCAGTTTTAGCTAAAAAAAAGCGGCTCCCAATAGGAACCGCTTAATATCAATTTGCTAACGCTTGCTTCTGCATCGAAATAATATCGGTTATACCGTCTTTCGCCAGAGCCAGCATTGCCAGTAATTCTTCATGGCTAAAGGCTTCACCCTCGGCAGTACCTTGGATTTCAATCATCTTGCCTTCTTCTGTCATCACCACATTCATGTCGGTTTCAGCCGCTGAATCTTCAAGATATTCCAAATCGCAAATAGGTTCGCCTTTATAGATACCCACAGATACCGCAGCGACCATACCTTTCAGTGGGCTTTTCTTAATCATGCCTTTTTCTAGCATGTAATTAATTGCATCAACCAGTGCCACCATCGCACCGGTAATAGATGCGGTACGTGTGCCACCATCAGCCTGAATAACATCACAGTCAACGGTGATCATCTGCTCGCCTAATACTTTTAAATCAACCGCAGCACGCAAGCTACGTGCAATAAGACGTTGGATTTCCATCGTACGTCCACCTTGCTTGCCACTCGCAGCTTCTCGACGGTTACGCGTATGCGTAGCACGAGGTAACATGCCATATTCAGCCGTCACCCAACCTTGGCCTTTGCCTTTTAACCAGCGCGGAACATTTTCTTCTACACTCGCGGTACAAATAACCTTGGTATTACCAAACTCAACCAGTACTGAACCTTCAGCATGGGCTGTATATTGGCGAGTAATAGTGATTGGACGAACTTGAGTCGCACTTCTTCCGCTTGGACGCATCGGGATTTCCCTTTGGCTGGATGATATTAACCGGCGATTATAGCGATAACTCAATCTCAGTGCACGAGAAAACGATAACGTAAGCTGACAAACAGTAGCCCCTTGAGGCCAATATCGCATATAATCTCAACACCCGGTAACGACGCACCTGTTATGAATAATTAAGACTTATCGTGGGTAACGGTAAGTTAGTCGTCGCACCATTCTCAACTAAAAGGCCAAAAGCCATGATCCATAGTATGACTGCTTATGCCCGTCGCGAAATTAAAGGCGATTGGGGCACTGCTGTGTGGGAGATCCGCTCAGTAAATCAACGTTATCTTGAAACCTACATTCGTATGCCTGAGCAATTCCGTAGCTTAGAGCCAGTATTACGTGAGCGTTTCCGTAAACGTCTTGCTCGCGGTAAAGTGGAATGTAATCTACGTTTTGAAGCCAATATTGCCGCAAACACAGCACTAACCATCAATGAAGCGTTAGCAAAACAAGTTATTACTGCTGCTAAATGGGTAAAAGAAACCGCGGGTGAAGGTAATATCGGCCCATTCCAAGTCCTTAATTGGCCGGGTGTGATGGAAGCGCCAGAGCAAGACTTAGATGCGATTAACAAAGATCTACTGACGGGTTTTGAACTCGCTATGGATGACTTCATTGCCGCACGTGCAAGCGAAGGCGATAACATGAAGCAGCTTATCGACCAACGTCTGGATGCTATTTCGGTTGAAGCAACCAAGGTACGCACTATGATGCCAGAAATCATCAACTGGCAGCGTGAGCGCATTATGTCTCGCCTTGAAGAGGCAAAAGTTGATCTTGATGCGAACCGCATTGAACAAGAGCTGATCATGCTCGCGCAAAAGAGTGATGTCGCAGAAGAGCTTGATCGCCTTGATTCTCACGTGAAAGAAACCCAAAAAATCATCGCAAAAGGTGGCGCATGTGGCCGTCGTTTAGACTTCATGATGCAAGAGTTCAATCGTGAATCTAACACCCTCGCATCAAAATCAATCAACACTGAAGTCACAGCTTCTGCAGTTGAACTTAAAGTCTTGATTGAACAAATGCGCGAACAAATCCAGAATATCGAATAACTCGATAATCGCTCAATCAAGGAAGCCATTGCTTCCTTGGTTGTGGTTGATTAGCTGCTGCAATTATGAAAAACGCATTAAAGCCAACTAGGCTTAAGCTATATCGCACAAAAAGATGAATTTTCCAGCAACTAGCTAATTTCAATTATGCGCAGATCATGATAATCTTCGCGCCCTTCTATCACTGAGTGAAAATAGGCAATGAGCAAAGGTACTCTATACATCGTGTCGGCCCCAAGCGGTGCTGGTAAATCAAGTCTGATTAATGCCCTTCTTGAAACAAACCCGACCTATGACATGAAAGTATCCGTGTCCCACACAACTCGTGGTATGCGCCCGGGTGAAGAACACGGTGTTCATTACAATTTCGTTAGCGTAGAAGAATTTACTGACTTGGTAGAACAAGGTGCATTCCTTGAACATGCAGAAGTATTCGGCAACTACTATGGCACTTCACGCCCATGGATCGAAGAGCAATTAAATAAAGGAATTGATGTATTCCTTGATATCGACTGGCAAGGTGCGCGTCAAATTCGCACACAAATGCCAGCGGCTAAGAGCTTATTCATCCTTCCTCCTTCAAAAGAGGAATTAGAGCGTCGTCTAAATGCGCGCGGTCAAGATAGCGAAGCTGTTATTGAACGTCGTATGCAAGAAGCTCGTTCAGAAATCTCACACTACGATGAGTATGATTATGTTATCGTAAATGATGATTTTGATGTTGCTTTAATCGACTTTAAAGCAATTATTCGTGCTGAACGATTGAAGCAAGACAAACAAGCTGCTAAATATAAGAGCATGTTGTCTGCACTACTAGCAGATCAGTAAGTTATTTTGTACAATTTTCTATTCCTAATTTAATAACCACTGGAGTCCTCCATGGCACGCGTAACCGTTCAAGACGCTGTTGATAAAATTGGCAACCGTTTCGATCTGATCCAAATTGCTGCTCGCCGCGCACGTCAAATGCAAACCGGCGGTAAGGATCCATTGGTTCCTGAAGAAAACGACAAGTACACAGTAATTGCACTTCGTGAAATCGAAGAAGGCCTAATTACTAAAGATATCCTTGATGCTCGTGAGCGTCAGGAACTGCAAGAGCAAGAAGCTGCTGAATTAGCAGCAGTTAGTGCTATTGCTGGCGACCACCGTTAATCAGGGAACCGGGCGAATTGTATCTTTTTGATAGCCTGAAAGAAGTCGCAATCGAGTACCTGCCAGAGCCTCAGCTAGAGGCTCTTAGGCAGGCTTTTCTCGTTGCTCGCGACGCACACGAAGGGCAAACTCGCTCCACTGGCGAGCCTTATATTATCCACCCCGTTGCGGTTGCTCGCATCTTGGCGGAAATGCGTCTCGATATTGAAACGCTCATGGCGGCATTGCTTCATGACGTTATCGAAGATACCGAGGTCACTAAAGAAGATCTCGCCAGCCGTTTTGGCGACACTGTCGCAGAATTGGTCGATGGCGTATCGAAACTCGATAAATTAAAGTTTCGAGATCGAAAAGAAGCACAAGCTGAAAACTTCCGCAAAATGATCATGGCAATGGCGCATGATATTCGCGTAATTTTGATTAAGCTGGCTGACCGTACCCACAATATGCGAACACTCGGTGCCCTTCGCCCCGATAAACGTCGTCGTATTGCCCGCGAAACTCTTGAAATATTCTCTCCTCTAGCCCACCGTCTGGGTATCCATAACATCAAATCTGAACTTGAAGAGCTTGGCTTTGAAGCGTTATACCCAAATCGCTACCGTGTATTAAAGCAAGTGGTAGCTGCGGCGCGTGGTAACCGTAAAGAGATGATCAATAAAATTCACGCTGAAATTGAGGGTCGCCTCAGTGATGCGGGAATTCACGCTACCGTATTAGGCCGTGAGAAAAACTTGTTCTCTATCTATAACAAGATGAAGAACAAAGAGCAGCGTTTCCACTCCATCATGGATATCTATGCTTTCCGTGTACTTGTGAGTGATTTAGATACCTGCTACCGCGTATTAGGACAAGTACATAACCTGTACAAACCCCGTCCTAGCCGCATGAAAGACTACATTGCGATCCCGAAAGCCAATGGCTATCAATCGCTGCATACCTCGCTTGTTGGCCCTCATGGTGTTCCCGTTGAAGTACAGATTCGTACCGAAGACATGGATCAAATGGCAGACAAAGGCGTTGCTGCGCACTGGACCTACAAAGATGGCGAAAGCTCAGGTACTACAGCGCAAGTTAAAGCCCAGCGTTGGATGCAAAGCTTACTTGAACTTCAACAAAGTGCAGGTAGCTCATTTGAATTTATTGAGAACGTAAAATCCGATCTTTTCCCTGATGAGATTTACGTTTTTACCCCGAAAGGCCGTATTGTTGAATTACCTGTTGGCGCAACCGCGGTAGATTTTGCTTACGCCGTGCATACTGATGTCGGTAATGCTTGTGTTGGCTCTCGCGTTGATCGCCAACCTTATCCACTAAGCAAACCACTTAAAAACGGTCAAACCGTTGATATCATTAGTGCTCCTGGCGCTAGACCTAACGCTGCATGGCTTAACTACGTGGTGACATCCCGTGCCCGCACGAAGATCCGCCAAGTGCTGAAAACCATGCGTCGTGACGAGTCGATTACTTTAGGTCGTCGCTTGCTAAACCATGCTCTTGGTGGCACTAATATTGATAATATTGCTAACGAAAATATTACCAAGGTATTGTCTGATCTCAAACTCAGCTCAATGGATGATCTTCTCGCTGAAATCGGCTTAGGTGAAGTGATGAGTGTGGTCATTGCTCGTCGTTTGTTAGGCAATGTCGATGAGCTCACGCCAAAAGAAAATGATCGTCGCTTACCAATTCAAGGCGCTGATGGCATTTTATTAACCTTTGCTAACTGCTGTCATCCGATCCATGGCGATCCAATCATTGCCCATGTTAGTCCAGGGAAAGGTTTAGTAATCCACCGTGAAGAATGTGCCAATGTCCGTGGTTATCGTAAAGAGCCGGATAAGTACATGGCGGTAGAATGGAGTGAAGACTTCGATCAGGAATTTGTTACCAGCTTGAAAGTTGATATGCAAAACCACCAAGGTGCATTAGCCGATCTCACTAACACTATTGCTGCGACAGGCTCGAATATTCAAGGCTTAGCGACGGAAGAAAAAGATGGCCGTTTATACACCATCACCGTTAAGTTAACCACACGTAGCCGCATTCATTTAGCCAACATTATGCGTCGAATTCGTATTATGCCAAATGTCGTACGTGTCGCGCGCCAGAAAAACTAAGCGTTAAGATACGCACAGTTTTCATCATAAAAACGCCCTTTATTGGGCGTTTTGTGTATTTGGCAATAAAGCCTTATTATCATTAACCTATCTCATTTGTTTTCATTAGGTAACCTCCATGACCCCAGATCGTTTTCAACGTATCCACCAAGTATTGGCAACGCGTCAGCCCGATCTGACGGTATGTATGGAAGAAGTCCACAAACCAAATAATGTCTCAGCGATAATCCGCACAGCTGATGCTGTCGGTGTACATAAAGTGCATGCCGTTTGGCCCAAAGAAGGGATGAAAGTATTAAGCCATACTTCGGCTGGTGCGCGTAACTGGGTTGAATTAGATACCCATGATTCTATGGTTGAAGCCGTACAAGCATTAAAAGATCAAGGCATGCAGGTACTGGCTACCAACCTATCTGATACTGCGATTGATTTTCGTGATGTTGATTACACCAAACCAACAGCGATTATTTTAGGCGGAGAGAAAAACGGCATCACAGCTGAAGCGCTAGCGATGGCCGATCAAGATATCATCATTCCAATGGTCGGCATGGTGCAGTCATTAAATGTGTCAGTCGCAAGCGCGTTGATTTTGTACGAAGCACAACGCCAACGTCAAAATGCTGGTATGTATGAGCGTGAAAAAACCTTACTGCCAGATGATGTCGTTAACCGAATCCTATTTGAACGCGGGCATCCTGTTCTTGCTAAAGTCGCACAACAAAAGGGCTTACCTTACCCACAACTCGATGATCAAGGTCAGATTGTTGCTGATGAAGCATGGTGGGCAGCCATGCAAGCGAAGAAAATGAAAAAACGCCAACCCGCAATGGAGAATAACGAGTAATGAGCGGACAACTCCTCAATGCTATTTCGCTAGCTGAACTCTCTGGCGTTGGAGCAAAAATGGCAGAGAAACTGGAAAAGATTGGGCTCCATAATGTCCAAGATTTACTGTTTCACTTACCATTGCGCTATGAGGATCGCACTCGTATTTGGCCTATCAATCGAGCCATGCCAGGGCAACACTTGACCGTTCAAGGTGAAGTCCACCATACCAGTATTACTTTTGGTAAACGTAAAATGCTGGCAGTAAAAATTGGTGACGGCACAGGCTCTGTTACGCTGCGCTTTTTTAATTTCAATGCAGCAATGAAAAATAGCTTTGCTGAAGGTAAACAAGTTAAGGCTTACGGCGAAATCAAAGGCAGTAAATTCGGTCTTGAGATCATTCATCCGGATTACCGTATTTTCTCAGAGCCAACCGAGCTTAGTGTTGAAGAAACCTTAACACCAGTATATCCAACCACTGATGGCTTACGTCAACAGACCCTGCGTAACCTAACCGACCAAGCGCTCAACTTGCTCGATAAGGCAGCGGTGACAGAACTACTGCCTGAAGGTTTATACGACCGTCAAATGACGCTTGCGCAGGCATTACGTGCGATGCATCGTCCAACACCTGATATCTCACTAGATCAATTAGAAGCAGGTAAGCATCCTGCTCAACACCGGTTAATTTTAGAAGAATTGTTGGCGCAAAATTTATCGATGTTGGCATTGCGCAGCAAAGGACAACAACATAGTGCTTGGCCACTTGCCGCGAAAGATTCATTAAAGCAGCAACTGCTCGATAGTCTGCCGTTCACTCCAACAGGTGCGCAGCAACGTGTTGTCGCTGACATTGAAGCCGATCTTATTAAGCCGCAACCAATGATGCGTTTAGTTCAAGGGGATGTTGGCTCAGGTAAAACCTTAGTTGCCGCTCTTGCCGCCCTACGCGCCATCGAACATGGCTTTCAAGTCGCCTTAATGGCACCAACGGAATTACTGGCAGAGCAACATGCCATCAACTTTGCCAACTGGCTTAATCCTATGGGTATTCAGGTTGGTTGGATGGCAGGTAAGTTGAAAGGCAAAGCACGCGAAACGGAACTTGTCCGTATTGCGAGTGGTGAAGTGAAGATGGTGGTCGGCACGCATGCCTTATTCCAAGACCACGTTAAATTTGAAAATTTAGCACTCGTTATCATCGATGAACAACACCGATTTGGTGTCCATCAGCGTTTAGAGCTACGAGAAAAAGGGGCCAATGAGGGTCGCTACCCACATCAGTTAGTCATGACGGCAACCCCGATTCCACGTACTCTTGCCATGACAGCTTATGCCGATATGGATACCTCGGTCATTGATGAACTGCCCCCCGGCCGAACACCGATCCAAACTGTTGCCTTACCCGATGCCCGTCGCCCTGAAATTATCGAGCGTATTCGATCAGCTTGCGTTAATGAAGGACGCCAAGCCTATTGGGTATGTACCTTGATTGATGAATCAGAAGTGTTGGAAGCCCAAGCCGCCTCAGATACTGCCGATGAACTGACGGGTTTACTGCCTGATTTAAAAATTGGTTTAGTACACGGACGAATGAAAGCCGCAGAAAAACAAGCGGTGATGGCAAGTTTCAAAGCTGGTGAGCTGAATTTGTTAGTTGCCACAACCGTGATTGAAGTCGGAGTGGATGTACCCAATGCCAGTTTAATGGTGATTGAAAACCCTGAACGATTAGGCTTAGCGCAGCTCCACCAGCTACGTGGACGTGTCGGTCGAGGAAAAGTAGCGAGTCACTGTGTATTGCTTTATCACGCCCCCCTGTCTAAAACCGCACAAAAGCGTTTAGGGGTATTACGTCAAAGTAGTGATGGTTTCGTGATCGCCCAGCGAGATTTAGAAATTCGTGGCCCAGGTGAACTACTTGGTACTAAACAAACCGGTATTGCTGAATTTAAAGTCGCCGATCTGATCCGTGACCAATACCTGATCCCACAAGTGCAAAAGCTGGCTCGCTATATTCATGACAGTTACCCCGATAGCGCCAAAGCCATCATTGATCGCTGGCTAGGACAACGAGAAAACTACTCAAACGCTTAGTTATTGGTAAAGTACAAATACAACAAAGCCCACATTACCGCGCGGTAATGTGGGCTTTTCATTTGCTGACTTACTTCATTTTATGTAGTGGTAACGTCACTTCAACGCGTAAACCACCTTCGCTGCGGTTACGCACTAAAATAACACCATCATGCTGATCAACAATACGCTTTACAATCGCAAGTCCTAATCCTGTCCCTTCCGCTTCACTACCGCGAGCGGAATCACCACGCGTAAGGGGTTGGAACATCTTAGTGACCTGATCAGGCGCAATACCCGGACCATCATCTTCAACGCAAAACCATACAGATTTACGATCAGCAGAAGCACCACTCGATATCTTCACCCAACCTTTACCGTAGCGTTGTGCGTTCACCACAAGGTTTGCGACAGCACGTTTAAGCGCAACCGCATTAGCGGAAATCATACCGGGGATTTCACCGAGTTGCTGCTCAATAGTTTTACCGTAACTGCCTTCAGTATGCGCAACATCAATCAGCAAGGTATTCAGATCAAGATCTTCTTCTTCCTGCTTTTTAGTCGATTTTAGATAATCCATAAACTGACTAATGATCGCGTTACACTCTTCGGTATCAGTGATCATCGATTCCGCTAAATAACTATCTTCAGGTGACATCATTTCTGTAGCCAGACGAATACGGGTTAATGGTGTACGTAAGTCGTGGCTGACGCCTGCCATTAACAATGCGCGATCGTCTTCTAGCTGTTTAATGCCCTGTGACATCTGATTGAAGGCTTTGGTGACTGAGCGAATTTCAGAGGCACCTTGCTCAGGAAGTTGTGGCGGCGTTTCACCACGTCCCACCATAAGTGCAGCCTGTTCCAATTCCATTAATGGACGGTTTTGGATCCGAATGAATAACCAGCCGCCAGCAATCACAAGAAAGGCAATGATCAGGCTATAGCGAAATAGCGGCGCAAAGTCTTCTTCTTGCAGCTCGGATAACGGGACCCGCATTAAGAAATTCGGCATCGCATCGGTTTTTAGCCACAGCACATAACTGTCAGCACCGAGCAATAAACGCACATCGGTTGGCGAACCAAGATCTTTGGTCATCTGCTCACTGAGATAACCGATATGCATCGCATCATGGAAAGGTTTGGCCGCTTCACTACCAGGCGCGACTAAGGTGAGACCTAACTCTTCTAATAGTTTACGACGAAGAGGACGGTCAAGGTGTACACATTGATCATCCGGCATCACCAATTCATCGTTAAGCATCAATTTTACTTCATAAGATAAAATGCGGTTGAATTGCTGAATACTGGGTAATAAGGCGTAATTAACTATGGTCAGATACGAAAAAATCTGGCTTGCGATAAGCAAGCCAGCTAATAGGATTAACGTTCGACCAAATGTGCTTTTTGGCGATAAACGCATGGCTTACGCCTCGCGACCATCAGGAACGAAGACGTAACCTAAACCCCACACTGTTTGGATATAACGTGGACGGCTTGGATCTTCTTCAACCATACGACGTAAACGTGAGATTTGTACGTCGATAGAACGCTCCATTGCAGAATACTCACGACCACGCGCCATATTCATCAACTTATCACGTGACATCGGCTCACGGGCATTAGTAACCAATGCTTTTAATACCGCAAACTCACCAGACGTTAATGGCATAGGAACATCGCCACGGAACATTTCACGGGTACCTAAGTTTAAACGGAATTCGCCAAATTCAATCATCTTACTATCAACACTCGGTGCGCCCGGTGCTTCAATTGTTTGACGACGTAGTACCGCACGAATACGCGCTAACAGCTCTCGTGGGTTAAACGGTTTAGGCAGATAATCATCAGCGCCCACTTCAAGACCAACAATGCGATCAACCTCATCACCTTTTGCTGTTAGCATCAAAATAGGTAACATGTTATTGGCATTACGTAAGCGACGACAAATTGATAAGCCATCTTCACCTGGTAGCATTAAATCTAACACCATTAGATGAAACGTTTCGCGGGCTAATAGACGATCCATTTGCTCGCCATTTGCCACACTTCGAACCTGAAATCCTTGCTCAGATAAATAACGTTCTAATAGCGCGCGTAAGCGCATGTCATCATCAACAACCAGAATTTTGTAATTTTCTTGCATAATCCACCTTCAGCGGTCGAGGTCTTGAGCTTTTGCCGTAGTGTACGTCAGCTCACTAAACAGACTCAGAATTTCCTGCGTTTTTTTCAGGCAAATATGTAACAGAGTATGTATATTCGTTTTATGCGCCAGATAAGCGCCTGAGTCAATTAAGTAATTATAAAAAAGCTAAAATGAAGTGAAAACTAGGGTTGCACTCTGTTTTATCTTAGTGAAAAGACACCTGCTCTCTGTTATATCTCATCTTTAATTTCTACATAATTTGAAACTTACCGCGACAATTTATTATTGCGCTTATTGACCCATCCGCCTAAGCGTTAGATCATCGCCCCATTCCTCGTTCACGTCATGTTATAAGGATAGCTATGAGAACCAACCTGGTGACGCGTGAAGGTTACAATAAATTAAAAAAAGAACTTGATTTCCTATGGCGTGAAGATCGCCCTGAAGTGACCAAGAAAGTCACTTGGGCTGCCAGTCTGGGTGATAGATCTGAAAATGCCGACTGGCAATTGTAACCACTAAAAATGTACTAATGGCACAATACTACTTGTATATTGGTAACTCATAAATAGTTACCATACTATCAAGGCATACTATTTTAAGGGTTAACTTTCAAAAGTATCGTCCACTCTC